>NZ_VTLC01000002.1:0-446140 GCF_020514255.1 Synechococcus sp. MU1611 | reverse complement strand
CCAGCATCCGGGGATCAGGCGTACACCTACCCGATCGTGGTGGAGAACAACGGCAACCTCACCTCCCTAGAAGACTTCAACAACCTGATTGTCAACCGCTCCCCCTCGGGCAACCTGCTCAAACTCGAGGACGTGGGCGAGGTGCGCTACGGCACCAACAGTTTCGCCGTACAGGGCATCGACAAGAACGGCCATGAGGCGCTGACCCTGGCGATCTATCAAACCCCGGCCAGCAACGCCCTGGATGTGTCCAATGCGGTGATGGCACAACTCGATCAGTTCCGCAGCCTCGTTCCCCCCGGGGTGACGGTGAATCAGATCTATGACATCGGCCAGTTCATCGAGGCGTCGGTGGATGGGGTGATTGATGCCCTTGGTCTTGCCATCGTGCTGGTGCTGGTGATCCTGTTTCTGTTCCTGCAGAACTGGCGTGCCACGGTGGTGCCCAGCCTGGCCATCCCGATCTCGCTGATCGGCACCTTTGCCTTCCTGAAGGTGTTCGGCTTCTCGATCAACCAACTCACACTGCTGGGGTTGGTGCTGGCAACGGGTCTGGTGGTGGACGACGCCATCGTGGTGATCGAGGCCGTATCCACCAACATCGAGCAGGGGATGAAGCCCCGCGAGGCAGCCCTGGCCTGCATGGGCGAGTTGTTCGGTGCCCTATTAGCGACCGCACTTGTGCTGATGGCGGTGTTTGTTCCCGTGGCCTTTTACCCCGGCGGTATCGGCATCATCTACAAGCAGTTCGCCCTGACGATCGCCTTCTCGATCGCCATTTCGGCCTTCAACGCCCTCAGCTTCTCGCCGATGCTCTCGGGTTTGATCCTGCCCCGGGAGAAACCACCCGAACCGCGCGGTCGCGCCTGGATTGTTGTGGGTGTGATCGTGGGGCTGGCCTTCGGGCGATTCAGTGCCGCAGCCTTCGGCAGCTGGACCTACCTGGCGGGCGTGGGCATCGGTTCGCTCGCCGGGGCCAACCTGCCGCGCATCTTCTCGACGTTCAATGCCGGCTTTGACCGGCTGCAGCGGGCCTACGCCGCCCTGCTCACCCGGGTGATCGCCCTGCGCCAGCTGATCCTCGGCGGCTTGGCCGTGGGCATCGTGCTGACCGGCTTCGCCTTCACAGCCCTGCCCACCGCCTTCATCCCCGATGAAGACCAGGGCTACGGCCTGGGCATCTTCCAACTCCAGAACGGCGCCTCTCTCGTGGAAACCAAAAAGCTCGGCATGCAGATCGCCAGGGTGCTCAGCGAGGAAGACGACGTGGCCAATGCCGGAATCATCAGCGGCTCCGGCTTCAACGGCTCCAGCCCTGATCAAGGCTTCTTCTTCTTCGGATTGAGACCCCTGGAGGACCGCAAAGGAGCAAGCCACAGCTCCGACGCAATCATCAAGCGCCTGAACACCAAGCTGATCCAGCTGAGCGAAGGGCTGGCGGCGGCATCAGGGCCGCCAGCGGTGCCGGGTTTCTCATCTCAGGGCGGTTTTTACTTCCAGTTCAACGACCTCAGCAACGGCCAATACAGCCTCAATGAGCTGTCGGATCTGGCGGATCAACTGATCAAGGAGGGGAATGCCAGCGGTGATTTCTCCACGCTCTACACCCAGTTCAACCCCAGCTCTCCGGCGGTCGGCCTTTCAGTGAACCGCGATGTGATGGGGGCTTTGAACGTCGACTATCAGGAGGCGATGGACAGCATCGCCGCTCTCACTGGCGGCAACTACTCCGGGCTCACCTACGAGAGTGGTCAGGTGCGCAGCATCTACGTGCAGGGCACACCGGATCAACGCCAGACCATCGACGACGTGCTGAGTTATTACGTGCGGGATCGCGATGGCGGGCTGGTGCAGGTATCGCAGTTCGCCTCGGCTGAGCTGAGCAGTGCGCCGCCGGTGATCAGCCACTACAACCTCAACCGCACCGTGCTGATCCAAGGCGCCGAAGCGATCGGCAAGAGCAGTGGTCAGGCCCTGGCCAAGATTCAAGCGCTGTTCAATGCTGCCGACTTCACCAACATCGGCTCCGCCTTCACCGGACTGGCTGAGCTGCAACTCTCCGCCGGTAACGCCAGCGTTCTGGTGTTCGGCCTGGGCGTGCTGATTGTGTACCTGGTGCTCTCGGCCCAGTACGAGAGCTACATCACGCCCGTGATCATCCTGGCCACGGTGCCCCTGGCCATGCTCGGTGCCCTGGTCTTCCTGGCCATCCGTTCAATCGACCTGAACATTTATGCCCAGGTGGGCCTGGTGACCCTGATCGGCCTTGCGGCCAAGAACGGAATCCTGATCGTTGAGGTGGCCGAACAAAAGCTGGAGCAGGGCCTGAGCATCACCGAAGCAGCGGTTCAGTCAGCAGAATCCCGTCTACGCCCAATCCTGATGACAGCCATTGCCGCCCTGGCGGGCTTCCTCCCCTTGGTGGTGGCCAATGGCGCCGGAGCGCACAGCCAGCAATCCCTAGGCACCGTGATCTTCGGTGGTCTGGTAGTGGCCACCATGCTGTCGCTTGGAGTTGTGCCGCCGGTGTATGTGCTGGTGAAAAACCTCGAACAGCGGTTGTTCAGTCGCCAAGATGCACCGGCGTAGCAAGCCAAGGCGTGAGCCCTAGCAACAACCTCTGGAGCTGGAAGACCCACAGCATCGGCTGGTCGCTTATGGGCAACGCCGATGCTGTTGAGGCGGTGCTATTGATCCATGGCTTTGGGGCCAACACCAACCACTGGCGCTTCAACCAGCCAGTGCTTGCGGAGCAGGCACCCACCTATGCCATCGATCTTTTGGGCTTCGGGCGCAGCGATCAACCCCGGGCCCGCCTGAAGGATGAACCCGTCACAACGGATGCTGTTCATTACGGCTTTGACCTCTGGGGCCAGCAGGTGGCGGACTTCTGCTGCGAGGTGATCGATCGCCCGGTGCGCTTGGTAGGCAACTCCATCGGCGGGGTCGTGGCCCTGCGGGCGGCGCAACTGCTGGGGGACCGCTGCCAGGGCGTGGTGCTGATTGACTGCGCCCAGCGCTTGATGGACGACAAGCAGTTGACCACCCAGCCGGCCTGGATGGCCTGGATCCGCCCAGTCCTGAAAACGATGGTTCGGCAGCGCTGGCTCAGCACAGCGCTCTTCCGCAATGCGGCACGTCGCGGCGTGATCCGCAGCGTGCTGAAGCAGGCTTACCCCAGTGGCGCCAACATCGACGACGAGCTAATCGAACTGCTGTTTCAGCCCACCCAGCGCGATGGCGCAACCGAAGCATTCCGCGGCTTCATCAACTTGTTCGACGACCATCTGGCACCTCAGTTGATGCAGGAGCTATCGATTCCAGTGGACCTGATCTGGGGAGAGAAGGATCCCTGGGAGCCCTTAGCGGAGGCCCAACGCTGGAACAACAGCATCAGCTGCGTGCGCTCGCTGGCAGTGATTTCTGGGGCCGGGCATTGTCCCCATGACGAAGCACCAAGAGCCACCAATCAAGCTTTACGCGAAGCGCTGGTGTCATCTACGCCTCAACAGACGACTTCATGACGCGCCAAAACTGTTGATCACTGAGAGCACCGAGACTCCAAAGCGCGGTAAGACATTGGTAATCCTCGAGGAGAAATCGTTTGAGATTGTTCACCGCCAAAGCATCAAGGTCCTGATCAATACGCCGTTTCGACGCATTGCTCCTCTCTCTGACCCCTGAAGCATCAACTCCTAAAACCCCAGCGCAATCCGCTACAAGATTTTCTTGGCACACCACACCAAAAAGGTTGTGGGGAGTGAGCACAGCCAAAAGAGGACGACAGTAAAATGATATTGATTCTCGCAAATGATGAATAGACCTAAAGTCCCTTGCCACATTTTGATTTAAAAGACCATTAGAGAAGTATAAATTTCGCGAAATAGAGCCCAAACTATTATACTTAATTAAAACATCTTTTTCGCCAGGAAAGCGATGGACTTGACTTGGAACCTGGTCCTCGAGAATGAGCTTTTTACGCCACTCAAAAGCCGAAAAAGCCCTGTCTACTGGGTTCCGAATACAAAAGAGATAATCGCAATCCATATTTAGCTTAACCCCATTTACGTGGGACTCAAAAAACGAAGAATATTTTTCAGCTACAACGGAAGATAACGGAAGAAGTTTTTCAACCGTTGAACCCCCACATTTCCCAATATGAACAAATTGCAATTGGCGCTTCAAAGCGGGGCCCGGCATTTCAACCAAAGCCTAAAGAAGCCTCAGCAAGCCACGTAGGCCTCTACCTGATCGCTGACTCGGCGCAGACCGGCCAGACCATCCCGCTCCAGGTTGCGCACGCGATCGCGGCTCATGCCAAGAATCCGGCCAATGCCAGTAAGGCTCATTGGATCTTCCCCATCCATGCCATAACGCATCCGCAACACCTGCTCCTGCAGATGGGGAAGCTGCCCCAACAGGCTGCGCAGATCTCCTTTCAAGCAATCCTCTTCAACCTGATCGCTGGGGAGATCGCCATCACCGGAGAGCAGCTCCAACAGCTCAGTGTCATCGCCGTCGCCCACTTTCATCTCCAAGCTCACCGGCTGACGGGCGCGACACATCAGATCCTTGACGTCGTCTTCCGGCAGCTCGACATACTCGGCCAGCTCGATGACGGTGGGGGTGCGACCCAGCTCTTGGCTCAGCTCCCGCTGCCCCTTCTTGAGCTTGTTCAGCATCTCAGTGATGTGAATCGGTAGCCGGATCGTGCGGCTCTTTTCGGCAATTGCCCGTGTGATGCCCTGACGGATCCACCAGTAGGCATAGGTGGAGAACTTGTAGCCCCTGGTGGGATCAAACTTTTCAACCCCACGCACCAAGCCGATGGTTCCTTCCTGAATTAGATCCAGGAGCTCCATATTCCGCTTGGTGTATTTCTTAGCGACGCTCACCACCAGCCTTAGGTTGGCGGCCACCATGCGCTCTTTAGCGCGGCGGCCGTGCTGAAGCTTGCGCTTGAGCTGCACTGAGGAAAGCCCAGAGGCCTTAGCCAGCTGATCGCGGCTGGGTTTCTCACCCTCCTTGCTTTCCAGTTCAGACTCGATGGACTCGATGTCCATCAGCTCCTGCACCTGACGACCCAGGGTGATCTCCTGCTCGTGGGTCAGCAGAGGAACACGGCCGATGTCACGCAGGTAGGAGCGGACGAGATCGACGTCTGCCGTGACGGTTTTCGCGGCAGTTTTTGGCTTGGGAGTAGCGGTCGCTGCCGGAGCCATGTCGCTTCTTTGAGTTATGTAAAGAGTACTCCTAAGAAACGTAAACACACTCTCAGAAAACGCCCATGGCAAAGAATTGGGTAGAAATACCTGTTACCTGAACCAGCTGCGGCAGGTGGACCAACAGCCACCCCGCCGTCTTCAGGTAGATCAACGTGCCCGCCACGTCTGTACAGGTGGTGATGAAGGGCGTGGACATCAATGCCGGATCCAGACCCATGCGATCGAACAGCAGCGGAAACGCCGCTCCGGCGGTGGCCGCCAAGGTGGTGATCGCCAGCAGGCTCATCCCCACCGACAGACCCACCAAAGCGCTTTCACCTCTCCACCAAGCGAAGGGAACCACCAACAGCATCATCAACACCCCCAACAAAGCTCCAGCCATTGCTTCTCGGCCAATCGCCCGCAAGGGTCCGAGGCTGGAGATGCTCTGGGTGCTCAAGCCACGGATCACCACCGTGGAACTCTGGGCCCCCACATTGCCGCCGGTGCCACCCAACAACGGAATGAAAGCCGCAAGCAGCACGACCTTCTGCAGCACGTCTTCATTGGCTGCAATCACTTCCGAAGTGAAGAAGCTGGCGAGCACCAGGACCGCTAACCACACCACCCGGCGCCGGGCGACGGTGAACAGGTTGCTGCTGAAGTAGTCGTCGTCATCACCAGCCTGAACCGCACCGGCGGCGTACAGATCGCGGGTGGCCTCCTGCTCGATCACATCGATCACGTCATCCACCGTGACGATGCCCACCAGACGCTGCTCCAGATCCACCACAGGAACGGCGAGGAAGTCGTAGCGCTGAATTGTGCGGGCCACCTTCTCCTGATCGGTATCGGTGCTGACGCTGAGCACCTCCTCCGTCATCACATCGCCGATACGGGCCTGAGGGTCTGCCGTCACCAGATCCCGGAGCGACAGGATGCCGGTGAGGCGGCGTTCCGCATCCGTCACGTAGAGGGAATAAATCGTTTCGGTGTCGCGGGCGCGGCGGCGCACGATGTCCAACGCCACAGCCGCCGTCTGGTTTTCCTTCAGGGCGATGTACTCGGTCGTCATCAAGCGACCGGCCGTTTCAGAGCGGTAACCCAGCAATTCAGCGGTCACCTTGCGCTCATCCGGACTGAGCTCGCTGAGCAGTTGGCGCACCACCTTGGCCGGCAGTTCCTCAAACAAGCGGGCGCGATCATCCGGCGACATCTCCTCCACCACCTCCCGCATCTCACCGGAACGCAGCAGGCTCAGCAGACTCTGCTGGGTGGCGGTGTCGAGGTACTCATAAACACTGATGGCTTCGTCTTTGCTGAGCAGCCGAAAAGCAATGGCCTGCAGGTTGGCTGGCAGCGCGCCGATCGCTTCAGCGATATCGACCGGCTGAACCGGTTCCAGCAGCAGTTTCACCGCGTCGTAGTTCCCCGCCTGAAGCATGGCGGCGAGCTCATGGGTGACTGCCTCAGCCAGCATCTCGTGCTCCACCGTCACGCCGCTGCTCAACCCCGATGCCTCCGTCATGCCCCTCCGGCCGGGAGCCCAGTCTATGGCCGTTACATCCGGTTAACGTCAGCTCTCCCTCAGTGTTCAACCATGGCGATCAGCGTCAGCTCCGTTTCCGTCACCACCCCCGACGGCAGCAGCAAATCCCTTGGCGATTACGCCGGCAAGGTGCTGCTGATCGTGAACGTGGCCAGCCGCTGTGGCTTCACCAAGCAGTACGCCGGCCTTCAGGCCCTGAACGAGGCCTACGCCGCAAAGGGTCTAGCCGTTCTGGGTTTCCCCTGCAACGACTTCGGCGCCCAGGAGCCCGGCAGCCTCGACGAGATCAAGAGCTTCTGCTCCACCACCTACGGCGCTGACTTCGAGCTGTTTGAAAAGGTGCACGCCAAGGACAGCACCACAGAGCCCTACACCACCCTTAATCAGATGGATCCCGCCGGTGATGTGGAGTGGAACTTCGAGAAGTTCCTGGTGGGCAAGGACGGCACAGTGATCGCCCGTTTCAAGAGCGGCGTCACCCCCGAAGACCTCAAGTCGGCGATTGAGGCGGCTCTGGCGGCTTGAGTCGGCGCCCCAGGCTGAAACCAAGGGCTGCGGCACCAAGCCCCAGCCCAAGGGTCAGCCCGATTAAGCCCAATGCGGCGGCCCAATCTCCGGAGCTCAGGTGCTTCATGGCCGCCAGCATCCAACTGCTGAAGGTGGTGAGCGAGCCGCAGAAGCCAATGCCCAGCAGCAACTGTCGACGCGGGGCGGCGGGAAGCCCTGCCAGCCAACCCAACAGCGCGGCCCCCAGGACGTTCACCAGCAGGTTCTGATCCCCCAGATGCAGGGCCAGCTGCCAGCGCAGCAGAGCTCCGGGCACAGCGCCCAGACCCACGAGCAGCAACTCCTGCAGTTCCAGTTGCAGGCTGGGGTTGGTCTCAGGCATGGGTTCCCAGTCCGTAACCAACGGCCGAGGCCAGCAAACCCGCCCCGATCGAAGCGAGCGCAAGCACCAAGGCCGTTAGAGCCTGGCCGGCACGGAGCTCGTTCAGCAACTCCACCGCAAAGGTGGAAAAGGTGCTGAGGCTGCCAAAAAAGCCCACCCCCATAAGCAAGGCAATTCCCGTGCTGGCGGTGCACGTTTCATTGAGGGCCAGCACCAGCCCCAGGGCGAAACAGGCCACGACATTC
Source organism: Synechococcus sp. MU1611 (assembly GCF_020514255.1). Classification (NCBI taxonomy): domain Bacteria; kingdom Bacillati; phylum Cyanobacteriota; class Cyanophyceae; order Synechococcales; family Synechococcaceae; genus Synechococcus; species Synechococcus sp. MU1611. The sequence continues at coordinate 438,253 of NZ_VTLC01000002.1, read as the reverse complement.
ACAAGGAAGGTGCCCCAGTGCTTCTTCGGCACCATGGGCTGAAAGTGGTTCACCACCTTCAAGCGCAGCCAGGCCCCGGGGATCGCCCCGAGACCAACCAACAGGGCGTCAGGCGCGGAGCCAGCCACGGCGTTGCTCTCCGGAGACGGTTTGCACGTGCAGCCAATCCTGGCCATCGGCGGCAGACCAACGCCGCAGAAGACGCAGGGAAGATCCCGCCTTGAGGGTGCTCAACCGTGGAGCAACCTCCAGCGGGCTGAGGTGCAGGGGCTGGTCGGTCGACGTGTGTAAGGGCCCAGACGCCTCGCGGCGACGGGGCTGCGGTTGACGCCGATCAGCACCACCGGCCGGCAAGGCCGCCGGGGCCATCAGCGCCACCCCAAGCAACCAACTCCAACGGAGAAGCGGCCCCATCAAATGTCAAGGGCTGCCATGTCCAGCTCGGCGCTGTGGGTTTCGATGAATTCCCGGCGAGGAGCCACCTTGTCACCCATCAGGATCGTGAAGATGCGATCCGCTTCCAGTGCATCTTCAATTTCGATGCGCTTCATCATCCGCGTGCTGGGATCCATGGTGGTTTCCCATAACTGCTTGGGCATCATTTCTCCAAGGCCTTTGAACCGCTGAATGGTGTAGTTAGCTTTTTCGCCAAATCCTTTCAGGGTTTTCTGCAGATCCGATTCGTTATAACAATAGGTGTGATTCTTGCCCCTCTCCACTTTGTAGAGAGGCGGACAGGCGATGTAGATGTAGCCACCTTCAACCAACTCTTTTTGGTAGCGATAGAAGAAAGTGAGAATCAACGTACGGATGTGCGCGCCGTCAACATCCGCATCGGTCATGATCACAATGCGGTGATAGCGGAGATTCTTTACATCGAAGTCTTCTCCCTTGATGCCAAGACCGAGCGCCGTGATCAGAGCCTGAATCTCGGTGTTCTTGTAGATCTTGGCGTCGTCGGTCTTCTCGATGTTGAGGATCTTTCCGCGCAGAGGAAGGATGGCCTGGAAGCGTCGGTCCCGCCCCTGTTTCGCTGACCCGCCAGCGGAGTCTCCCTCCACGATGTAGATCTCAGATTCGCCCGGATCACGGGAACTGCAGTCGGCCAGCTTTCCGGGAAGCGTGGAACTCTCCAGCACACTCTTGCGGCGCACCAGCTCCCTGGCCCGCCGAGCCGCTTCGGCAGCATTGAAGGCCTGGATCGCTTTCTCCAGGATCAGACCGATCACGGAAGGATTGAACTCGAGGAACTGCCCAAGCGACTCGCCCACCAGGTTGTCGACGATGCCCCGCACTTCGGTATTGCCGAGCTTGGTTTTGGTCTGACCTTCAAATTCCGGTTCCGGCACCTTCACCGAAAGAACAGCGGTGAGGCCTTCACGGATGTTCTCCCCCGCCAGGTTGGAATCAGCTTCCTTGCGTTTGCCCAGCTTCTTGGCGAAGGCGTTGAGGGTACGAGTGAGCACCGTCTTGAGGCCTTCAATGTGGGTGCCCCCATCCACGGTGCGGATGTTGTTGGCAAAGCCAAGGATGCTGTCGGAGTAGGCATCGGAGCACCACTGCAGGGCCGCCTCCACCTGAACGCCATCCTTCTCCGAATTCACGTAGATGATTTCGGGGTGAAGGGCATCCTTCTCCTTGTTCATGTAGGCGACGTATTCCTTGATGCCGCCTTCATAGAAATAGGTCTCCTCATGGGGCTGACCCTCCTCATCCCGGGCTGACTCCCTCTCATCACGGAAGACAATCCTCACACCGCCGTTGAGATAGGCGAGTTCCCTCAGACGAGCCGAGAGGGTGGCGTAATCGAAGACGATGCCGCCGGTGAAGATTTCAAGGTCGGGCTTGAAGCAGACGGTGGTACCGGTCTCGCCGGACTCCGCCGATGGCTGCGACTCCGAGGCAAGCGCCCCAATGGCAGTGCCCCGCTCAAAGCGCTGGCGATGAATCTGGCCCTGGCGGCGCACCGTCACCTGCACCCATTCACTCAGGGCATTGACCACCGAGATGCCGACGCCGTGCAAACCGCCAGACACCTTGTAACCACCGGCGCCGAATTTGCCGCCGGCATGCAACACCGTGAGCACCGTCTCCAGAGCACTCTTGCCGGTGCGGGGATGCACATCGGTGGGAATGCCACGGCCGTTGTCGCTCACCGAGGCAGAACCGTCGTCCCCCAAGACGACAACAATTTGGTCGCAATGCCCTGCCAGAGCCTCATCGACCGAGTTATCAACCACCTCGTACACAAGGTGGTGCAAGCCCCGCGGCCCCGTGGTGCCGATATACATGCCCGGGCGCTTGCGAACGGGCTCAAGCCCCTCCAGCACCTGAATTTGCTCAGCGCCGTAGGCGTTCTGGACCTTGGAAGCGTCGCTCATTCAGTAAGTCTCAAGCCAGGAAACCGGGTCATGGGCGGGCGCAACGGCTCTAAACCTCGACCTGACAATGCCAATCTACCACCGGCTGTCTATAGAGGCTTGCAGAGGCCTCTCAGAGGTCGTTCCAAGCCGGGCTGCACCCCCTAACGCTTTTGAATAGCTCCAATCCCCTGGTGATCGCCCTGCTCGGGCCCACTGCCAGCGGCAAGACCGCCCTGGCTTTGGACATTGCCGAACGGCTGGATCTGCCGGTGATCAACGTGGATTCCCGCCAGCTTTACCGGGGGATGAATGTCGGCACTGCCAAGCCGACGGCGGAGCAGCAGGAACGGGTACAGCACCATTTGTTGGACCTGCGCGCACCGGACCAGCCGATCACCCTGCAGGAGTTTCAATCAGAAGCCAATCCCTGCATCAGCCGGGAGTTAGCGCAGCGGGGCGTCGCCCTCCTCGTGGGAGGCAGCGGCCTGTATCTCAAAGCCCTCACCTCCGGACTGCAACCTCCGGCCGTCGCCCCACAGCAGAAGCTGCGCCAACAACTGACGGCATTGGGCCAGGGCATCTGCCACCCACTGCTGCAAGCCGCCGACCCAGACGCCGCCGCCAAAATCGCTCCAGCCGATGCCGTGCGCACCCAGCGCGCCCTTGAAGTGCTCTACGCGTCCGGACAACCGATGAGCCGCCAAGCCACCGCCACACCGCCCCCCTGGAACGTTCTGGAACTGGGCCTCAATCCCGCCAATCTGCGCCAGCGGATCCAGCAACGCACCGAGCAGCTGTACCAGGACGGGCTTGTGGAGGAGACCCGGCGCCTGAGCGAGCGCTACGGCGCGGATCTGCCGCTGCTGCAGACCATCGGCTACGGCGAGGCGCTGCAGGTAATCAGCGGAAGGCTGACCAACGCAGACGCGGTGCGGATCACCAGCCAACGCACCCGCCAGTTCGCCAAACGACAACGCACCTGGTTCCGGCGTCAGCACAACCCCCACTGGCTGCCCGACCAGGCAACGTTGACGGATGCGATGACGTTGATCCAGCAGCAACTAATGTGAAGGATGTAGACGTTATATCCCTCGAAATTGTCTGCACCTGTCCCCGTCACCGCCTGAATGCCCCCACGTCCCCGTTTTGACCGTCGTGCCCCGGTTCGGGAGCTGCCCAACATCAACGATCGGATCAACTACCCCCAATTGCGGGTGGTCGACTCAGACGGCGCTCAGCTGGGCGTGATCAGCAGGGAAGAAGCTCTCGACGTGGCCCGTGACCGGGAACTGGATCTGGTGCTGGTGAGCGAGAAGGCCGACCCGCCGGTCTGCCGAATCATGGACTACGGCAAGTTCAAGTTCGAACAAGAAAAGAAAGCCAAAGAGGCCAAGAAAAAGTCGCACCAGACCGAAGTCAAAGAGGTCAAGATGCGCTACAAGATCGACCAGCACGATTACGACGTGCGAATCGGTCAGGCCCAGCGCTTCCTCAAGGCTGGCGACAAGGTGAAGTGCACGGTGATCTTCCGAGGCCGTGAGATTCAGCACACTGCCCTGGCGGAAACCCTCCTGCGGCGGATGGCCAAGGATCTGGAAGAAAAGGCCGAGATCCAGCAGGCGCCCAAACGGGAGGGCCGCAACATGATCATGTTCCTCACCCCGCGCAAAACACCGCTGGTGAAGAAGGAGGAAAAGGAGCAAGCCGCCAACAAGGCCGTGCGCACGATTCCGGCACCCCCACGCCCCACCGCCGCAAAGGTGGCGAGCCCTCAGGGCTAGAGGCCTTCCAGCATCAAGCGCCATCCCTGGGCTGAGGCCTCGGGATTGAAACTGCTGCGCGCTTCGCACATGAAACCGTGATCTGCGCCGTCGTAGTTCACACAACGCAAACGCTCGCCGGCGGGATCAGCCTTGCGCAGGACCGACGCAATCGTCTCGCGATCCGCCGCCGGAATTAGCGGGTCGGCCGTGCCGAACACACAGGTAAGGCGTGCCTGGATCTCCGGCAGCAGGGCCAAGGAGGGTTCACCACCGCCGGGCCGCATCCGGCTCACTCCGGCGCCATAGAAATCAAAGGCGGCCGCCACGCCAGGCAGGGTTGCCGCCAAGAAGGCGGCATGCCCCCCGAAACAGAAACCCACCAGATGAACGGATGCTTGCGGGTGACGGGCCCGCAGCCAGGCCAGAGCCGCAGCAACATCACCGAGGATCTGATCGCTGGTGGTGGCGTCCTTGTGGCGACGACCTTGGGCCAGATCGGACGGTTCGTAGGCCAACTCCAAATCGGGGGCCGTTCGGGCAAACAAGGGCACCGCCAGGGCCGGATGGCCATGGGCGGCCAGCCGATCGGCCACGCTGCGCACCCAGGCATTCACACCGAACACCTCAGGCAGCACGATATAGACACGATTTATTAACGATTTAGACTCAATATCGTTCGCAGCCTGCTGCGGCTCCGCCCACCAGCAACGCAAACAAACGGGGGCGTTCAGGACTTCAATCCACACTCCGCTGGCCGGCTCAAAACTTGCCATAACTGCATAGGACACAGAAGTAATTGTCACCAGGGGAATCGCTCCGTATGGTGGCCGCATTCCGACCTGTCCCACCGGCGTGCGATTCCATATCCAACAGGAAAGCGACATTCCGGCATCAACGCAGCTCTACAACCAGATCTGTTTCGCCATCGCAGCGCGGCATTACCCACCGGGCCATCGACTACCGAGCACGCGCCAGCTGGCGATGCAGACCGGATTGCACCGCAACACGATCAGCAAGGTTTACCGCCAGCTGGAAACTGATGGCGTCGTGGAAGCCATGGCCGGCTCCGGCATCTATGTGCGCGACCAGCAGAAACCACGGGAAATCAAAACGCCACCACACATCCGCAATCGGGGCGTCACCGATCTCGATCGTGAGGTGCGCAAGTGCGTGGATGGCCTGCTGAATGCGGGCTGCACCCTGCAGCAGACCCGGGAACTGCTGACCCGGGAGATCGACTGGCGCCTGCGCTGCGGCGCCCGCGTGCTGGTCAGCACACCGCGGGAAGACATCGGTGCCTCAATGCTGATCGCCGAAGAACTGGAACCCTGTCTGGATGTGCCGGTGGAAGTGGTGCCATTGGAGGAGCTGGAAAGCGTTCTGGAGAACTCCAGCAACGGCACAGTGGTGACCAGCCGTTATTTCCTACAACCGGTGGAGGAGCTGGCCAAAAAACACAGTGTTCGGGCCGTGGCTGTTGACCTCAACGACTTCCGCCAAGAGCTGGCCATGCTCAAGGAGCTGCGCCCCGGCAGCTGTGTGGGCCTGGTGAGCATCAGCCCCGGCATCCTGCGGGCCGCCGAGGTGATTCTCCACTCGATGCGGGGCAACGAATTGCTGCTGATGACCGCCACCCCTGACGTGGGCAGCCGGCTGCTGGCCCTGCTGCGAGCCTCCAGCCATGTGCTCTGCGATCGTCCCAGCCTGCCCCTGGTTGAGCAAAGCCTGCGCCAGAACCGCTCCCAACTGATGCGCATGCCCCAGGTGCATTGCGCCGAGAGCTACCTCAGCACCGATACGATCGATTTACTCCGAAAGGAGATTGGCCTGCAGACCCCGGCGGCCGCCAGATAACACCCCTGCGATGTTTGATCACATCCGTGCCGACCTCGCTATCATCCGCGAGCGCGATCCGGCTGCCCGCGGCTGGCTGGAGATTGTGTGCTGCTACCCGGGCTTCCAGGCGATCAGCCTGCACCGGATCAGCCATCGCCTCTGGACCTGCCGTCTGCCCCTGAAGCTGGCGGCACGCTGCCTTAGCCAGATCGGCCGGGCTCTCACCGGCATCGAAATCCACCCGGGAGCACGCATCGGCCACAGCGTGTTTATCGACCACGGCATGGGGGTGGTGATCGGCGAAACCGCTGAAATCGGCCCCCGCTGCCTGCTGTACCAGGGGGTGACCCTGGGAGGCACGGGCAAGGAGAACGGCAAACGCCACCCCACCCTGGCGGAGAACGTGGTGGTCGGAGCTGGAGCCAAGGTGCTGGGAGCCATCAAAATCGGCACCAACACCCGCATCGGCGCCGGTTCGGTGGTGGTGCGGGACGTGGAAAGCGACTGCACGGTGGTGGGCATCCCTGGACGGGTAATCCACCAAAGCGGCGTGCGGATCAACCCCCTGGCTCACTCCGCACTGCCTGATGCCGAGGCGAGCGTGATCCGCAATCTGATGGAGCGGATCGATGAACTAGAAAGTACCATCGGCAACCTTCAGCGCTGCCTACGGGAAGTAGCGGAGGGCCGAGCACTACGAGAAGTGTGTCGTGGCGAATCGCAAAACCTGAAAGACCGAGAAATCCTGGAGTTCCTAGGGGAGACAACTGCGGAATGAGCCAAGAACTGCGATGCGCAGCAATAGTCGCCTGTCGAAACGAACATGAAAATCTCAAAAAGTTCCTGCCACGCTGGTTGGAAGAGGGACTAGAAGTAATTTTGCTAGACCACAGCTCAACCGACGAAACACTCGCTTGGGCTAAAGAACACCGGGGAAGAGGTATTAAGCGGATTGAGACACTTGCTTGGAAGGGTCATTTCGACCTTAAAGAACAACTGCTAGCCAAACAAAAGATAATTGAACAACTGGAGCATGAATGGGTTCTACATTTAGACGCCGATGAATGGCCCCAGAGCAACAGAATTGGCGAACGGTTAATTGATGCCATACGACGCTTGGACAGCCAAGGCTGCAATGCAATCAACTTTGAAGAATTCGTATTCCTACCAACATGCAAAGGGAAAGAAGCCGAACACTACTACTTTTTTGCCCCCAAACCAAAGCGACTAATGCGGGGATGGCAGCGAGCTACGCAACTGAGCAACACGAAGGCTGGCGGACACGAATTAAGCGCAACTTCAGCCAAAGAAGTAAAGCTCGCGGACGAAGACTTTGTACTACGACACTACATCGTCCGGAGCCAAGGGCATGCACGCAAAAAATACCTCAACCGAATCTTCAGTCCAGACGATTTAAAACGAGGATGGCATTGCAACCGCATTCAACTCTGTGCACGATCACTGACATTCCCTGATGCCATTCATTTGCAACAATTGACAGGATCAAACAGCATATCCTGGAACCGAAGTGAACCCAAAACGACGCATTACTGGCATTGGCATGACAACACCAAAACCAAACGCCTAGACACACTGGTCTGCCTCTATGGATGCGACCAGGACGAAGAATTGTTGGAAGTATTCGACGGATCTGAACTGGGTAACTTGATTAGAAATCGCCAAGATGCACGACTTGTAGAAGTGTGGGCCGGCGGAGAACGCGACGAATTCCATGGTCGCCGACTGACACTGGCAACACCAGAGCAGTACGAGAAACTGAGCCTAAAGACGCATAGGATGATGCGCTACTGCTGCCGGAACTTTCGATTCCGGCAGTTAATCAAGCTGGACCTCAGCTGCATGAGGCATAAACTCGCCGGAATTAAATACCAAGGCCGTCAACCGATTGACCAGAGGGCTCTCCTGCAGTTCATCCAAAACCGGATGGAAGAACCGTTGACCGGAGGTACAAATTACAATGGACTGTTTCAACACACCAATCCACAACGCAGAGGGATTGAGAATTGGGCTCTGAAAAAAGGAGCATCCATCAGCCTCGAAACCATCTTCCCGAACAACACAAGAATTCCCAATTTCTTTAGCGGGAAGTGCTACGTCGTCAGCTATAAACTCGCAATTTCAATTGCACGTCATGGACACAGCATGGCCACAGACCATGCCACATATCTGAATGGCTCTGAAGATTTAATGGTGGGGCGATTTGCCGAACAACTTAAAAGCAAGCGATGACGGTCAATCGATCCGAAAGCTATCGCTATTGGCTGCTGGTTAAGCCAGACGTGGCCCATCCAACCGGCGGCATCAAGCAACTACACCGTTTAGCGGAGGCATTGGGGAAGCTCGACCGAGAAGCAACACTGATTCAAGACAAGGCTGAATTCCATCCAGGCTGGTTTGAAAGTAGGGTCAATACCATCAGCGAAACGAATTGGCTCAAACAAACCGACCTTTCCCCTGAGAGGGACATCGTGGTCATGCCAGAGACCTACAACGGCGAATTCTTGACCTTTGCCCCAGAGCTTCCCAAGATCATCTTCAACCAAAATACTGCCTACAGTTTTGGCCCGCCAGAAGCCAAAAACATGCATCGACCTGCCGGCCTGATTGACATATATCAAAGCCAAAGAATTAGACATATTATTTGCGTATCCGAACACGACAAAAGCCTCATCAGCGAAGGATTTCAGGCGGGAAACAACCGAGTCAGCATCATTAAAAATGCAATTGAAACAGAGCTATTCAAACCCGGGAAAACCAAGAAAAGGCAGCTCTGCTATTTCCCAAGAAAAAATTCAAAAGACTCCATGATCGTTCTGGAGCTTCTTAAGCGATGTGACTGGTTCCATGGCTGGTCAATCATCCCCATCCACAAACGCCCACAAGAGGAAGTCATCAAAATAATGCGAAACAGCATTCTTTTGCTTTCATTCGGCCATCCAGAGGGGTTCGGGCTCCCCGTTGCCGAAGCGATGGCCAGTGGGTGCAGCGTCATTGGTTACTCGGGATTAGGAGGAAGGGAACTTTTCAAAATAGGTAAAGCATTTGGAACCACACAAGAAATTGCCGTCGGAGATTACCTGCAATTCGTTTTAGCAACCAAGACCCTAGACAACGCTATCAATCAGAATCAAAAACAATTAACAAAACAACTGCTGGCCGCCTCAGAAGAGATCCGAAAGCGGTACAACAAACAAACGATGCTTGACAGCGTCAAGGAGGCCCTAACGAAGATCGAAGCCTAGGGGCTGAAGAACAGAAACAATTATCCCTAACTCTTCGAAGATTGTGGCTGGAACATAAACATCGAATAGATCACATTGCGCCGCATGTTAGTCATCATTTCGAGGAACATGTCATAACCCTCATTCTTATATTCAATAAGAGGGTCTTTTTGACCATAGCCACGCAGGCCCACCGACTCCCTTAGAGCATCCATGGCCTGCAAATGTTCCCGCCAAAGCGTGTCGATCTGCTGAAGAATGAAGAAACGCTCGGCTTCCCGCATCAACCCGGGCCGCTGCTGCTCGATTTGGCCTTCCTTGAGGTCGTAGGCATTACGCAGCTGTTCCTGTAGGAAAGCCTTGAGTTCCTCCATGCCAAGGCCCTGCACCTGATCAGGGTTGAGATCCTCCAGCAGGTAGATGAATTCCTTCACCTTGCCCACCAGCTGACCAAGGTCCCATTCCTCGGGTGGAAGATCCGGATTCACATAGGCCTCCACGATTTCGTCCATGGTGCGTTCGCCGTACCCGATCACCTGCTTCTTGAGGGCGCGACCATCCAGCACACGCCGGCGCTCTGAATACACAGCACGACGTTGGTTGTTCATCACCTCGTCGTACTCGAACACCTGCTTGCGGATGTCGTAGTAGTAAGTCTCCACCTTCTTCTGAGCCCCCTCCAGCGAACGGGTGAGCATGCCGGATTCGATCGGCATATCTTCCTCAACGCGGAAGGCATTCATCAGACCGGCAACGCGGTCGCCCCCGAAAATCCGCAGCAAATTGTCTCCCAAAGAAAGAAAGAAGCGAGTGGAGCCGGGATCGCCCTGGCGACCAGCCCGGCCACGCAGCTGGTTGTCCACCCGGCGCGATTCATGGCGTTCGGTACCGATCACATGCAGGCCACCAGCCTCACGCACCCGGGCTTCCTCCTGCTTCACCACCACGTCGTATTCCCCCTTCACCCGGGCGATCGCCTCACGCAACGCCTGAATCTGGGGATCATCGGTGGGGGCTTTTTCAGCAGCGGTGGCAATGCGCTCCTCCAGCTCAATCACCGTGAGGGCACGGTCGCCCCAGGCCTTGACCAGCTCACGGGCCAATTGGCCCAGGGCCTGATCGGTGTCGTCGGTGAGCGGGCAGGGGTAGAGGCTCTCGCCGCTGCTGGGCTGGGCTGGGGCTGAGGCATCGGCGAACCCACCGGCGCCAGCACTACGTTGCAGGGGCAGTGGCGGCTTGTGATCGTCCTCTGGCTTCACAAGACGGCCCAGGAGAACCTCCCGCAACTTCAAGCGGGCCATGTAGTCGCTGTTGCCTCCAAGGATGATGTCGGTGCCGCGCCCCGCCATGTTGGTGGCGATGGTCACAGCGCCGGCGCGGCCTGCCTGGGCGACGATCTCAGATTCACGCTCCACGTTCTCAGGCTTCGCGTTGAGGAGGTTGTGGGGGATCTCCTGCTCCGCCAGCAGCGAACTCAGCAGTTCGCTCTTCTCCACGGAGGTGGTACCCACCAGCACAGGGCGACCATTCTTGTGAATCTCGGCGGTTTCATTAGCCACGGCGCGCCACTTGGCTGATTCGGTTTTGTACACCTGATCGGCCCAGTCCTGGCGGGCACGCACCCGATTGGTGGGAACGATCGTGGTTTCGAGTTTGTAGGTCTTTTCAAATTCCACCTCTTCGGTTTTTGCGGTGCCTGTCATGCCAGCAAGGCGGGGATACAGCAGAAAGAAGTTCTGGTAGGTGATCGAGGCGAGGGTCTGGGTTTCAGATTGAATCGGCAGGGCTTCCTTGGCCTCAATCGCCTGGTGCTGGCCGTCACTCCAACGGCGACCCGGCATCACCCGGCCAGTGAACTCATCCACGATCACCGCTTCGGTGTCGCGCACGATGTAGTTCACATCCTTCACGAACAACTCCTTGGCCTTGAGGGCGTTGGTGATGTAGTGGGCCCAGGGGTCCTGAGGATTGAACAGATCCGTCACTCCAAGCATTTGCTCGGCCTTGGCAAAGCCTTCATCGGTAAGGGTGCAGCTGCGCTGCTTCTCATCGACCTCGTAGTCGCCCTCGGGATCGATGCCATCCTTGCCGAGCTCTGAAGCACGTACAAGAGCAGTAGCGACCTCGGCCGCCTGCTGATACTTCTCCTGGGGCCGTTCCACCTGGCCAGAAATGATCAACGGGGTGCGGGCCTCATCGATCAAAATCGAATCCACCTCATCGATCACGCAGTACTGGAACTCGCGCTGAACCACCTCACTGATGTCGGCGGCCATGTTATCGCGAAGATAATCGAAACCCAGCTCAGAGTTGGTGGCGTAGGTGATGTCGCAGTTGTAATTGCGCCGGCGCTCCTCGGGGCGCATATCCTGCTGGATCAGACCCACGGATAAACCGAGGAAGCGGTGCACCTGGCCCATCCACTCGGCGTCACGTCGCGCCAGGTAATCATTCACCGTCACCACGTGCACGCCCCGGCCAGTGAGGGCATTGAGGTAGCTGGGGAGAGTGGCCACAAGGGTTTTGCCTTCACCGGTCTTCATCTCGGCGATCTGGCCCTCATGCAGAACCATGCCGCCAATGAGCTGCACATCGAAGTGGCGCATGCCCAGCACGCGCTTACCGGCTTCGCGGACAACAGCAAAAGCCTCCGGCAGAATCTCGTCAAGAATCAGCCGCTGGTTGGCGAGTGAACCAGCGGTAGCCAAACGCTTCTGAAACTCGGAGGTTTTATCGCGGAGCTGGTCGTCTGATAATGGAGAGATCTCCTCTTCCAGCAAATTGATATCAGAAACGATCGGCTGGTAGCGCTTAAGCTTGCGGGCATTGGGGTCACCCAGCAGGACCTTGAGCATGGCGACAGGCGCTACTGAAACAGCGCATCACCCTACCGACGCAGGTGCAAAAATTGAAGGAATGGCCGAAATCTGGTGTAGAAAATGGGTAAGCGGTGCAACAAAGGGGTGGGACAGACCAAATCAGGGGATGAAAGCCTGAAGAGATGGGGCGAGGTGCTCGAGGGAATAAATATTCACAAAAAGCCAGATTATCAAAACAAAAAAAGAGTGCTAGCACGTTTAACCGCACGAGCGAGAAGACGTTTATGGGCATTTGCAATACTAAAAAGCCTAGGAATACATGGACATAATTTAAACTTACTGCAAAGCTTGAGGCCAGTACTGGCACTTTACCCTACAGATAAAGAACTAGTAAATGAAACAAGAAAATACCTAAGAAGATTAAACAGAAAATCTTTGGAAAAATTCAGAAACAGCTTAAAAGGAAAGGGTAATTTAATAATTATGGTCGTTGGATGCATAAAAAATGAGAAGCAATTAAGAAATACAATTGGAAGAATTAGACAGGCACAAACCAAATTTTCAGTAGTAGGTATAGTAGGAAGCAAGAACAAGGCAGACTGGAAGATTAAATATGACAATAAATATGGGATATTGCAACTACCCTGCTCAGACGGCTACGAAGGACTTACAGAGAAAATAATATGGGGATGCCTGGCAATTGAATTAGGTAAAGGAGGCACGACAGTAGTAAAAGTTGACGAGGACACAAAGTCAATTGACAGCAGAAAGATAGAAACCCTGAGAAATCAAATGATATTGGAGGGAGCAAAGGCTGCAGGCTCACCAATAAGCGTAGAAACACCTCTACAAATCGATAGAGGATGGCATTTAGGAAAATCGAAAGGAAAAAGTAATTGGCAACCCTATGAAGGCATTGGACCAAAAATCTGGATGTCAGGCGGGGCAGGTTATTTACTGATGCCGGAAGCGGTTCAAACAGTAGGGGATTTTGCATTACACAGCTGGCAGTTTGTAAAGTCACAGATTTACGAGGATTTAACTATCTCATGGATTGTAGACAGTTGTTGTGGCAAAATTCACTGGATAGAACAATTGGAGAAAATGGGCATAGAAAATGAAAGATCAAGGGATATAATGGAGGGGAGCACATACCACAACCCAGAAGACCTAAAAGAGGACAAGAGGAAATGATCATTCGGCATGATCTTGAACTGGTTTTCATACACGTACCAAAATGCGCAGGCAAGCAATTGCGATGGATATTCAAACAAGGTGCAGAACCGAATGCAATTGAGGAGCTATGGAATTATGAATACAGCACAATACTAAATAGATATGTGGATCTAGCGCATTTACCACTATCAGATCTCAGAACATTTGCACAATTTAAATATCTAAATCGCTACAAAGTAATAGCATGCATACGAGAACCATACATGAGACTTCCGTCCGCAGTAAATGAATACTACAGACAGAAGTCAAAGCAGCATGAAAAGATGGTTACAGAAAGAAAACTGAACATAGAAATGCGTAGGGATTATTACAAAAGACTAAAGAGCAAACATAGTGAATTGGACCCACGATTTATACACTCATTACCAATACATAGGTTTACACACTATGGACCAAATGCAAAAGTAGATTACTTATTGAGATGCGAAAGCCTTAATAAAGACATCGAGGAACTGGCGAAAAAACTGAAATGGCCAAAGGCATTACAAAATGCAATTCAAATGAAATCAAAAGATTTAGAAACTAAAAAGTCAAGCATTCGCCTGACAGATGAAGAAATAGAACTTGCTGAAAGAATCTATGAAATAGACTTTGAGACATTTGGCTATAAAAGGTGCATGCCAGGGAGAAGAAAAGAAAAATGTGGAGAGGCTGGAGAAGTCAAGCACATCCACGATTGCGATTCAGTAAGTTGGCATTGGGGTCCGAAAGCTAAAAAACCATTCAAAAAATTAAAAGCAAATAGGAAAGCATGATGAAACCAAGTCTTGAACACTCTATCTGGCTAAAAGACAAAGGAATTGTATTTATTTTTATACCAAAAGTAGCATGTACATCATGGAAGATATTTCTCTGGCAGGTGATGGGGAGACAGCTAACGAGTAATATCACTTACAAAACGGTACACAATGGGCAGGAATTACCACTACCGTATGTAAGTAATATGCATGAGATGGATAAGATAGTGTTTAGACAAAAACTTAGGGACGGAGAGTTAAAAGTTTGTGGAATGATAAGAGAACCAAAGGCAAGAGTTCTCAGCGGATACCTGGATAAGGTACTGCACCATCGGAACCCGAACTCTTCGTTTAGTCGAATAGTGATCCCTTCAATCCTTAGTCAGCAAGAAATAACAGAAGAGAGGCGGCCAACGTTCCTGGAGTTTCTGAACTGGAATATACATACAAATTTAATCAAAGGAAAGCAGATGAATGATCACTGGCGACAAATGCATCAAATCCTTGGAATTAACAAAATGAGCGATCTCAATACAAGTCAGATCATGATATGGGACATAACACAACAGGAAGTAGCATCTAAGTGGTTCAACAAGCAGTACAATACCAAGATTGAATTTCCGAATTCGCAAAGCCTCGGACATAGACCAACTAACAACAGCGAAAAAAAACTAGAAAAATATTATAATGCAAGTGAGAATGAAAAGTTCAATAGCTTATACAGGTTAGATGTTGAGCTTCACAAAGCAATTATCGAAAAATGAAAGAGAATAATCAGCTTGGCCATTGGAAGTTATGGCTCAAAGAGCGAGAAAATAACGGAGAGGGGGAAGAATATATACCTGTTATTTTGCATATCGGTATGGAAAAGACAGGCTCAAAGGCAATTCAAACATGGTTGGCAGAAGAGCGACAAAGCTTAGCCGAGATGGGTTGGCATGTACCCCAGACATTGGGAGCGATAAATCATCGGCAAGTATCATTTTTGGGCTATAATAAAAAAAGAAGAGATGATGGAACACAAAGAAGAGGCATTAAGACAAGTAATGATTTGAAGAAATATCAGACTGAAGTCTTCAAACGCCTAAGACAAGAGGTAAAAACAGCTACAAGATGCAAAAAAGATGCCATGATAATCAGTACCGAGTTAGCTACTAGTCGCTTAACTCGAGTACGTGAAATCAAAAGAATGATTAGAAGCATGCAAAAAGCAGGATGCAATCCAATTCTCGTCACGTTATTTAGACGAGACCCCGTAGAACTATTGGAGTCAAGATACTCAACTGCAGTACTACATGAAGGTTGGAGCCAGTGGAATCCGCCGAAGGCTGGATCAAGAGAAGCAAACTTGTTTGGAGATCAAATAGGTTTACAGAAACGTTGGTGGTCAGTCATTGAAAAAATCGAGAGTGTCGACTTTGATGTATATACATATAAAGCAGAAGTATTAATAGAAGGATCATCTGCTGCGTCAGTAGCATGTTTTATGGGGTGCGATAAGAAGATGATCAAAAAAGCGATTGAGATGAAAAAGAACAGACCATTACCACTATTAAATTTACGAGCACTGATGATTGCGAATATGCTAGAAAGACAAAAGAATAAAGGCATTAAGTCACTAGGGAAATATCTAAGACGGCTTGCGTTGAAAGTCATGCTGGGAAATTTAAAATACAAAGTGCCTGTTTCGGTAAAATTAGAATATACTCAAAGATACAAAAACAGTAAGCTTGAAAATAGAACTGGTTGGCTTATATGGAGTAGCTGGCGAACCATTGACCCATTCCTGCACTAATGAAAATGAAAAGGGATAAAGAAAGAAATCTACTCCTTATAACATTTGATCAATGGCGAGGAGATTGGGGAAATCCTTATAAACCAGTAGTGAAATTAAAAAACTTAACGCGCTTAGCTTATCGTGGTTTAACAGCGACAAGATGTTATACAAGCAGTCCTCACTGCGTTCCTGCACGATTCAGCTGGTTAACAGGTCTAGAGCCGAGCCAAATGGGAGTGACTGAGAATACTGAGGCGTGGATGCCTGATGATGCACCCTCCTTCGTGCGTGAACTTCAAAGCAAAGGTTGGCACACTTGTTTAGTGGGAAAAACACACTGGACGCCGCACAATAAAGCATATGATCTTAGAGATAACAAGGGTCTTTTAGAGAAACTAGGGTTTGATGATTTGTTAGAGATAGGTGGTCCAAGAGCAATGAGGAGGCTCGAGTGTGCGCTAACAGAAGAATGGCGGAGGGCTGGTGTACTAGAACAGCATAGAGAAGATCTCGAAAAACGTTATGGGAGAGGCTTTAATGAACAAGCATGGGCCGTGAGAGAAACAGTATTACCAAATCATTTATATCCAGACATCTGGGTTACACGTAATGCCATCCAAAAGATCACAGAATTGCCAACAGATCGTCCGTGGTTGTTATGGGTAAGTTATTGCGGTCCCCATGAACCTTTTGATACGCCAAAGCCGTGGAGAGGCATGCACAATAATATAATATTACCAGAAGCAGCAAAAGCAGGAGAGTGGATAAAGCAGCAACCAAAAGATTCAATACTAAAACAAACAAAGGATAAGTGGTCTGATTTATTAAGCACGGAAAGTATCGAAGCGTGCCGAAAAGACTATGCAGACAATCTGGTTTTACTAGATGATCAGTTGGGACAAATAATATCGGCTCTAAACAAGAGAAAAGACTCAAAAAATACAGCAATTACAGTAACGTCTGACCATGGCGAGCACCTAGGGGATGCCAATTGTCTCTATAAAGGAACTTTCCTAGAAAGTGCGATTCGAGTACCTCTAATTTACTGCGAACCTCATCATTGGATAAGACCCAAAAGGCCAGAAATTATCGACAAGCCTATAAGTCTGAGCAAGGCGATAATCTTAATAAGTAAACTAATGCAAGGAGCTCCAGAAAACAAAAAACTAAAATTCGAGATGGCAAAACAAGACTATGTTGTTTCTGAATTTAAAGACGAAATAGCAATTATAAAAGGAGACCTAAAAATGATATCAAAGAGATCGGGTGAGATAATATGGGCAACAAAGCCAATCAAGGATAAAGAGGAGGCAATTAATATTTTGGCAACAGGAAGGAATATCCAGAAAAATAAAAAATTCATATATTTACGCGAAGCATTAAAATTAGAATTAGATAAAAGAAATTCAGCCCAATGGCTGTGGAGGGATCTTAAGGATCAAAGCTGAGGATGGATATCTTCTTAGCCATTCATTCCATGTGCGAAAGATTGTAGTATCATTATTTAGATAGTCGACAAGATTATCCCACTCATCTTGAGGCACTCTGCCGTGAACAATAAAAACGGGTGAACCTTTGCCAACCACCCAAGGTTTGGTAAGACGTAAATTAGATTCAGACGGAAGTGATAGGAAATTCAGTCCAAGATAGGTCATTAGTCTCCAGAGTGATGAGCGGAAGGATGCTTGATCCCAAGACTGGTTGTGAGTACGAAGTAAATAGTCATACATATACAGCCAATGACGCACTAAAAGGTATTGCCGAACAGAACGCTTGAGAAAAAGTACACCTGTATTTATCTCAGGGAATAGCGCTGGAATTGAACTATCAATCCAACCTGAAGGAATACGTACAGGTGCAAAAACGCCGGCGCAGTGATAATGAGACAAGATACTTAAAAATGCAGATGGATCAGTAAGTAACACTGCATCAGAATCAAGGAAAAGACAGTATCGACAAGGCAAATGAAGCAATGGCAATATCTTATCCCGATAGGAGTAAGTAGCATTTGGATGCAAGATAACATGATCAAATACTCCAGATGAAGCAGCTATATCAAGCTCATCAGTAAAGCAATAAATTGGGGTATTACTTATATAAGAACGAGAACGCGTGGCGCTTGTTATAGCCTCATTTATATACTTTTTCCCTGTAGCAATGTAAATAATACAAAAAGATGCCATCAAGAGGAGGCAGTTGTTAAAGTAATCTGCTTTTCAGAGAATGCAGGAGCTACCCATTTTTCGGAAAAATGATATCCCGCATAAGAGAGATCTGCACGACGTTTAGCAATCAGAGCTTTTTGTTTAAGCAAATCGGGATTCATGGGATAGTCACCGAGAGCTTTCTGCAGATAGTATTCTGCAAGCGAAATGTCAGACCGCAATGACAGGAGAGAAATTAAATTAATGTAGTTCATAATTGTCGGTGTACCGATATTCATTGAATGCAACAAGCAAATTTCTGCTTCATGAAAGGATTTGAGTTGTATATAAGCATCGGAGGCATGCACATAAACTTCGGGGTTAGATCCCAATTGGTTAGAAGCATGTCTGCACTGCTCAAGTGCAACTTGCGGTTTTTGCTCTGATACAGCAATTCCAGCAAGTTTAAGTCTGTCAGTTGGAACAGAGTCAGTGGTTGGTTTTGGAAGAAGTTGGGCAACTTCTTTAGCAGCTTTTGAATTATCAGGTTTAATTAAATTAGCAGCTTGCAAAACCTCCTCTTCACTAAAAGACAAGGATAGAGGATCGAAACTAATAGATTGTTCGGATAGCGTTAAACACTCTTGTTCAGCGCTGGAGGGATTGGAAGAATTCTTAAGCGCTTTGGCACGATCAAAATTAGTTTGTGCGTCTTGAAAACCAGGATTCTCGGATAAGATATTGGAAAGAATATCAATGGCAGATTCATAATTACTTTGGTCTATGAGAACATTTGCATAATTATTTTTGAAAGCCAATGAAGTAGGTTCAATAAGCAGAGCTTGCTTTGTCAAAGAAGCCGCTTTTTGTAGATGACCTAAACGACGAGATACAATCCCAAACAAACTAAGAAAATCTGCAGAGCCACTTAGAGCACCTTCGAGCTCAACTAATATGTCATTTGCCTTAGCAAAATCGCCTAATTTCACAAGTGCTGCAGCATAGACAAATGCGTGATTAGGGTAAACACTTAGCTGTCCTACGACAGGCGAAAAAACGTCGATAATATCCGAAAAACGTCGCTGGTGAAACAATTCAGTGAAAGCGACTAAGTCAGCCTCATAGTCATTGAAAAGAAGAGAATTGGTAACTTTTGACATGACTTAGTTGGAGAAGAATGAAATGGGGTTTGGAAAGCCTTGCTTGGTCCAATTATTAACTAAAGTAATCGCTTTATCCCATGATTTTTTGGAATCAGAGGAGTTTTTCTCCTGGCGAGCAATGCCTACTGAATTATACCAATAAGAGTTACTATTAGTCTTTGATGCTAACCACCTCCAATCATAAAACTGGCTTAAAAGACACATGGTTGGTATTCCAAGTCCACCAGATCCATGAACAGTTGTGTTGGCAACAGTAATAACAGCGTCACAAGAACCGACTTGATCCAACCACAAATCCATATTTTTCATAGGATTAATAGAAGAATCGCACAAAACGTCGACTCCCTTCTGCTGCCAATAAGTTACATCATTTAATTCTTCACCATATTGAAGACTCACATAACGTACTCCAGGTATCGGCAGAAGTAAACGGTTGAAAAGATCGCGATCCATTGATTTTTGTTGAATACGTTTTCCTCTACCTCCACCACGCCAACTAATTCCAACAAGACGTTCTACATTATGCCCATTGAAGGACAAATATTTGTCACGTAAAGATTCACGGGTTGAGGAGTAGCACAGTTTCAACTGTTTTTCATGATTAAGCGGGATTGATTGACTGCTTTCAGAGGGGAAATTCAAATACTGACAAACTGAACCAACAGGAGACTGAAAATCATATTGACTAGGATCTATTAGAGAGGCACGAAATTCCTTAAATGACCAAATCTTAATTGAGTTATAGGGTGAGCCCAGTGAGGCTAGGCTTCTTCGATATATTGGTATAAGACGATCATTTAATAGAATTGCAATCGATTTAAAGCGACCAATTAATCGTGGAAGAAGGGTTAGGAACATCATTACATCACCAATTGCTTGCTCTTCAATTAGTAGAAGTTTATACGAGTCCGAGAATTGACCACGCCAAAGTGGCAATTCCTTATCTGTAAATGGCTTTTTGACAGCTCTCTGCCATCTCTGAGGTCCAGGAGCAGGTGAACGCAGACCATATTCAAATAATTTCCATCCATGCTCAAAGTCACCAAAATTGAGTAGAGAACATCCCAGATTCCAACTACCAACATCGAAGTTTTGCTGAAGGGATTTAATATTTACCTTAGTATTATCCACAGGATTAGGAAGATTGCGAAGGGAAGACATCGCATTTTCATAACTAGCAAGTGCAGCAGTTAAATTATCCTTAGAAAGATGTAGTTGAGCGAGTACTAAATAATAATTAGAGCGTCCCTTGATCTCGAAGTCTTCAATTGCAAATTTTTCAATAGTTTCTAGAAGTTGCTGCTCTAGATTGCGAGGAATATCAAAAGCAGATGAGTCCTTGATGGTGGATAAAAGGGAATATAGCTCTAATGAAGTCTGAGGATATATGCCAATGGTCTTGATGCTAGAATGAGCAATTGATAAGGCAAGATTATAACAACCAAGAGATTTCAGGCTACGCATCATCAATGCATAGAGATCATCAAGAATTTTTCGATTAATCGAATCTTTATCGGCACGTGTTTTTTTGAAGAGAAGAGTGATGAGGCGATAGGCAGTATGAAACGCGTTGACATGATCATCCATCTCAGCATATAAATTACAAGCATTTTGCAATAAAGGGCGATGGGAAGGGAAAAGGCTAAGACCCTCATCGTAAATACTTTTTGCTTTATTTAATTCACCTCGATTACGAAGAATTGCCCCATAATTTTGGTGAATTATTGGATTTTTGACATTTTGATCAATAGCTCGGAGGTATTCAGCCTCAGCCTGCTGGAGATCTCCCTTTTTGTGGGCTTGAAGAGCTCGAGGTAATCCCATGAAATAAGCTTTAGCATTATGATGATACAATAAACGAGTTTATCAGTGTCGAGAATGGGTTCAGGCTTAATTTCAATTAAAATCTGAGAATTCAGATTCATGGCGATGAATGTACTATTTTTGCATCCGAATTTCCCAGGACAATTCAAAAACATTGCGCAGCACCTAGCACACGCCGGGCACAGGGTTAAATTTATATGCCAGACACATTATAATAGACAAATTCCTGGTGTAGAAAGAATCTGTTTAAAAGGTTTTGCAGGCCATGATGAGCTAATAAATAAAACGAAAGATGAAAATTCCAGATCAAATATGAGGGCAAGTCAATATTTGCATGGGATGAATGAAGCAAAAAAAAGGGGGTGGGAGCCAAATGTGGTGATAAGTCATAGTGGATGGGGATGTGGTGTTTACACAAAGCTGGTTTGGCCAGCTGCCAAACATATCTGTTACTCTGAGTGGTGGTTTAAGGAAGATAGTGAAATATTTCACTACACACCAAATAATCATCACTTAGGGATGAAAAAGAGTAAAGCTCATAAATATTTCTCCAGAAATCAGACAATGTCTCTCGAGTTGGTAAATTCAGACGCAATAGTTGCACCTACACACTGGCAATGCCAACAATTACCAAAATTACTTCAAAAGAATACTAGTATAATTCATGATGGAATTGACTGCGATTTCTACCGTCCACGAAATCTCGGTGAATCACTCGCGCCTAAACCACTCCTGACGTATGGAACAAGGGGAATGGAGCCTATGAGGTGTTTTCCCGAATTTGTAAATGAAATTCCAACTCTAATGTCAAAATATGACGACTTACATATCGAGATTGCTGGCGAAGACACGATCAACTACGGGGGGAAACCACCACTTGATCAAAGATCTTGGGGACGCTACGCAAAAAAACTGTTGAGTGAATGGATTGATTCCGATCGTATAAAGTTTGTAGGAAGGCTGACGAAAAACAAATATCAGGATTGGCTTTCACGTAGCTGGATCCACGTGTACCTAACCCAACCTTACGTAGCGAGCTGGAGCTTATTGGAATCAATGGCTAGTGGCTGCAACATAATCGCAAATTCAGTAGCAACCAATACAGAATTTTGCACGAAAGAGAACTCGTTACTTCTCGCATCTATCCAACCGGGATTTCTTGTGGAGCCTGTCGGACAGTGCCTAGAGCTAAACCTGAAGACATTAAGAAGGAGAGAGGCCGCAAGAGCCACAGCAGAGCGATATTCTCATACCAAGACTAATGAGGCTTGGGTGGCTGTGATAGATCGAGTGTTGTCCACGTGAGTTGACCAGAGAGGCTTGTATGCCTAAATTCGGTATGGCGTCTTCATTTGCCCTCTCTTCCTGTGGCTTCTGCATACCTGATTACTCAGGCGAACACCGTCTATACGGGTACGTCTGGGAACGACACTATTGATTTCCGAACCGCTGGTGGAGTCACTATCCGCGGTCTAGCCGGCAACGACCTCATTTCTGCCGACGGCAATGGAACCGGTGATCCCGCAACATATTCTGCCGCGAACGCACTGATCGCGGGCAACCTCGGCAACGACACGATTGCCCTGTCCGCTATCGAAGGCACCAACTGGAGCGTGTTTGGCGGGGCTGGTAGCGACGTAATTTCTGCTTCCAACGTTTCTGCCTCCGTCGGTTTCTTCCAAGGCGGTGGCGGAGCCGACACCCTCCAGTTCACTGGTGGTTTCGAATCCAATTCCTTCACCATCGGTCTTAACGACGGTGCTGACAACCTCTTCATCAGCGCCTTCTCCGGTAATTCCGCGATCATTGCTGGTGGTGCCGGCAATGACACCGTCACCCTTACCGCAATGGGCGGTGACGTTGGTTCCACCATCAATGGTGGCGGTGGTGCTGACTCCATCGTTCTTACTGGTGCTTCCCTGACCCGCAGCTTCTTCCAGGGTGGAGCTGGTGCAGACACCATGACCATGATGGTGTCTGCACCAGCTCCACTGCAACGATCAACGGTGGTGCAGGTGCTGACTCCGTCACATTCAGTGCAGGCAACATCGATGATTCCATCCTCCGCGGCGACACCGTTGGTGAAAGTGGAACTGGCGCTGACACCCTCACCATCAACGGTGATGCCATCAGTTCCGTTTCCGTCCAAGGTGCCGGCGGTGCTGACTCCATCACCTACTCCGCCGATTCACAGACCGGTCTCCTGATTGGTGGCAACTTCGGCAAAGACGTCATCGATATCGATGGCTTCTCTGGCATGGGCAACAGCATCAATGGTGGTGCTGGTGCTGACACCATTACCGTTTCGGCAATGGTCGCCAGTGGCGAAAACATCGTCAACGGCGGCGGCGGTGGTGACATCATCACCGTTAGCGCTATCTCTGGTGCTGCTGGTGCTGCTCTGACCAGCTCTAACACCATCAACGGTGGTGCTGGTGCTGACACCATCAGCCTTGGCGGTACTGTCAGTGGTTTCGTTAACACCTACGCAACCGCAACTGAGTCCACCATCGTCTCGTCGAATTTCGACAAGATCAGTGCTGGCATGGTGGATGCCGATCAAGACGCGATTGTCGTCAACGCATCTGCAATTGCCGATCCGATTACCAACAGCGGCAACAACGTTCTGCGGTCCGGCGCACAAGCTGGTCAAGTCCTGATCCACTCAGGTGGTACGAACGTTGCTCAATTCAGCGGTACCTGGTCTGACGCTGACGCAGTGTCTGCTCTGGATCAACGTCTCGACGCAGGCAGCGTTGCTGTTTACAGCATCAACACTGACACCTTCCTGTTCGTTCAGGGTGGTGCACAGAATGGCGGTACTGCTGATGACTTGGTGATCGAAATGTCAGCTACTTCCGGTGGTGCTGCAACCGTCCTCAGTGCGGCAGTCGTCCGCGGCGACACGATCGAAGTTGCGTTCACTTGATCTGATTAGTCGCTCATTTATAAGCCCCGTTCAACGGGGCTTTTTTTTTGTCCCTTTTTAAGTTGACTTATCAAGCAATTAAAAGCCCCGTTGAACGGGGCTTTTTTTCTGACTTAAAAAGCTATCACAACTAAGGGGTAGATAATCTGTACGCTTCAGCAATACTACCGAGCTATCGAGATCTAGAACTGATCTACCTGAGCTTTGAATAAAACCCCCATTGACCGTTTTGACTTAAGAGAGAGCAGATGATATTCCAAGTAGGCTTACTCTCGAGAGGAACCCTTTGAAAAGTCGATCTGATGCACTGAAAGCATCTATGTCTAATGCACGAGTTCTGATTCCCTGGATCACTTATCTCCGCCAGCCATATAACGCTTTAATCTTCTTACTAAGGGTCGGTACTAATAGGCTTTGATTTATCCATACAGGAAGTCGATATTCAGAAGATATAACACATACTACGGTTTAAACTCAATCACTCTAGCTTTGCGAAAACGCCAAGAAACTTAGGCAGAAGAATGATGAGCCTTTCAAATAAGACACCATAATAGATAGGATAGATTGATAGACTGATCATCAAGAGCACAATTAAGCCCTGCGTATGACCGAAGAAGTATATAAAGCAATGCACTTTGATTAAGCCAACAGCTTAGATCTATTGATGCCAGCATTCATGAATATCTTATCTCTTGCAAAACAAGCAAGAGATATGCAATAAATAAGCAATTAATACCAACAAAGAAGACGTCGCCCCTCCAAGGCTTATCAAGAGAACATCAATAATGATTTTAAATCAAAAATATAAAGCCAATAATCATGAAGGCGCAAGATACAAAAGGGTAAAAAGGGATCAAGAGAGAAGCTTTTAGCTATTATCGATCAATTATGTGAGGATCACGTACAACAAAAATGAGACATGAAGACATAACAGCGCTAATACAAACACTGCCTATAAATAATCGAGGCAATGCAAATCTAATAAATGAATTCAAACGAAGCGAGCAATAAGATAATATTTAGTTAAACTCGAAATATTGTTTAAACTTATCTAAATCAGAAAGAAGTTAAAATGCTTTTGATTAGTCACTTTGCTGTCGATACAATGCAAAATATCTTCCTTGGAGATTCATCAACTCTTCATGCGTTCCAGACTCAACTAATTTGCCTTCGTGCATCACAAGGATTATATGACTTGATCGGATAGAACTCAGACGGTGGGTGATAAAAAAGACGGTACGTGCTTGCGCCCACTCTTGAATGTTCCTACTTAAAGCTGCTTCAGTATTATAATCGAGAGCGCTTGTAGCTTCGTCCATAATCAACAATTGTGGATTGGACAATATTGTTCTAGCAATAGCGATTCTTTGACGTTGTCCACCACTAAGGTTGCCTCCTCTTTCGGCAAGAGGAGTTGCATAACCTTGCCCCAAAGACATAATAAAATCATGAGCACAAGCCAACCTCGCAGCCTCGATTATTGACTCCGTACTTGCATTCGGATCATTTAGAGAAATATTTTCAGCAATCGTGCCTTCGAACAAAAGAGAATCTTGTGGAACAATTCCGACTTGACGCCTAAGGCTCGACAAATCCACCTTCGAAATATCGTAATCATCGACAAAGATACGACCGCTTTCAACATTGTAAAGGCGGGGCAATAATTTCATTAGAGTACTTTTTCCGCTACCACTTTGCCCAACAATACCGACAAAACTCCCTGATGGAATATTTAATGAAACGCCATCTACTTGGTAAGGACCATTATTTGTAAATCGGAAATTTACATTTTCAAATCGTATTGCTCCCTCCATAACAGGCAGTGAAATCTGTGTCGCAGCTTCTCCATTCGACAATTCCGGAGCTTGATTGAGAATATCACCAAGACGTTCCATAGATAACTGGACAGTTTGAAAGCCTTGGTAAAGGGTTGACAACTGTAATAAGGGTTTAGTTACATTACCACTAATAATACGGAACGCAATTAACATCCCCAGCGTTAACTGACCTTGGAGGACCAATCCCATTCCAATCCAAAGAACTAAAAGGCTGCTTAAAGTGTTGAGGAAGGATCCAATTTGGCTTGATGTGGCGCCTAAGGCAGTAGATTTAAAGCCCTCAGTAACAAAATGTCGGTAACGATCCTGCCACTTCCAACGTGCAGTCAACTCAAAATGCTGCGCCTTAACAGTCTGTATTCCATTGAGTATCTCAATTAAATGGCTTTGTGTTCTAGCAGATGCAACTGCTCGCTTCCTAATTAAGGATTTATAGATAGGAGCAACAACAAAAACTAATATAATGTATAGAGGAAGCGTACTAAGTGCAACAGCAGTAAGAAAAGGCGAGTAAGCAAGCATCACCATTAAATACATTAACGCAAAAATAATATTAAGCACGCTAACTAATGCTGTACCGGTAATAAATGATCTAATCGTATTGAGTTCGCCAAGTCTCTGACTCAGTTCTCCAACAGGACGTCGTTCAAAATATGTCAATGGAAGACCAAGAAGACGATCAATAACTGCAGAACCCAATGTGAGATCCATACGATCAGTCGTATCTACAAAAACATATGTACGAAGAACATTCAAAACACCTTGAAGAAGAGCCAAGACAATCATGGCTCCACCAATAATATTGAGAGTGCTTAAATTACCTTGAGTGAGTACCTTATCAATAATTTGCTGAATTAGAAGCGGAATTGCCAGGCCAATTAATTGGGCAAGCAAGGAGGCACCAAAAACAAGCCCAAGAGAAACGCGATACTTTTTGACCAATGGCAGAAACCAAGACCAATCAAAACGCGCTGTCGGAGTCGAGCCAATACGACGTGGAATAGCGAAACGAACGCGCTCCCCGACTGTTTTCGAAAATTCTCTAAAATCAATCGTTTGTAAACCATCAACTGGAGAAACAATCTTAACAAGATTAGAGCCACATGAAATTACAATTGAAGGGATATCATTTAAGAAGATAACTGCTGGCGTCTCAACTGCCAGAAAATTAGAAGTTTTTACAGAGCCAATTTGTGTTTTAAGGCCCAACATTTCGAACAATGCACCAAGCATTTCAAGTGACAATTCTTTGTTCCTCTTGAAATTAGCTCGAAGAGCTTTTTCGACAGCATCAGAGCGAAACGGTACTTTTTGATGTAGAGCAACCATCTCACAAATAGCCATTGCTAAGTTAAGAGTGCCTTTCCCAATTTTGATAGGGAAGGCATCAGTATCATCTAAAGTATCTGCTTCTATGATTCCAAGAGATTTGAGGTCAGTAGGAAGTGTCAATGAATCTGCTGGAGGCAAAGACCGATTCTCGGGTTCGACTTTGTTTCCATTCAATCGCTCAACTTCAAAGCCAATCAAGCGATAAGGCAATTTAAAATCTGGTGATTCAGGAATCTGGTCGCCATCAAACATTTGCCGACCTATTTTTAAGCCAGCAGCATGAGGCGTACTGAGATACCACGAATACTGTTTCAAGTTTGTTGCCATAAGAGACAACTTTTCGCCTTCATTAATAGATAGTGCGCGACCGTAAGGGATCAAATCCAACAACTCATCAAACCAATTATCTCTTAGCTGCTCTTTCGAGATAAACACATTTAAAGCTGTATCATATACTTCATGGGGTGAAGAAATAGACGCAAAATTGGTCATAAACTCTTCAGAATTTTGAACACAATTTATAAATTGCTTGCTCGAGATGGCAAGTGCCGTCACTTCTGTCTTGGCAGACACCCACTCACATGGGCTAGCTCTTAACAAATTAACCCAACCGATCAGTTGGCCAGACTTAGAGACTTGAATTGTACGGGGACTCTTTTGAATCGGATGCTCAACAAGCAGACGGATAGAGCCATCTAAAATCAAAAATATGTTTTTATTAAATTCATTGGGACGCAATAAAGTTTGACCTTGTTGAAATTTAACCAGTTTGCTTCCATCAAATAATTGCTTTTGGAGATTATTTGTTAGGAGGCTGAAAGGCGGTTGCTTCAGAATTTGAGAAATTACTGAATCAGTAGCTGCATTGCTTAAGGTCATGAGCTCAAGAATAACGTTGTGAAATCAGATGATTTTTAATGGGAGGGATAATTTGATTAATCCAAATCTTCATTTGAGACATCAACAATCGTTGCTCCATCGCTTTGTCTAGCTTAGCTAGTTGACGGTCTTTAAGTTTAACTATTGCATATTGCTTGCCAAACCTTTTAGGGGATGTCACTTCTCCATTTTCCATATGTCTCAAAATAGGTTCTAGTCCGTAGGGGACATCCGATAGAGGCTGTAAGTACCAAAATCCCCCCTTGCCTTGATCTTCTTTTGATCCAAACTGCGCGACAATATGCTTAAATGATTCTTCATCATCACAAAGACGGTAGTAAAGTTCTTGTGCTAAAAATTTATCGTTGACACGCAGCATCCAAAAACTTACACGATCCAAAGAAGATTTCTTTTCAAGGAATATACTTTCTAAACGATGGCCCCATTGTTCGTACGCCCAGAGCTGGCTACCAGGGCTTACAAGCAACTTTATATCTAATTTCTCCGGCAATAAATTAAAATCAGAATTTTCCGCATTATTCTTCGTCCATTGATCACGCAACTTGATTAATGCAGATTGTTGTTCACTTTTAGGCCAGATCCTTTCTGAACGCATTGATTCATGAGCCAATTCTAATCTTATCCAATAATCAATTACTTTTGTTAGATTTCCAGACACAAGAAGAATTTCTAGAGAATCCCCAAAATCCCTGTCCAAACGAGCTAAGCGCTCTTCCGTCAACCATTGATCAGACACTGGATCTATCAGGTCATGACTTGCGAGCTGCTCTGCGGGAGATGACATAATACCTGTATTCACTTGGCAACCATACGGAGACCAACAACCTCAACCATGGATAAAGTCATCAGCAAGCAACAACTCATTCTAAACCAAGCTCTGCACCAATCCGAAGACAATTTTGGTAACCGCGAAACTGCTGCAGGCTTTGCCAAATACTTACCCGAAACACTTAATCGTTTTAACGAGTTGGGCGCTTGCAATTCTTTTCTGGACTACGGAACAGGCAAGGGCAAATTGGTTGATACACTCCGACAAGCTTGCAAAAATGAAATTAAAATCCAGGGGTACGACCCAGCGGTTGGAAAATATGCGTGCAAGCCCGATTCACCCTTTGATATTGTTGGGTGCTTCGACGTCCTAGAACATATTGAAATGGAAAGCATTGATGCAGTTTTGAGGGATATTCATTCCTTAACAAAAATATTTTGCTATTTGGTAATTGATCTACAGCCGGCTGTTAAGAAAATGCAGGACGGACGCAATGCCCATATTCTGCTTGCACCTCCTGAGTGGTGGACCTCACGTGTAGCGCAATTATTTCCTTGCATCACAGCTTTTCCAGCAATGCATGCATGTGGCTTACCTCAAAAAGTGG
Organism: Synechococcus sp. MU1611; assembly: GCF_020514255.1. Taxonomy (NCBI): domain Bacteria; kingdom Bacillati; phylum Cyanobacteriota; class Cyanophyceae; order Synechococcales; family Synechococcaceae; genus Synechococcus; species Synechococcus sp. MU1611. The sequence continues at coordinate 408,974 of NZ_VTLC01000002.1, read as the reverse complement.
TAATCGCTGCCGCAAAAAAACCTAAGCATATGGGTTTAGTTTACTCATTTTTGATGAAGCAGAGAATATTTAAAATGACTATGCACGGAGGTGTACTGCAGAAAAAATATCTCCAGAAATAATTAGCCCTAACCCCCTCCACCTTGCTGACGCATGCTGCGTATACTGTCAGTCTGATCAACGAGAAGATCACTGACTAGACTGATCAGTCGTTTTTCACGCAATTTCAAATTAGTAGTAATTGCCATTCCTGGCTTCAAGGGTATCTTTACACCACGGGAATCTAAGTAGCTTGTATCAAGCCTAATTTTGACAGGAAAGCTGTAAAATTGCCTAGTTCCGACAGGCTCCAAAGCATCTGCAGAAATCTGCGAAACTGAACCCGACAATTCTCCATATTGAGTAAAAGGAAACGCATCCACACGAACCTTTGCCTTTTGATCCTGATTGACGAAACCAATATCCTTATTAGGCACATAAACTTCAGCGTACAACCCCTTTTGGGGAACAATCGACAAAATAGGCTCACCAACTCCTAAAACTCCTTCAGGACTGGCTTGAGGATTAAAAATGACGCCAGATGTTGGTGCAGTCACATTCTGATACTGAAGCTGTAATTCAGCCTTCCTCAAAGAATTTGACATCTGGTCAATACTTTTTCTCGACGACAACGTCGCCCTACTTTGCTCAAGCTTAAGTTGACTCAATTGCTCACGCACCTCAGAAACTTGATTTTGAAGAGCAAGGAGCTGATCCAGGCGTTCAAGGTATTGAACTCTCTGAAAACCTCCGACATCAGTCAGCTTTTCGAGTTCCTTGCTGATCTCTTTGTTTGTGTCAAGCTTTGATTGAACAACCTTGAGACGACCCTTTAAAACTTGTTCCCTGCTATCGAGGAGTTCGAGGAATTTCGTGAGGTCTTCTCTCTCTGCTTCGATCAGTTTAGTGAGAGTTTTTTGTTCGTCGGCTGCTTGACGGGTGTCAAAGCGAATCAAAAGCTGACCCTTTTGAACTTGCTGACCATCTTTAAAAAAGACCTCAGCAACACGCCCACCAGCAGGTGTCTTGACCTCGACGGTCCCTCCAATCGATTTGAGCTGCCCCTGAAGAGTTACTACCTCATCAATTTTGAAAATGATGCTGGCCAAAAGACCAAAAGTACCCAAGCCAATCAAAATGGCGGTTAAACTCTGCGCCCAAACTGGCGTTTGACGAAGCACCAAAGATCGATTTTTTGCCATCCAACGGTTGGCAGCCTCCCCAGCCTTCTCTTTCAATGAAATTGGTAGGGAGGTCGAGATTTGCTTGGTCGAACCTCTGCCCACTACAGACTGTGAGGATTCGACATTGGTGGGAGCAGCAGGTGGGGAAGCCTTCTTCATCCCGGAACTTTAAGACGCCATCCTTAAATGAAGTAACTGACTGAGCCAATGCCCGGAACGGTTCCTGCTTTTGATTGGGTGAAGCGTTACCCCGTCTTCTGGATCAACCTTCAGCGGGAGCCTAATCGGTGCAAACGCATGCGTGCTGCACTAAGCGCAGGCAACTGGAAGCACTGTCGCTGGAATGCCATCGATGGAAGTCATCCTTCTCATCACTTCTGGGCAAGGGAACGTCCCTGGCAACAAGCCGCCACTCTTCCCGGATTGCAACGCGACAGTGAGGCAGACCCTCACCGCCGCACCAACCGGAATGAATTGGCCTGCTTATGCAGCTGGCAACAGTTGATCGAATCGCTCAGCCGACAGACCAGTCCCAGCGGGTGGTTTCTGCTCATGGAAGACGACGTTGGCAGCAGCCTGGCTGAGCCAATGCAATGGCCCGTTTTACTTGACGACATCGTCAACCAAGCAGGGAGTCAGGCCATGGCAATCCAACTGGCACCGATCAATGGAGGCGTGCGCGAAATGCTTTACCAGCGCTGGAAAGTCAGTGAAGGCAGCGAAGTAGTGGTGCCGAAAGAGAAGGTGCGCAGCCATGGCAACGGAGCCGTGCTGCTGCATGAAAACGCGGTTCCATTACTGAGCCGACGCATTGGCCAATGGATCGAACAGTGGTTTCCTCAGCTGCACTTACTGGGACATCCCCTCAATGTGCGCCCCGTCGCTGACAAATGGCTCTATGCCTCACTCCCTCCCGGCAGTTGCTGGGTGAGCACCTTTCCCCTGTTCTGCCTGGAAGCTGAGACTTCCTCATTGCATCAAGAGCATGTGACGAGCTTCCATCAAGCCAGCCGCAATATGACACTCAAACTCTGGCGGGAAGGGGGCCACCGACCGCTTCTGGATGCCTATGAGGCTTGGCAAAATGGATGAGCGAAGCACCAAAAAAAGATCAAGAAGAAACTTGATCAAATTGATTAAAAGCGGATGAAGAGATTCGAACTCTCGACCCTCTCCTTGGCAAGGAGATGCTCTACCACTGAGCTACATCCGCGATCGTCACTCGGGAGACGTCCCTTGCAACCAGATCAGCATGCACTACTAAGGGGCCCACGGTCAATCCACCGCAACCCCAGGAGCTCTGGTTAGGAACAAGCTGAAGGGATGAAAACAACCCAGCCAACTCAGTGCGACCCTGCCATCTTGTGGCGAAGCTGCTTCACCCGATCGCGCAGGTTGGCCGCTTCTTCGAAATCGAGCTTCTTGGCCGCCTCTTTCATCTTGGCCTCGAGCTGATCAATCAGTTCCGGTAGCGCCTCCAACGCCAAGCCGGCATTGGGATCGTTCTCCAGGGCCTTGGCCGCCTTTCCGACGACTTCCACCAGATCGGCATCGGGGCCGTCCTGCTTCAGCTTGCGGCTCAACTCCAGGAAGCTGAGGATAGAATTACTTGCTTTTTTGCCCGCTGCCGTCGGCACCACGCCGTGCTTCTCGTTGTAGGTCTGCTGGATCGCCCGGCGGCGCTCGGTTTCAGAGATGGCCTTGGCCATTGAGTCGGTCATGTTGTCGGCATAGAGCAGCGCCACCCCTTCCACGTGGCGGGCCGCGCGGCCGATGGTCTGAATCAAGGAGCGCTCAGCCCGCAGGAAGCCTTCCTTGTCGGCATCGAGGATCGCCACCAGGCTGACCTCCGGCAGGTCCAGGCCCTCTCGCAGCAGGTTCACCCCCACCAGCACGTCGTATTCCCCCAAGCGCAGGTCCTGAATGATCTCGATCCGCTCGATCGAGTGGATCTCCGAGTGCAAGTAGCGCACCCGCACCTCGTTCTCCGCCAAGTAATCGGTGAGGTCTTCCGCCATTCGCTTGGTGAGGGTGGTGACCAGCACCCGCTGGTTCTTGCCCGCCCGATCGCGGATCTCCCCCAGCAAATCGTCCACCTGCCCCGTCGTGGGCCGCACCTCCACAACGGGATCCAAAACCCCGGTGGGGCGAATCACCTGCTCGGCTACCTCTCCGCCGCTTACTTCCATTTCCCAGCCTCCCGGGGTAGCTGAAACGAACACTGTCTGACGCGCCTTTTCCCAGAACTCAGCCGCTTTCAGCGGCCGGTTATCGGCGGCACTGGGCAGGCGGAAACCATGCTCGATCAGCACCTTCTTACGGGCCTGGTCGCCGTTGTACATCGCCTGCAGCTGCGAACAAGTGACGTGGCTCTCGTCCACGATCAGGAGCCAGTCGTCGGGAAAGTAATCAATCAGGCACTCCGGTGGGGTGCCCTCCTCGCGCCCAGCCAGATGGCGGGCGTAGTTCTCCACCCCATTGCAGTAGCCCACCTGCCCAAGCATCTCCAGGTCGTACTTGGTGCGTTGCTCCAGCCGCTGGGCTTCCAGCAACTTGCCTTCGCCGTTGAGCACATCCAACCGCTCCCGCAGCTCTGAACGGATGGCGCTGATGGCGGAATCGAGCCGATCTTTGGGGGTGACGAAGTGCTTGGCCGGGTAGATGTTCACCGCATCCATGCTCTGCAGGATTTCGCCGGTGGTGGGGTCGACATAGCGGATCGCCTCCACCTCATCGCCGAACAGCTCGATCCGCACCAGCCGGTCTTCGTAGGCGGGGCCGATCTCCAGCACATCCCCCTTCATCCGAAAACGGCCGCGGGCAATTTCGGTGTCGTTGCGGCTGTACTGGTTGTTGACCAGCTCGCGCAGCTGACCGCGGATGTTGAGGGTCTCCCCCACCTCGAATTTCACCGCTGCCTTGAGGTATTCGCTTGGAATCCCCAGGCCGTAGATGCAGCTGATCGAAGCCACCACGATCACATCGCGCCGTTCAAACAGCGAGCGCGTCGCCGAGTGACGCAGCATGTCGATCTCTTCGTTGATCGACGCCGTCTTGGCGATGTAGGTGTCGCTGACCGGAACGTAGGCCTCCGGCTGGTAGTAGTCGTAATAGGAGATGAAGTACTCAACGGCGTTCTCGGGAAAGAACTCCCGCAGCTCGTTGCAGAGCTGCGCCGCCAGGGTTTTGTTATGGGCCAGCACCAGAGCCGGACGGCCGGTCTGGGCGATCACGTTGGCCATCGTGAATGTCTTGCCGGTGCCCGTCGCCCCCAGCAGGGTCTGATAGCGCTCACCACCATTCACCCCCTTCACCAGCTGCTTGATCGCCGTGGGCTGATCGCCCTTGGGGCTGTAGGGCGCCGTGAGGTCGTAGGCGGGCATGGGTGCGGGGCCAGACGGCGGCCGTCAATTATCGCCGGGGAGCAAGATGAAGTGCTGCGGCTCCCCGACCAGTGACCCCGATCCGGCTGGTTCACCATGCCCCCGGCGCCCCTGGCCTGCGCTGGCTGGGTCTCGGGCCGGATCTGTACCCCAGCCGAGCCCTACTCAAGCTGCAACGGCTGTTCGATCGCCACGCCTTCTGGGCCCGCGGCCGCAGCTTTGCTCAGCTGCGGCGGTTGCTGGCCGGCAGCGATGCGGTGGTGAGCCTCTGGCGCGGAAAGCGGCTCGTGGGCTTCGGCCGGGCCACTTCCGATGGCTTCAGCCGCGCCGTGCTCTGGGACATCGTGGTGGCCGGAGATCTGCAGGGCCATGGCCTGGGCCGCCGGGTGATCGAAGAACTGCTGCACACCCCGCCCGTGGTGGGCGTGGAACGGGTCTATCTAATGACCACCAAGAGTGCGGGCTTCTACCGGCAACTGGGCTTCCAAGATGCGAACCCCCAGCAGTTGATGGTGCTGCGCCGCTGAGCCGTCTCAATTCGGCCAAGCCCGGTACGATCCGAGCTCGTCAGATCAGCCGATGCCCCGGTCCGCGTCCCAGCCCACTGACGACGCCCTGCAGGGCAATCTGTTCGGGGCTCCTGAGCCGGCAGCCCCAGCATCGACGGCAACCACCAGCGAACCTGAGGCCGCCAGCCACGACCTCAGCGACGACGAACTAGGGGCCGATGCCGCCGCCCGGCCCCGAACGCGCCAGGCCACCTCAAGCGACACCAGCAGCGACGAGCCAGCTGCAAACGATCCCGAACCCAGCAGCGACGAACCGGCCTGGGCCCACCACAGCCAGCTGGATCCACTGCAGCTCACGCCGATGCTGCGCCACTACGTGGAGCTCAAGGCCGCCCATCCCGAGCGGGTTCTGCTCTACCGACTGGGCGACTTCTTCGAGTGCTTCTTCGAAGACGCGATCGAACTCTCCCGGGTGCTGGAACTCACCCTCACCGGCAAGGAGGGCGGCAAGGCCATCGGCCGGGTGCCGATGGCGGGCATCCCTCACCATGCCGCCGAGCGCTACTGCGCCGAACTGATCAAGCAGGGCTACAGCGTGGCCCTCTGCGATCAGCTGGAGACCACCCCCACCAAGGGCGCCCTGCTCAAACGGGACATCACCCGGGTGCTGACCCCAGGCACGGTGCTGGAGGAAGGCATGCTCAGCGCCCGCCGCAACAACTGGCTGGCGGCGGTGGTGGTGGAGCCAGCCAAGGGCAAGCAACCGCTGCGCTGGGGCCTGGCCAGCGCCGATGTGAGCACCGGCGAGGTGCAAGTGATGCAGCGGGAGGAGAGCAGCGCCCTGCACCAGCAACTGGCCCAGCAGGAGGCCTCCGAACTGCTCTGGAGCGCCGAGCACGACGCGGGCCGGCCGGCCTGGTGTCCGGAAAGGCTGCGGCTGACGCTAATGGCCAGCACCCCCTTCAGCCCCGCCGAGGCGGAGCACACCCTGCAGCAGCACTACGGCCTCAGCAGCCTCGATGGCCTGGGGCTGCCGGAGCATCCCCTGGCCCTGCAGGCCCTCGGCGGCCTGCTGCGCTACCTGCAGGAGACTCAGCCCCTGGAGGACGACAGCCGCATTCCCCTGGAGGTGCCGGCGATCGTGCACCGCGGCGATGCCCTGGTGCTGGATGCCCAAACCCGCCGCAACTTAGAACTCACCGCCACCCAGCGCGACAACCAATTGCAGGGGTCGTTGCTCTGGGCCATCGATCGCACCCTCACCGCCATGGGCGGCCGTTGCCTGCGCCGCTGGCTGGAAGCGCCCTTGATGGACCGCGAGGCCATTCAGCAGCGGCAGGATCTGGTCAGCAGCCTGGTGGGCGAACGCAGCCTGCGGCTGACGATCCGCCAGCTGCTGCGGCCGATGGGAGATCTGGAACGGTTGGCCGGACGGGCTGGGGCGGGCCATGCCGGTGCCAGGGATCTGGTGGCCATCGCCGATGGCCTGGAACGGTTGCCCCAACTCACCGCACGGCTGGAGGCAGCGATCAGCGCGGGACCCGACTGGTTGCAACAGCTGCTCAGCCCCGATCCAGCCCTGGCGGAACTGGCCCAGACGATTCGCCACAACCTGGTGGAAGCACCGCCCCTATCGCTCTCGGAAGGCGATCTGATTCACGACGGCGTCGACCCGCTGCTCGATGGATTGCGCAACCAGCTGGACGATCAGGACGCCTGGCTCAACCATCAGGAGCAACAGGAGCGCCAACGCAGTGGCATCAGCACCCTGAAGCTGCAGCACCACCGCACCTTCGGCTACTTCCTGGCGGTGAGCAAAGCCAAGGCCAGCTCGGTGCCGGACCACTGGATCCGGCGCCAGACCCTGGCCAACGAGGAACGCTTCATCACGCCCGACCTCAAGGAGCGGGAGGGCCGCATCTTCCAGCTGCGGGCCCGCGCCTGCCAGCGGGAATACGAGCTGTTCTGCCAATTGCGGGAGCAGGTGGGCGCCATGGCCGCCCCGATCCGCCAGGCGGCCCGCGCCGTTGCTGCGCTGGATGCCCTAACAGGCCTGGCCGATGTGGCCGCCAGTGGTGGCTACTGCGCCCCCACCATCACCGAGAGCCGCGCCCTGCAGCTGGAGGCCAGCCGCCATCCAGTGGTGGAGCAACGGCTGGTGGAAACCGCCTTCACTCCCAACGATGTGCAACTCGGTGACGGCACCGACCTGGTGGTGCTCACCGGCCCCAACGCCAGTGGAAAAAGCTGCTATTTGCGTCAGATCGGCCTGATCCAGTTGATGGCCCAGATCGGCAGCTGGGTACCGGCCCGATCCGCCAGCGTGGGCATCGCCGATCGGATCTTCACGCGGGTGGGTGCCGTGGATGATCTGGCCGCCGGCCAGTCCACCTTCATGGTGGAGATGGCCGAAACCGCCAACATCCTGCACCACGCCAGCGATCGATCCCTGGTGCTCCTCGATGAGATCGGCCGGGGCACCGCCACCTTTGATGGCCTCTCGATCGCCTGGGCCGTGAGCGAGCACCTGGCCGGCGATCTAGGCAGCCGCACGGTGTTCGCCACCCACTATCACGAGCTCAACAACCTGGCCTCCGAACGCGACAACGTCGCCAACTTCCAGGTGCTGGTGGAGGAAACCGGCGACGACTTGGTCTTTCTGCACCAGGTGCAATCCGGCGGCGCCAGCCGCAGCTACGGCATCGAAGCGGCGCGCTTAGCCGGCGTGCCCAAGCCGGTGGTGCAACGGGCGCGTCAGGTGCTGGATCAGCTGGCGGCCTGAAGCATCAAGCCGAAGGCAACGCGCGCATCAGGCTGCCCATCTCCAGCGCCTCCAGCCCATAGCTCCAGCCGAGGTTGCTCTTGATGCCAGCCCGCTCCAGCGCCTGTTGCATCGTGTCGGTGGTCAACACCCCGAAGATCACCGGCACGGACGTGTCTCGGGCCACCGCCGCAATGCCCTTGCTGGCTTCTGCGACGACCACATCGAAATGGGGCGTGTCGCCACGGATCACCGCCCCCAAGGTGATCAGCACCTGGTACTGACCGGAGCGGGCCATCTGCTGCGCCACGATCGGCAGTTCGAATGAACCAGGCACCCAGGCCACATCGAGCTGTGAACTGGTCTCCGACACATCAACGCCATGGCGCTTGAGGCAGTCGAGACAACCGCTCAGCAGCTTGGCGGTGACCAGATCGTTGAAACGAGCCACGACGATGCCGACGCGCAGACCAGCTGCGTCAGAGAAACGTCCTTCGAACGTGGCCATTGGGAAGGTGCCGACTGAATCTCAGCCATCGTGGCACCCGCCGGTTGCGGCTGACAGACGAAATCAGACGACGAAGAAGCTCACACCCCAGTTCAGCAGCACCAGGGCGACCCAAACAGCACTGCCCAGCAGGATCAGACGGTTGGAGCGGCCGCTGTCCTCGCTGGAGGCATACAGCACCGGCACCGCAACGATCAAGGCAAAAGAAGCCACCACCAGGGCCAGAACGGTCAGCGTGTTGATGAACTGCATGGAACTGGAAGTCAGGGTTCGATTTTCACATGTGAACAGATAGCCAGGAGGCAATGCAGGCCACTCTTCACACCATGAAGGCGTTCCGTCCCTGTACCACCAGCAAAATGCTGCCAATCGGCCACACCAGCTGAATGGCAGCACCCTTACCTGACTTCCTTGGCCTCGGCACCCAGAAAGGTGGAACAACCACGCTGCATCGCTTGCTGGGGCAGCACCCGGACGTTTATCTGCCGGCCTGCAAGGAAGTTCATTTCTTTGATCAGAACTACAACGCCGGCGAAGACTGGTACCGGGAACACTTTCAAGGAGCCCAGCCGGCTCAACGTTGCGGAGACATCACGCCCTTCTATCTATTCCACCCCGATGTGCCTGGGCGGATTCATCAACATCTCCCCAACGCTCGTCTGATCGTGCTGCTAAGGGACCCTGTCGAAAGGGCCATTTCACAGGTGTTTCATGCCCAACGACTCGGTTTTGAACCACTCCCGGTGGATGAAGCATTGGCGGCGGAACAAGGCCGACTCGCCACAGGTGACCCTTACAGCTTTCAAAAGCACAGCTACCTCAGCCGCAGCCTCTACCTAGAGCAGCTGAACCGCTACGAAGCCCTCTTCCCCCGGGAGCAGCTGCTGATCCTGCGCAGTGAAGACCTGTTCTCCACGCCGGAGCGCATCTGGCAGCAGCTGCTCAGTTTTCTCCAGCTCAAGCCCATTGCTTGGCCCGGGGCGTTGCCCCGCGCCAATGCAGGCGACGGGCTGGCTGACCGTATCGACCCAGCCCTACGCCAACAACTCAGGCAGCAACTGGCAGAAACCGTTGCTGGCGTCCGGAGCCGCTATGGCATCGAATGGGAGTGGAGCTGAGGCGAAGTCTTAGACGCGGGCCGCTACAGCGCTGCCCAGCGCATCGCGCAGACCACGCACCACAGCCACCATCGCCAGCTCATCCTGCAGGCGATTCACGGCAGAACCAACACCAACACCGGCCGCACCGGCAGCGATGGCCATCGGCAGCGTCACCGCAGAAAGACCAGACGCACACAGAACGGGCACATCGACAGCGCGGCTGATGCTGTGGGCCGCCGCCAGGGTGGGGGCAGCCTTCTCGATCAAGCCCAGGTGGCCAGCGCTGAAGGGCTTGGCACTGGTGCCGCCCTCGGTCTGGATCAAATCGGCACCGGCGGCCACCAAATCGATGGCCAGCTGCTCCTGCTCATCCATCGGCAACACATGGGGCACCGTGACGCTCAACACAACGTTGGGCAGCAGTTGGCGGGTGCGGCGGGTGAGCTCGAGCACCTCAGCCGCGTCAAAGATCCGGCCCTGGGGATAGAAGGCGTCGTAGTTGCCGATCTCCACCATCAGCGCACCGGCCGCCACCGCCGCGGGGAACTGCTCGGCCTCCACTGACGACACGCACACGGGCACGCCACCGGAGGCCTCAATCGCCAGACGCACCAGGGCTGGGTCGCAGGCCACGTCGATCAGATCAGCACCGCCACGCCTGGCTGCACGGGCGACCCGCTCCACGCTGGCGGCATCGAAATTCATCAGGCCGGCGATCACCTTGAGCGCACAGCGCTGCTCAAGACTGCGCTGAAGAGAAACGGGCAGCTGCTGAAGACGGGTCATGGGGGACTGGACAGCGATGCCCTGATTCTCACACCGTGGGGGAAACGCACCTCTCCCTTTGGGCTGGACGTCCTGGCATGACCGCCTGCACCGGCGCCTGCTGATGCAGCCGCAGCTGCTGCCCCAAGGCAGCTCACTGCTGCTGGCGGTGTCCGGCGGACAAGACTCCATGGCTCTGCTGGCGTTGCTGCAAGATCTGGCGCCCATGCACGGCTGGAGCCTGAGCATTTGGCATGGCGACCACCGCTGGCACGACGGCTCCAGCCAGATCGCCGCGGAGCTCGGGGCCTGGTGCCAACAGCGGGAACTCCTCCTCCAGGTGGACCAGGCAGCGCCAGGACAGGTCCCTAGTGAAGCCAAAGCCCGGCAGTGGCGTTACGAACGGCTGGAACAACGGGCCCGCGAAGCAGGCGCCGATGTGGTGACGGGCCACACCGCCAGCGATCGGGCCGAAACGATGCTGATGCAACTGGCCCGCGGCAGCGACCTCGCCGGTCTGGCGGCACTGCCCAGCGTCCGCCCCCTGAGCTCGGAGGGTCCCCACCTGCGTAGGCCGCTGCTGCACCTGCAACGCCACGACACCCTGCAGATCTGCCAAGACCTGGCCCTGCCCATCTGGGACGACCCGAGCAACCAATCCGCTGATTTCGCCCGCAACCGGATCCGTCAGGAGGTGCTGCCCGTGCTCGAGGAACTGCATCCGGGCTGCAGTCTGCGGATGAGCGATCTGGCCGAACGGGTGTCCCAGGTGCGGGACAGTCAGACAGAACTCAGCCGGATGGCCCTGGAGCTTCTGCAAACCCCAGCCGGACTGGACCGCCGCGGCCTGGGGGCGTTGAACCCAGCCACCCGCCGCCTGCTGCTGGCGCAATGGCTGCAGCAGCAGGGGGTGCCACCACTTCCGGCCCCTCAACTGGACGAGCTCAGTCGGCGACTGGACAAGGGTGCCCCCGGCGGTTCAGCCGATCTTCTCGGGGGCTGGCAACTCAGCTGGAAGGGGGCGGAGCTGATGCTGCTGCAGCGCGAAGCAGGGCATTGACCGCCGCCGCCACCAGACCCGCGCCCCCACGACTGCCCTCCAAACGAATCTGAGCCAGGCCGCTGGCCGCCAGATGCCTCTTGCTTTCCGCCACCCCCACGAAGCCCACCGGCATGCCGATCACCAGGCTGGGGGCCTGGGCCCCGGCGGCCACCCGCTGCAACAGCACCTCCAGCGCTGTCGGTGCACTGCCGATCAGCACCACTGGAGTGGGTGACGCCACCGCGAGCGTCGTCCAGGCCTGCTCCATGCCAGCGGCCGTGCGCGTCGAACCCTGCGGTGCCAGCTCTGGAGCCCACTCCAGCACCGTGTGCACCGCGCTGCCGAGGGTGCGTTGGGCCATCGGGGCCACCGCTGCCGCTGCCATCGCGGTATCCGTCAGGATCGGCGCCCCCTGCCGCAGCGCCTCCACCCCCTGCTCACAGGCCCCCTCGCTGAATTGCAGCAGGGGCCCCAGGGAAAGATCACCACTGCTGTGCACCAGCCGTTCCAGCACCTGCTGTTGCAGCGGAGGCAAGCCCGTGTCGCCCAGAGCCGCCTGGATCCGCCGGATGCTTTCAGTGAAGATCGGGTGATCCTGGGCCATCCACGCCATCATCAACCCATGCCGATCCATCTGCTCTGGGGTGATGACGCCGCCGCGCGGGACCGGGCCATCGAGGCTCTGATCGGCCAGGTGATCGACCCCAGCTGGAGCAGCCTCAACCTCAGCCGCCTGGATGGGGCAGACGCTGGTCAAGCCCTGCAGGCCCTCGAGGAGGCCCGCACACCTCCCTTCGCCACGGGCGAACGGCTGGTGCTGCTGCAGCGCAGTCCGTTCTGCAACGGCTGTCCCAGTGAGCTGGCCGACCGGTTTGAAGCCGCCCTTGAGCTCATCCCCGACACCAGCCACCTGGTGCTGGTGAACCCTGCCAAACCGGATGGTCGCCTGCGAACCACCAAAACCCTGCAGAAGCGAATCAAAACCGGGCTCGCTCAGGAACAGAGCTTCCCGCTGCCAGCCGCCTGGGATGGCAATGGTCAGCGCCAATTAGTACAACGCACTGCCGAGGCCCTTGGCCTGCAGGTCGACCCAGATGCCATCGATGCCCTGGTGGAGGCCATCGGCACCGACAGCGCCCGACTCGAATCAGAACTGCGCAAGCTTTCCCTGCGCGGCACCACCATTTCCGCTGCGCGGGTTCAGGAGCTGGTGGGGGGACGCTCCACCAACGCCCTGGCCGTGGGCGATGCGCTGCTGGAGGGCAACCCCGGCGAAGCGATTGCCCGCTGGGATGCCCTGATCGAAGCGGGGGAACCAGCCCTGCGCATCGTGGCCACCCTCACCGGTCAGATCCGCGGCTGGCTCTGGGTGAGCATGCTGGAACAGCAAGGGGAACGGGATGTGGCGGTGATCGCCAAGGCCGCTGGCATCGGCAACCCCAAACGCATCTACGTGATGCGCAAGCAACTGCAGGGTCGGCCAGCCAAACGTTTCCTCTCCTTGCTAGGCCGACTGCTTGAGGTGGAGGCGCGGCTCAAACGCGGTGCCCAGCCTGGCGATGCCTTCCGCGACGGACTGCTGGGCTGATCGCTGCCCGCCAGGTGAGAAAATCCAGCGTTGCTGAAGCCCGGCCCATGGCCCTCCTGGTGCAGAAATTCGGGGGCACCTCCGTCGGCAGCGTGGAACGCATCAAGGCAGTGGCCGATCGGATCGGACGTTGCCGTGAGGAGGGGCACGACGTAGTCGTGGTGGTCTCCGCCATGGGCCACACCACCGATGAATTGACGGGTCTGGCCAACGCCATCACCTCTGCCCCCACCCAGCGAGAGATGGACATGCTGCTGGCCAGTGGCGAACAGGTGTCGATCGCCTTGCTGGCGATGGCCTTGAACGCCCAAGGGGTCAGTGCAACATCCATGACTGGTCCGCAGGTGGGCATCGCCACGGAATCCACCCATGGCCGGGCCAGGATCCTCGGGATTCGCACCGACCGAATCCGCAACCGCCTCACAGCTGGCCAGGTGGTGGTGGTTGCCGGTTTCCAGGGCACCAGCACCAGCAGTGATGGCCTCAACGAAATCACCACCCTTGGGCGCGGGGGCTCCGACACCTCCGCTGTCGCCCTGGCGGCGGCCCTGGGTGCCAATGCCTGCGAGATCTACACCGACGTTCCGGGTGTTCTCAGCACCGATCCGCGCAAGGTGTCCGATGCCCAGCTGATGGACACGATCAGCTGCGACGAAATGCTGGAACTTGCCAGCCTTGGGGCCTCCGTGCTGCATCCCAGGGCCGTTGAGATCGCCCGCAACTACGGCGTGAATCTTGTGGTGCGCTCCAGTTGGAGCGACGCACCCGGCACCCGGATCACCAGCCGTTCAGCCCGTCCGATCAGCAGCAGCGGCCTGGAGCTCGGCAGTCCTGTGGATGGGATGGAGGAAGTGGGCGGACAGGCTGTGGTCGCCCTCTCCCACATTCCCGATCAGCCCGGTATTGCCGCACGACTGTTTGAAACCCTCTCCGATGCAGGAATCAATGTGGACCTGATCATTCAGGCCACCCACGAGGGCAGCAGCAACGACATCACCTTCACGGTTGCCGAAGCGGATCTCGCGCTGGCCCGCACTGTGAGCCAGAAGGTTCTCGATCAACTGGGCGGCGATCTGGCATCCGAAGCAGGGCTGACGAAGCTCAGCATCAGCGGGGCCGGAATCATGGGGCGCCCTGGCATTGCCGCCGGGCTGTTCAACTGCCTGTGTCAGCAAGGCATCAACCTTCGCCTGATCGCCACCAGTGAGGTGAAGGTGAGCTGCGTGATTGACTCCGGCGCCGGCAGCAAGGCAGTTCAGGCGGTGCAGGAGGCCTTCGACCTGGAGGACTCACAAATCTGCATCAATCCCACCGACAACGGCAGCGGGGAACCGGAAGTGCGCGGCGTCGCCCTCGACCGCGACCAGGTGCAACTGAGTGTTCGCCACGTGCCCGATCGACCCGGCACCGCAGCGGCGCTCTGTTCAGCCCTGGCGGACAACAGCATCAGCCTCGATGCGATCGTTCAATCGGAACGGCAACACAACGACGGATCGCGCGACATCACCTTCATCCTGCGCAAGGACGACCGCGCCCGCGCCGATGTGGCCCTGGCACCCCTGCTGGCCCAGTGGCCCGGAGCCGCTCTGGAAGATGGTGAGGCCATTGCCCGGGTGAGTGCTGTGGGGGCTGGGATGCCGGCAACGCCAGGAACAGCGGGGCGCATGTTCCGTGCTCTGGCGGATGCAGGCATCAACATCGGCCTAATCGCCACCAGTGAAATCAGAACCAGCTGCGTGGTGGCAGAAGAGGCTGGCGTCGAGGCCCTCCAAGTGGTGCACGCCGGGTTCGGACTGGGTGGTGATGAACGTCACTCCGCCCAAGGCACCCCATCACCTCACGACGCCAGCTGAAGGTCTACAACTGGGATACCGGAACCCCAAGCGTGGACGCCGATTTCGAGCAGCACTACCAAGCAGCGGAACGGGCTTACGGCCTCGGGGAGTACACCGAGGCTCATGCCCTCGCCTCGGCGTTGTGGGATCAACTCCAAAGCGCATCAGACGAGCAAGACCAAAGCCTCGTCTTGGGATGGCGGGCTGTGGTGGCGTTGCTCCTGGGGCACATCCAGCTGCATGGACTCCAGCAACCGGAGCAAGCCGCCCTCTCTTACGAACGGGTGCTGGACAGTGAACCGGAGGCCACCCTTGCGGCCCTGGCGGAACAAGGGCTAGAGCTCTGCCGATCGCAGAACACCGTCATCAGCGCAGCAACAACGACACCTGCAACCGATGTCGTCCTCCCAGACCTGCTGAAGGATCCCTTCCTAACAACGGATGCCGATCAAGCCAAGCCAGCACAGCCCCATGTGGTCACGGCGTTGCCGTGGTTGCCCAGTGACGAGGAACCCCGGCCCACGCCCACTGCGGCTGGCACTCCCTCTCCGGATCCGGCACCAACCTCAGCGCCTGCGGTCGCCCTGGAACCGGAGATCACAACCGAGCCAACGGAGCAGCGACCGAGCGACGGGATCGAAGTCGAGGTCGAACCAACACCCCAGGAGCCTGCAGCCAAGGATCTCCTGGAGCAATCGTGGCTCCGCAGACAACTTCAACCTGCAATCAAAAGCCCCACCGACTCCACTGAGCCGATGGGGCTGATGAACAGGATCAAAGGGGCCTTCGCCCGCTCAGCTGGCCGCTGAACGACGACGACGGGTGCGCCCTGCAGGCATCTCCGCTTCGACCGGCTGTTGCACAGCAGCAGCTTTCTCGACAACCGGTTGGGGAGTCACTTTCTCGACCACAGCGGTTGCTGTTGCTGCCGCCGCACGGACGGGGGCCGGCGTTGGTGAGCCAGAACGGCCGTTGCCATTGCCCTGATTGGTGCGCACAGGAGCGGGTGTTCCACCACCACCGTTACGACGGCCATAGGGGGAACCACCTCCACGACCACCGCGACCGCGCGGCGCCGGACGATCATCGGGCTCAGCATCGGCGCGACCCTTGTAAACGGGCGTGCCACCAGGAGCTGGCTGCACCAGGCACAGGATCAGTGGCTCCACCTGCAGTTCACGGCGCATCCGCCGGCCGAGGCCCACCTCCACCTCACGCTGCACACCCATCCAATCCACTTCCGGTGCCTTCTCACCGGTGTTGCGGCAGAGCTGCTTCCAGCGATTTTCGAGCACCCAGGTGACTTCCCGCTCGGTCCACAAGGACATCTTGCGGGCATCTGCCGTGGTGACCACACCCCGCAGGTTCACCCGCGGCGGAGCCACCATGGCGCCATCGGTGCTGATCGCCGCCAGGATCGTCACCACGCCGTCTTCCGCCAACTGTTGGCGCTCCTTCAGAACACGGGCGTCAACGATGCCGTTGCGGGATTGATCCAGCAGCTCAATGCCTGCCTTCACAGCATTGCCCTTGCGGAGCGAATCCGGAGTGAGCTCCACCACGTCACCGTTGTCGATGATCAAGGTGTTGTCGACCGGAACCCCCATGGAGTGGCCGGTTTTGGAGTGCTGCACAAGCATCCGGTGCTCACCGTGCACCGGCACGAAGAACTTGGGCCGGGTGAGGGCCAGCATCAATTTCTGGTCTTCCTGGAAGCCATGGCCGGAGACATGAATGCCCTCGCCTTTCCCGTACACGACCTTGGCGCCCAGCATCATCAGCTTGTCGATCGTGTTGACCACGGAAATCGTGTTCCCGGGGATCGGGCTGGCTGAGAAAATGATCGTGTCGGTGGTCTTCACCCTCACCTGGGGATGTTCACCGCGGGAGATGCGGCTCAGGGCTGCCAGTGGCTCGCCCTGACTACCGGTCATCAGCAACAGCGTTTCACGATCGGGCACATCATTGATCTGCTTGATCGGCACAAACAGCTCATCCGGCGCACGCATGTAGCCCAGTTCCCGGGCTTTGGCGATCACATTGAGCATGGAGCGGCCCAGAAGGCCCACCTTGCGGCCGTTCTTCAGGGCCAACTCCAGAATCATCGACACCCGATGGATCGAGCTGGCGAAGGTGGTCACGATGACCCGACCCTCGGCATTGGCGATGTGGCGGTCCAAGTTGGGGAACACGGAGCGCTCAGGAGGGCAAAAGCCAGGAACTTCCGAGTTGGTGGAATCACTGAACAGACACAAGACCCCCTTTTCACCGTGGTGGGCGAGCCGTGCCATGTCGAAGTTTTCACCATCGACCGGGGTGTGGTCGAACTTGAAATCACCCGTGAAGATCACGGTTCCGACCGGTGTGGAAATGGCCAGCGTGAAGCTGTCGGCCATCGAGTGGGTGTTGCGGATGAACTCCACCGAGAAGTGCTGACCCACCTTCACCACATCGCGCGGACCGACGGTCTGCAGGGTGGTGCGGTCTCTTACCCCCGCTTCGTCCATCTTCCCGGTCAGCATCGAGAGGGCCAGCCGCGGCCCATAGATCACCGGAATGTTGAAGTGCTTGAGGTGGTGAGCAATGCCACCGATGTGGTCTTCATGACCATGGGTGACGATCATGCCGCGGATCCGCTTCTGGTTCTCGCGCAGGAAGCTGGTGTCGGGCAGCACCACATTCACCCCGTGCATGCCATCGCTGGGGAAAGCCAGACCTGCATCCACCAGCATCAGGTCATCGCCGTACTCGAACACACAGGTGTTCTTGCCGATCTCATGCAGTCCACCCAGGGGGATCACCCGAAGACAAGGCTCCTGCCCCTTGCTGGATCGCGCGTTGTTGGCCATAGAAAAAGAGTTGAAGAAGAACGGATTGCGTAAGCCGATAAGCCGGACCGGGCTAGGTCTGACGAAGGGCGGCCATGGCGATGGAGAGGGAACGTTTCATGTCGTCAGAGAGGGGGCACAAAGGTGGACGGGGAGCACCGACAGACCAGCCATTGAGTTCGAGAGCAGCCTTAACGGGAATCGGATTGGTGGTGGCGAACAGGGCCTTAAACAGAGGAATGAGAGCGTCGTGCAGGGCGAGTGCGGAGGCACCGTCGCCATTCAGATAGGACTCGATCATGGCGCGTATCTCGGGGCCCGCCACATGGCTGCCCACACTCACCACACCAACAGCACCCACGGCGAGCATGGGCAAGGTGAGGCCGTCATCGCCGCTGTAGATCGCCAACTGCGGACCGCAGGCCAGGCGCAGCGCCGTGACCTCTTCGGTGGTACCGCTGGCGGCCTTGAAACTCACCACATTGGGGCAGTCCATCAGCCGCGCCACCGTGGCCGGAGCGATGCTGCAGCCGGTGCGGCCGGGGATGTTGTAGAGCATCAAAGGCAACTCAGGAGCCGCCTTAGCGATGGCACGGAAATGGGCCTCTAGGCCCTCTTGGGGAGGCTTGTTGTAGTAGGGCACAACCACGAGAGCACCATCGGCGCCGGCTGCCGCTGCTTGCTGGGTGGCCTCTATTGCCTCCGCTGTGGAGTTGCTGCCGGTGCCCGCCAACACCTTGGCGTCGTTGCCGACGGCGTCGCGAACGGCCTGCAGCAGTTGCAACTGCTCTTGCCAGCTGAGGGTCGGCGACTCGCCGGTGGTGCCACACACCAACAATCCATCGGAACCCTGCTCCACGAGATGGCGTGCCAACTGACCCGCCAAGGTCAGATCCACAGCACCGCTGGCATCAAAGGGGGTCACCATGGCGGTGACAACACGACCGAAGGGTGTTGGGGAGAGGGTGGCGGTACGTGTCATGACTTCTGGATCAACAGTTCAGCGATCTGAACGGCGTTGAGCGCCGCTCCCTTGCGGATTTGATCACCGCACAACCAGAGCTCCAGTGCGTTTGCATCACTGATGTCCTGACGGATCCGGCCGATCGCCACCGGATCGCGACCGGTGACGTCTGTCGGCATGGGGAAGCGGTTCGCCGCCGGGTCGTTAATCAACTCAACACCAGGGGCAGCGGCCAGGAGCTCACGTGCCTCCTCAACAGGGAAAGGAGACTCGAACTCAATGTTCACTGCTTCGGAATGGGCCCGAAGCACAGGCACCCGCACACAGGTCGCGGTGAAACGCAGATCCGGCAGACCCATGATCTTGCGGGTCTCGTTGACCATCTTCATCTCCTCCTCGCAGTAGCTGTTCGCCTGGAGCGGTGAGTTATGCAGAAAGAGATTGAAGGCCAGGGAGTAAGGCAGCACTTCACCCTTGGGGGTTCCCCCGTCCAACACGGTCTGGGACAAATTTTTCAGCTCCTCCATCGCCCTGGCGCCGGCGCCACTGGCGGACTGATACGTGCTCACGACAACCCTGCGCAGCGCTCGCTTCGCGGCCAGAGGGGCCAAGGCCAAGGTGAGCAGGATCGTGGTGCAATTCGGATTGGCGATCACCCCCTTGTGGGCGAAGGCCGCATCGGGATTGACCTCCGGCACCACCAGGGGAACCCCCTGCTCCATGCGAAAGGCGCTGGAGTTGTCGACCATCACCGCACCTGCAGCCGTGATCGCATCACGCCACTGCTTTGAAACGGAGCCACCGGCGGAGGCGAGCACCAAGTCAACCCCTTCGAACGACTGAGCCGACACCTCTTCCACCGTGAGAACACGGCCATTCCAGGCTTGGGTCTGACCGGCAGAGCGGGCCGACGCCAGCAGCTTCAGCTCGCCAACAGGGAAACGGCGTTCTTCAAGCAGCAGCAGCAGTTCCTGGCCAACAGCACCGCTGGCACCAAGAACAGCAACATTGAGAGGACGGTTGGGAAGGGTCGAAGACAAGCGGTGGAGTGAACGATCTGAACGAAAACCCGTCGACTTTCGGAACCGACATCACTACGTAGAGAACGTGATGCCGATGGTGCGACGGGCTCAGCTTACCGATCCAGGCCCAGTTCAACCGTTGCATACAGTGCTTGGCTGCCCTTTCCCTTCCCCCATGAGCGCTGCAGCCCTGAAGGTGACCACCGAAGCCCGCCCAAGCAGCCGTCTGGCGGTGACGGTCACCGTTCCTGGGGAGCGCTGCAAAACGAGTTACGAAGACGCGATCACCAGTCTCAGCCGCAGCATCAACCTGCCGGGCTTCCGTAAGGGCAAGGTGCCGCGCACGGTGCTGGTTCAGCAGCTGGGAGGTGTGCGAATCAAAGCCACAGCGTTGGAACAGCTGATTGATGGCGCCTGGCGGGACGCCATTCAGCAGGAATCCCTGGAGCCGATCAGCCAGCCCGATCTGAGCAGTGGCTTCGATGGGCTGCTGGAAAGCTTTGAGCCCGGCAAGGAACTCACCTTCACCCTGGAAGCCGACGTCGCTCCGACGCCGAAACTGAAGAGCACCAAGGGGCTGAAGGCGGAATTCGAAACCGTCGCCTACGACGCCTCCCGTGTCGACGAGATGATCGAGGACTCCCGCAAGCAAATGGCCACGGTCGTTCCCGTGGAAGATCGTGCCGCGCAGAACGGTGACATCGCGGTGCTTGGGTTCAAAGGGACCTACAGCGATGACGGCAGCGAAATCGAGGGGGGCAGTGCCGATTCCATGGATGTCGACCTGGAAAACGGCCGGATGATCCCGGGCTTCATCGAGGGGGTCATCGGCATGAAAGTCGGCGACAACAAAACCGTGGATTGCCAATTCCCCGAGGACTATCCGAAGGAGGACGCGCGCGGACGCAAGGCCGCCTTCGAGATCGAGCTCAAGGACCTCAAGACCCGCGAACTGCCCGACCTGGATGACGCCTTCGCCAAGCAGGCCAGCGAGCAGGAAACCCTGGCAGATCTGCGCAAAGATCTCGAGCAGCGGCTCAAGGACGACGCCGAACGGCGCCAGACCAGCAACCGCCGCGATGCGCTCGTCGCCGCATTGGTCGAGCAGCTCGAAGTGGACTTGCCCGAAGCCCTGATTCAGCAGGAGAGCCGCAACCTGCTGGAGCAGACGGCAGCCCAGTTCGCCCAGCAGGGCATGGATGTGAAGTCTCTGTTCACGCCCGATCTTGTGCGCAACCTGATGCAGAACTCCCGGCCGGAGGCCGAGGAACGGCTGCGCCGCAGTTTTGCCCTCACCGCCCTGGCTGAAGCGGAGGAGATCAAGCTCGACGACAAGGACGTTGACGCCAAGATCAAAGAGGTGAAAAAAGAACTCTCCGACGAGGCCAAAATCGATCCGGAACGCCTGCGGCAGGCCGTGATGGATGACCTGATGCAGGACCGTCTGATGGGTTGGCTCGAGGAGAACAGCACGCTCACCGAAAAGGCCCCGGCGGCGGATGACGGCACGCCAGCAGCCAAGAAAAAGGCTGCCGCCAAGAAGGCCCCCACCAAAACCAAGTCCAAGGCGGACGCCAAGGACTGAGCAACGCCCATAGATTGAGCCAACTTCACCGCACACCGATCGCGTGATCGACGCCCGCAGTCACCACCCCGTCCAGAACCGCTGGCGGGCCGCCATGCCCGTCTCGGCACCGGGGCCTCTACCCACGGTTGTGGAACAGTCCGGTCGCGGCGACCGTGCCTTTGACATCTATTCCCGGCTCTTGCGGGAGCGAATCATCTTCCTCGGCACCGGTGTGGATGACGCCGTCGCCGATGCTCTAGTGGCCCAAATGCTGTTCCTCGAGGCTGAGGACCCAGAGAAGGACATTCAGATCTACATCAACTCGCCGGGCGGCTCAGTCACAGCAGGACTGGCGATCTACGACACGATGCAGCAGGTGGCCCCGGACGTGGTGACCATCTGCTACGGCCTTGCCGCCAGCATGGGAGCGTTTCTGCTTTCCGGAGGCACCAAAGGCAAGCGTCTCGCCTTGCCCAATGCCCGGATCATGATCCACCAACCTCTCGGAGGCGCCCAGGGTCAGGCGGTGGACATTGAGATTCAAGCGAAGGAAATTCTGTATCTGAAGGAGACCTTGAACGGACTTATGGCCGACCACACCGGCCAGCCCCTCGACAAGATCTCAGAAGACACCGACCGCGACTACTTCCTTTCTCCAGCAGAAGCGGTTGAATACGGCCTGATCGATCGCGTGGTGGACAGTTCCGGGGACGGAGGAATCATTACGGAGAGCTGACAGAAGCCCTTCCGTTCTCGATCCTGTGTGTTCAGGGAGACGCCCTCGGTTGATTCCTGTGTTGTTCTCCTTTGTGGTGCCCAGCGTTCGATGGCCAAGTTCGACGCCCATCTGAAGTGCTCGTTCTGCGGGAAATCCCAGGATCAGGTGCGCAAGTTGATCGCCGGACCCGGCGTCTACATCTGCGATGAATGCATCGATCTCTGCAACGAGATCTTGGATGAGGAGCTTGTGGATGGCCAGGGCAATCCACGCCACAGCCAAGAGCAGAACCGCAAGGCCGCACCGGCCGCGCGCAAGAGCAGTAAACCTGCCCCAACGCTGGCCTCCATCCCCCGGCCTCAGGACATAAAGAGCTTCCTGGATGAACAGGTGGTCGGCCAGGACGCCGCCAAGAAGGTGATGTCGGTGGCGGTTTACAACCACTACAAGCGTCTGGCCTGGCAAGGCGATGGCAACGGCGAAACCGAGGAAACCGCAACCCGCCTTCACAAGAGCAACATCCTGCTGATCGGACCCACCGGCTGCGGCAAGACGCTGTTGGCCCAGACCCTGGCCGAAATGCTGGATGTGCCCTTCGCCGTGGCCGATGCCACCACCCTCACCGAAGCGGGCTATGTGGGTGAGGACGTGGAAAACATCCTGCTGCGGCTACTACAGAAGGCCGACATGGATGTGGAGCAGGCCCAGCGGGGCATCATCTACATCGATGAGATCGACAAAATCGCCCGCAAGAGCGAGAACCCCTCGATCACCCGGGATGTCTCCGGCGAAGGTGTTCAACAGGCCCTGTTGAAAATGCTTGAGGGAACGGTGGCCAACGTGCCGCCCCAGGGTGGCCGCAAACACCCCTACCAGGACTGCATCCAGATCGACACCAGCCAGATCCTGTTCATCTGCGGCGGTGCCTTCGTCGGCCTCGAGGACGTGGTACAGAAACGGATGGGCCGCAACGCCATCGGCTTCATGCCCAGCGATGGGCGCGGACGCAGTCGGGCCAATCGCGACCTGCAAGCCGCCCATGTGCTGCGTCACCTGGAGCCGGATGACCTGGTGCGCTACGGCTTAATCCCGGAATTCATTGGCCGGATGCCTGTGAGTGCTGTGCTGGAACCCCTGGACGAAAGCGCCTTGCAATCGATCCTGACCGAGCCCCGCGATGCCCTGGTGAAGCAGTTCCGCACCCTGCTGAGCATGGACAACGTGCAACTCGAGTTCGCCGATGACGCCATCGAGGCGATCGCCCAAGAGGCCCACCGTCGCAAGACAGGCGCCCGAGCTCTGCGCGGCATCGTCGAAGAGCTGATGCTGAATTTGATGTACGACCTCCCTTCGCAGACATCCGTGAAGGAATTCACCGTGACCCGGGCGATGGTGGATGCACACACCGGCGGCAAGGTGCTCCCCATGCCTGGCACGGAACAACAGAAGACCGCCTAAGCCCTTGGCTGCCGCTGACCACCTGGAGGTGCCGCGTCAGCACGGCCTGTTCAACCATCACGGCATCGACCTCGGTGACGGAACCGTCGCCCACTACCTGGAGGGGCGTGAAATCCTGCGAAGCCCCTTGGAGGAGTTCAGTCGAGGCCAACCAATGCGGGTGATTAGCCATCCCGGTGCTTCACCGGTGGGGGTAACCCTGCGCCGGGCCATGGGGCGCCTGGGTGAACAGGATTACAACCTGCTGTTCAACAACTGCGAGCACTTCGCCACCTGGTGCAAAACCGGGCGCCATCGCAGCGGCCAGGTGGACTCGGTGCTGGAGCGAGGACGTCACTGGAGCGGTCTGATGTCTTCCGCCCTGATGCGTGGGCTGGAACTCCTGGTGCAACGGGGCCTGCTCGATGACGATGCCCGCACGATGGCCAGGCGGGGTGTGGAGAAACTGGAACGCCTGCGCCTGTCGCTGCTGGGCAAATTGGAGGGCCTCCTGGAACGGGCAGGAGATGGAACGGACCGCCGGCTGCTGCTTACGGGTCAAAGCCTTGCGGATGAGCTGGCGGCCGTGGAAGACCTCAAACAACGAATTGATGCCCTGTTGGAACAGCGCCCCGCGCTGCCAGGCTCCGAATCCTCTGAGTAATCTCCTTTTAACGCTCGCGGCGCATGAGTTCTGCCTACCAGCCGCTGCATCACAAATACCGGCCCCAACGCTTTGATCAGCTGGTGGGTCAGGAGGCGATCGCCGCCACCCTGGGCCACGCCCTTACCAGCAATCGGATTGCCCCGGCCTACCTGTTCAGTGGCCCCCGCGGCACCGGCAAAACCTCCAGCGCCCGCATCCTGGCCCGCTCGCTCAATTGCCTGAACAGCGACGGGCCAACTCCCGAACCCTGCGGAACCTGCGAGCTGTGCAAAACGATTGCCGCCGGCACAGCCCTGGATGTGATCGAGATCGACGCCGCCTCCAACACCGGTGTTGACAACATCCGTGAACTGATCGAACGCTCCCGTTTCGCACCGGTGCAGGCCCGCTGGAAGGTGTACGTGGTGGACGAGTGCCACATGCTCTCCACCGCAGCCTTCAACGCCCTGCTGAAAACCCTCGAGGAACCACCTCCACAGGTGGTGTTCGTGCTCGCCACCACCGATCCGCAACGAGTGCTGCCAACGATCCTCAGCCGCTGCCAACGCTTTGATTTCCGGCGCATCCCGCTCGATGCCCTCAACAAACATCTGAGCTGGATCGCCGAACAGGAAGCGATCGACATCCAACCCGAAGCCATTCACGTGGTGGCCCAGCGGTCCCAAGGAGGGCTTCGGGATGCCGAAAGCCTTCTGGACCAACTGAGTCTGCTGCCGCCACCCATCGAAGCCGCTGCGGTGTGGGATCTACTGGGCGCGGTTCCCGAACAGGAACTGCTGGAGCTGGTGGGGGCCATGAGCAGCGCCGAACCGGTGCAACTGCTGGAGGCGACCCGCAACCTGCTGGACCGGGGCCGAGATCCTGGGGCCGTGCTGCAAGGTCTGGCCGGGATGCTGCGGGATCTGGTGCTGATGGCTGCCGCTCCCGATCGGCTGGAGCTCACCAGCGTTTCGCCCCAGTTCCGCGATCAGCTACCCGCCCTCGCGAAGACCATGGGCAGAGCCCGCTTGCTGCAATGGCAAGCCCAACTGCGGGGCACCGAGCAACAACTGCGCCAAAGCGTGCAGCCTCGGCTTTGGCTGGAAGTGCTGTTGCTGGGGTTGCTGGCAGAACCGGTGGCTGCTCAGCCCATAACAGCAGCCCCGCCCAAAACACAACCAGCGACGACACCACCAATCGCTGTGACTCCGATCGCAGCTCCTGTGCCAGCTCCCGCCGCCGCACCAACCCCAACCGAGGCACCTACCGCCAGTCCAAAACCGGCACCTGCGGCATCACCGGAACTGCCAACGGTCTCCAACCCTGCGCCGTCGCCCAGCACCAACCTGCCCGAACTGTGGCAACAGATCCTGGGCAGCCTCGAACTGCCCTCCACACGGATGTTGCTCTCGCAGCAAGCGCAACTGGTGCGACTGGATCCCAACCGCGCAGTTGTGCAGGTGGCTGGCAACTGGATGGGGATGGTGCAGAGCCGGGCGTCACTGCTGGAACAGGCGGTGGCCACAGCTCTCGGTGGCTCTAGGCAGCTGATCCTGGAAGCCAGCAACAGCGCCATGCCACCGCCGATCACAACACCGCCGATCACAACACCGCCGATCGCAACACCACCACCACCAGCAGCAGCAGTCGAGCCTCCAGCACCAACACAACCACCTGCTGCAACATCAGCTCCGGCGGTTGCACCAGAACTGCCGCGCACGCAGTCC
Organism: Synechococcus sp. MU1611; assembly: GCF_020514255.1. Classification (NCBI taxonomy): domain Bacteria; kingdom Bacillati; phylum Cyanobacteriota; class Cyanophyceae; order Synechococcales; family Synechococcaceae; genus Synechococcus; species Synechococcus sp. MU1611. The sequence continues at coordinate 383,351 of NZ_VTLC01000002.1, read as the reverse complement.
GAGCCGATTGAAGCAAAGCCGGCACCTGCTCCAACTGAAACCAACCCTCAACCAAGCCCACCTTCAGGGCTGGATCGTCAGGCCCGCAATCTGGCGGACTTCTTCAATGGTCAGGTTCTCGACGTTGATGAAATCAACTGACGTTCTCAACTCACATCAGAACGAGCCAAAAGGTATGGCCTCGGGGTTGTAGCCAATCACCTCAAGTTCCCGCAGACTCAAGTAGCGAATGGCCTGGCGACCTGCCCAGGAATAGGCCACATGCAGCTCCCCTGGCCTTCCCTCAATCAGAGTTGGGTAAGCGAGTTGTCCATTAAGGTCCCAATTCTGCTGACCACAGAAGCCGAATCCAGTATCGATATCGCGGATCCATGGCCAATGAAGGCCATCATCATCACTGATGGCGATCGACAACGGCCAGCGGGTGCGCGGCCAGCGGGCCTCTCCCCACTCCAGCTGCTTATCTGACGAAGCCGGATCCGGCGCGAAGCCAAAGCGATTGAAAATCATCGCCAATCGCCCACTCGCCAAGCGACAGGCCTGGATGGAGCTGTTGTTGTTGGGCAGAAGTGTGGGCTCCGGCGCCGACCAGGTGAGCCCGTCGTCGGTACTCACACTGCGGTAGATCTGATCCGCAAGGCGACTGCGAAAAAACTGGAGCAATTCCTTTCCATCAAACGACGCAACCACTGAGCCATGCACCCTGCCGGTGCTGTCTGGAATGCCGACCGGCTGGTCCAGACAGTGACCTGACGGATCCAAACGCAGCATCTCGCTGTGGTCATGACCAAAGGCCCCTCCCGCTTCCAGACTGCGGTAGATCGGCAACAACCAATGGCCGTTCTCCAAGGGATGGGGGGGATTGCGGCAGAAAGCGGGATCGTTAAAGAGGTCAACGGGAGACGACCATGCCTCGGCCGACCAGGTCTCAAGGTCATAAAGGTCAAGCCCTTCCAGCGAAAGCCGCTGATGCCGAAGGACGGCCGTCCACTGCATGGAAAAGCTGCTGGATGCCTCGAGAGCGGATCGATCCGCTGGATCGCGAACCAACTGGGCGGAATGAATCAGATGCAGACACCCGTCGGAGACGAACAGCAAGGGGTTCTGCTCCGACCTCTCCACATCCCTGGAAATCCGCTGCGGTTCCGACCAACGTCCGCCTTCAGCGCCCAAAAGGGAAAGAAACACCGACATCCCAGCGGTTCCCTCCCCGCTGCCTGCCATCCAGACACAGCCCAGCAGATCAGGACGGATCCAACACAGCTGTGGCGCATGGTTTTGTTCGCCCATCGGCTCCAACAGCGCCCAGGCACCCAGTTCAAAAGGTGTGATGAGAACCTGGCCCCAAGCCAAATCCTCAAAGCGATCTTCGGCCTGATCGAAGGACGAAAAAGGGGGCACCATCATGCCTGTACCGGATGGTCATGGCCGTGGCTGGTTTTGGCCCAAACCAAACGTTTGGGGAGCAGCGACATCCGCAACGTGACCCAGGGAATCACCACAAACCAGTGGCCCAGGTAGGCAATTGCCACCAGGAGATTCACCGGGCCCGCGGTTGGAATCGCCGGCCCCGCGCTCCCGCTGCGACAACCACGCCAAAACGCCAGACCCGAAACGCTGAACGCCACCACCGACAAGGGCCAGTACACCGGAACGCTTCGGGTGATCAAACCCGCGCACAGGTCAGCGAACGACACCACCGGCAGGGCGTATTGGAGCAGGAAAAACGCCGTCAGGTCCCAGCGCTGGCGAACACTGAGCTGGGCCGACGTCAGCACCGGCCAGTAATCGAAGAAACGCTGCAATCCTCCTTCCGCCCAGCGTTGCCGTTGCTTCCACAAGGCCTGGAGACCGGGGACTGCCTCTTCCTGAACCGGGGGGTCCCACAGCAGTCCTACCAAGGCCCCATGGGTCAACAGGCGAAAGCTGAGATCAAGGTCATCGGTCACGGTGTCTTCGTTGAAACCGCCGCTGGCCTCCAGCACCGAACGCTTGATCAGCTGTCCGTTCCCCCGCAGCTCTGCCACACCTCCATTGGCCAGACGCCCCGACTGGATCACCGCATCCAGGGCCATCTCCATCGCCTGGGATCGGGTCAGCCAGTTGCGATCTGCATCAATCACGGCCTTGCGCAGCTGCACCGCTGACCAGCCACCATCGAGCGCGTAGGGCACAAGGCGCTCGAGCAGGTCCTCCTGCAATTGGGCATCCGCATCAAGCACCAGCAGCCAATCGCCACTCAGGCGATCCAAGGCGATGTTGAGAGCACCCGACTTGCCACCACCGGCATTGCGCTGGCGATGGATGACATTCAGTCCCGGGTGCTCGGCAGCCAGGTTGTCCAGCAACTCAGGCGTGCGATCCACACTGCCGTCGTCGATTACCCAGGTGGTGAGTTGTCCGGATGGATAGCGCAGCGATGTGAGGCGATCCACCAAACGCTGCACCACAGATTCTTCGTCCCGGGCGGCCACCACCACATCCAGGCTGGGAAGCTGCCCCGGATCCATTGCCGGCACGGGATCCGCTGCACCACGTGTCAGCTGCCCACGCATCACGGAACGCAAGCCATACCCACCAAGCATCAGAGCAAGACTGATGGCAGGCCAGAGCGAGCGGGCTGGGTCAAGCCAATGGGGTGCTGCACCAGCGCATCCACAAGCGAACAGGAACGCGGCCGACTTCACCCGTCGGTGATCACCAGAGGTGGCGTTCGAGCTCATCCAGCTGCCCAGGTGGCAGGACTTTAAGGGGACTGCACAACTGTTGAGAGCGGGCCGTAGACAGTCCCTGGGTAGTAATGGCGCAGGATCCGCTCCACAGACCAGCCCCGCCAGGCCAGATCGATCGCTCCCGCCTGCGACAAACCGGCCCCATGGCCGAAGCCACCGCCCAGCACCAGCCAACGTTCAGCGCCCTGAGGCTCCAGCACAAACAGGGTGCTGGGAAGTGTCCGGAGGGTGCGACGGATTGCATCCAACCTGAGGGTGACCGGTGAGGCATCGCCGCTGCCGGAAATCTTCAACGCCAGCACACGGCCGCTGGCACCCCGCTCCAGAACCTGCAGCTGCAAGGGAGAAGCCAGCGGTTCTGCCGCTGTTCCGAGGGCCTGACGCAGACTCTGACCAGAGAGGGTTCGGGTCCAGCGGAAGCGGGGGTGCTGCTGGCCATAGGCCCCGGAGCGATCAGCCAGCAACTGCTGCACCGCGTGGCGCTGATGCAGCGGCAAGGGATGACGACTGCTCCAGCCCTCATCCCCATCCGGTTTCGGACGCAGGTAGGTGGTGGGCTGCATGGCCCAGGCTTCCGGGCCGGCGGCCATCATCCCGCCATTGGTGGCGTGATACACCGCACTGATCGGTTGGTTATTCAGGCTGAGCAACTTTCCCTGGGTGGCCGCAATCGCTTCGCGCACAGCACCTCCCGCATGGCGGGGATCGCTATAAACCTGGCACTGGGTGTCACTGCAGAGGTGATAGCCATCGATGCTGAAGCGATGGCTATTCGCCAAGGCCCAGGTGCGCGCCAAAACGGTCTGGGCCTGCAACGCTGCCATCGGTGAACCGGCACCGATCTCATGGGGAACCACCCCCTCTAGATAACGCTCCACCGGCACTTGCTCCACCAGGGACCAACTGCCGTAGGCATCCCGTTGCAAGCGGAAGGGACCCTGAAAGCGTCCACCTGCCCAGAGAAGTCCATCGGACGCCTCAATCGAAACAGGACCCTGCAATGTGCGTCCCCCCTCCGGCGTTTGCAATACCGGTTCAACGGTGCTGGTGAGCGTGCCTTGCCAATCGCGCACAGCGAGACCCTCTGGAACCGGGGCCCCTTCTGGCGCCCAGACCTCCCATTCCCCGGGATGGGCGACCTCCGCTTCAACTCCCAAAGCACGCCAACGGGAGGCGACACGATCCGCCGATTCAAAGCTGGCGTAGGGGCCTGCAATCCGGCGGGCCAAGGGAAACGGAGTGCCCAAGGGCACGCTTCGCCAGGTGATCGCAAAATCCGATCCGATGCGTTGCTCCCCCGTTGCATCCCGAAGGGTGAGCGATCCTGAAAAGGCACGAAGATTCAGCGGCACCGCTGTTGCAGCGGCACCCAGGTGGTCCTCCAACGCCACCAAGAGCACCGGTTCAGGGCCCTCAATCGGCGGTGGGTCAGCAATGGAGCGGTGGGTAGGGCGCTGAATCGGTTCAATGGCAGCAGGCTCGACCGCGGCGGGTGACTGAGTTGCAACGTCTTCACGGGCCTTGCATCCCAGACCCATACAAAGAAGCAATGTGAGCGTCAGGAACCGAATCATTCCGCGGGGGGCACGTCGGGACGTATTGTTGTCGTTTGTGCCCAAACGAGCAGACCAATGCCCAAGCTGAAGACCCGCAAAGCTGCCGCGAAGCGGTTCAAAGCAACCGGCACTGGCAAATTTCTGCGTCGTCGCGCTTTCCGGAACCACCTGCTGGACCACAAAACCCCTAAGCAGAAGCGACATCTGGCCACCAAGGCTGTGGTGGATCGCACCGATGAAGAGCGCGTGACCCTGATGATGCCCTACGCCTGAGCAGAGCTGCTCAGACAAGACTGTTCAACAAGACCTGATCCAACCCTTCCAACCTCATGGCCCGCGTCAAGAGAGGCAACGTCGCCCGTAAACGCCGCAACAAGATTCTGCGGCTGGCCCGTGGCTTCCGTGGTGGCAACGGAACTCTGTTCCGCACAGCAAACCAGCGGGTGATGAAAGCCCTCTGCAATGCCTATCGCGATCGTCGTCGTCGCAAGCGCGATTTCCGTCGCCTCTGGATTGCCCGTATCAACGCTGCCGCTCGGTTGAATGGCGTGAGCTACAGCCGGCTGATGGGCGGACTCAAGAAGGCGGATGTGCGCCTGAACCGCAAGATGCTGGCTCAGCTAGCGGTCGTTGACCCCGGCAGCTTCACCAACGTGGTGGCTGCAGCCAAGAGCTGATCTCCAACTGTGAACCTGCTGCCCCAGACCTACCTGCTGGGCCTGGTCGGCCTGCTTGCCATCGTTGCGGTGGTGGTGGGCCGACAATTTTTTCGTGTGCGACGTGACGAAGCACGACTGATCGAACTCGAAAAATCTGACACGGCCTCATCTCGGCAGGCATCGGATCTTTATGAGCTCGGATCCGTGCAACTGCGCAAACGGCTGTACCCACAAGCTGCGGCCACCCTCAAGCAGGCACTGAAACGCCTGAGTGGTGAACCCGATGAGGCTCGCGCGCTGATTGAAAATGCTCTTGGCTTTGCTCTAGCCGCGCAAAAGGACTATTCCGGTGCCACCAAGCACTACAAGCTGGCGCTGAAGGCCAAAAAGGACTATCCCGTTGCCCTCAACAACCTGGCTTTTGCCCAGGAAAAGTTGTTGAAAGACGCTGAGGCTATCTCGCTTTATGAGCAGACACTCAGCATCGAACCTGAGAACGCCACAGCGAAGAAAGGACTGAAGAAACTCAAGCGTCGGATGAACTGAAGGGTGATTACATCACCAAAGAGGCTGAACGGGAATCTCGTCTTGGCAGCTGCTGGTCATCGCAAGACGACCGCCAACCCCGGTGCTGGGGTTGGCCACATTCACCAGGCGAGGAGCCTGCCAACCGGTAGGACTGAAACCTTGCAGGCCGAGGAAGACACCTCCGGGCTCGAGGCCAGCGATTAAGGGATCCGCCAAGGGAATGAGATCAAGCTGATCCGACTTGGCGTGCAAGTTGCCCTGAACCGGTGTGGTGACGGACCCAAAGGTCATCGTTCCCCGTATATCAACCATCTGGCCCAACGCCGTCAGTTGGGTGATGTCCAAGGTGACATCAACGGTGGAATTGCCATCAAAGGGTTCAAACGTGCCGCACCACTGGCGGGGCAACGATGCAGCCAGATCTCCAGCACGTGCCACCGGATCGAAGCTCTCCACGTCTCGCTCATCGATTTCCAGAGGAACCGCAAGCTGAATCGGATCCAGAGGCAGCTGAGGATTGGTCTCAAACGGCACCTGGCTGCCAACCGGGAGATCCATGGCAAGCAGGAACGGCATGGAAGACGATGGATGATGAGGGCACGGTAGGCCCTTTTGCTCACGCGCGTCATGGATTTGCCCTCCCCCACATGCGACCCCCTCACCATTGGCGGGCGTCAGTTCAACAGCCGTCTGTTCACGGGCACCGGCAAATATCCATCAATGGCCTTGATGAAGCAGAGCATCGAGCGATCCGGCTGCGACATGGTCACGGTGGCTGTTCGACGGGTTCAGGCTGTGGCCGCAGGCCATGAGGGCCTGATGGAAGCCATCGATTGGAACCGAATCTGGATGCTGCCCAACACCGCGGGCTGCACCGATGCGGAGGAAGCGGTGCGTGTCGCCAGGCTTGGACGGGAACTGGCCAAGCTGGCGGGGCAGGACGAGAACACCTTCGTCAAGCTGGAGGTCATTCCCGACACCCGGCATCTTCTGCCCGATCCGATCGGCACCTTGCAAGCCGCAGAACGCCTGGTGAAGGAAGGCTTCACGGTGCTGCCTTACATCAATGCGGATCCCTTGCTGGCCAAACGCCTGGAGGAGGTCGGGTGCGCCACGGTGATGCCCCTGGGCTCTCCGATCGGCTCGGGCCAGGGCCTCAACAACGCCGCAAACATCGGATTGATCATCGAAAACGCCTGTGTTCCAGTGGTGGTTGACGCAGGCATTGGCGTGCCCAGCGAAGCGGCGCAGGCCCTGGAGATGGGAGCCGATGCCGTCCTGGTCAACAGCGCTATCGCCATGGCCGGCGACCCCCCAGCGATGGCGGAGGCCATGGGTCAGGCAGTGCTCGCGGGGCGGACCGCCCATCGCTCCGGACGCTTGCCGCGGCGGGACCAGGCCTCCGCCAGCTCACCGACCACAGGCATCGTGCAGTCGGCACCATGAGATGAAGAGACGTGAATTGAGGTGAAGCCTGCTTCACAAAGCCAGGTAATAAGCAATTGGACTCATAAGGTCCGACCAGTCACATCAGACCCATGTCGGTCACCACTGAAGACGGCGGTCGTCTCAATGCATTCGCCAAGGAGCCACGCATGGAGGTGATGGATGTTGCCACCAGCCAGAGCCGCAACCGCAGCTCGATGATGATGCTGGTGACCGGTGGATTGCTCGTGGCCGGCATGGTGGCAGTGACCGTCGCCATCAGCTGAGACGGTCCACGCTGAAATCCCTGTAGTAGCTTGCCAGGACTGAGCGTCACGCTCGTTCCAGAAGGAGTTTGGGGTGAAAGTTCTCGTTCTCGGCGGTGACGGCTTCTGCGGCTGGCCCTGTGCGGTGAACCTGGCGGATCAGGGCCACGAGGTTCTGATCGTCGACAACCTCAGCCGTCGCAAGATCGATATCGACCTTGAAGTTGAGTCGCTGACGCCAATCGTGAGCATCGGTGAGCGCCTTAAAGCCTGGGAAGAAACCGGCGGCAAGCCGATGCGCTTTGTCCACATGGACATCGCCCATGAGTACCAACGCCTGCTGGATCTACTGCTGGAAGAACGACCAGATTCTGTGGTCCACTTCGCGGAACAGCGGGCCGCGCCTTACTCCATGAAGAGCAGCGCCACCAAGCGCTACACCGTTGATAACAACGTCAACGGCACCCATAACCTGCTGGCCGCCATCGTTGAAAGCGGTCAAGAAATTCATGTGGTGCACCTCGGCACCATGGGCGTCTATGGCTATGGCTCCCACCGCGGCGCCACCATCCCTGAGGGCTACCTGAAGGTGGAAGTGCCCCAGCCCGACGGCAGCCGCTTCGAGGAGGAGATCCTCCACCCGGCAAGCCCCGGCAGCGTCTATCACATGACCAAGACGCTCGATCAGCTGCTTTTCCTCTACTACAACAAAAACGACAAGGTCCGCATCACCGACCTGCACCAGGGCATTGTCTGGGGAACCAACACCGACGCCACCGACCGCGACCCGCGGCTGACCAATCGCTTCGATTACGACGGTGACTACGGCACCGTGCTGAACCGCTTCCTGATGCAAGCCGCCATCGGCTATCCGCTCACCGTTCATGGCACTGGAGGCCAGACGCGCGCTTTCATCCACATCCGCGATTCCGTGCGCTGCGTCCAGCTGGCGCTGGAGAACCCTCCTGAAGATGGCGAGCGGGTGAAGATCTTCAACCAGATGACCGAAAGCCATCAGGTGGGCGAATTGGCCAAAAAGGTGGCTGCTCTCACTGGTGCTCAGGTGAACAACCTGCCGAACCCCCGCAACGAGGCTGTAGAGAACGATCTGATCGTTGACAACCGCTGTTTCATCGAGCTGGGCCTCAACCCCACCACCCTCGACGACGGTTTGCTGAAGGAAGTAGTGGAGATCGCAACCCGCTACGCCGACCGTTGCGACCGCAACCGCATCCTCTGCACATCCGCCTGGACCAAAACTCAAGCCCAGGCCATCGGCTCCGCATCCTGAACAAGCTTCATCCTTGAAAGTCGCCTTCTTCACCGAAACCTTCCTGCCGAAGGTCGATGGCATCGTCACCCGTCTCACCAAAACGGTGAAGCATCTGGTGGAAGCCGGCGATGAAGTGGTGGTCTTCTGCCCGGAAGGTTGTCCGGATGAGTACATGGGAGCGCGGCTGATCGGCGTTCCGGCAATGCCGCTTCCTCTCTATCCCGAGCTCAAACTGGCGTTACCTCGCCCAGCGGTGTCGGAAGCGATCGATGAATTTCAACCCGATCTGATCCATGTGGTGAACCCAGCAGTGCTGGGCCTCGGTGGCATCTGGCTCGCCAAGAACAAAAACATTCCCCTCGTCGCCAGTTATCACACCCACCTGCCCAAATATCTGGAGTATTACGGCTTAGGGATGCTGGAGCCGCTCCTGTGGGAAATGCTCAAGGCCGCCCACAACCAAGCCCTGCTGAACCTATGCACCTCCACCGCCATGGTGAAGGAACTGAGTGACAAGGGCATTCAGCACACCGATCTCTGGCAACGGGGCGTGGACACGGAGCTGTTCCGTCCCGAACTGCGCAGTTCGGAACTGCGCCAACGGCTTCTGGGTGGCCATGACGATCGCGGTGCTCTGCTGCTCTATGTGGGCCGCTTGTCAGCGGAAAAGCAGATCGAACGGATCCGACCGGTGCTGGAAGCCCTTCCCGAGGCACGCCTCGCCCTGGTTGGGGATGGTCCCCACCGCCAGCAACTCGAAAAACACTTCGAAGGAACCGCCACCACCTTCGTCGGTTACCTCGCCGGAGAAGAACTGGCCGGGGCCTACGCCAGCGGCGATGCGTTTCTGTTCCCCTCCAGCACGGAGACATTGGGCCTGGTGCTGCTGGAAGCCATGGCCGCCGGTTGTCCCGTGGTCGGCGCCAACCGTGGCGGAATCCCCGACATCATTACCGACGGCGTCAACGGCTGCCTGTATGAGCCCGACGGTGCGGATGGCGGCGCGGCCAGTCTGATCGAAGCCACCCGCCGCCTTCTGGGCAACGATCTGGAACGCCAGGCCCTGCGCAATGCAGCCCGTGAAGAAGCGGAGCGCTGGGGCTGGGCTGGTGCCACCGAGCAACTGCGGACTTACTACCGCAGTGTGCTGTCAACAGCCCAACTCACCGCTGCCTAACGCTGACGGGTCCTCTCCCACTCAGCCAGCACCTTCTTGGCCATCGGCAGGGCGTGAACGGATCCACCGCCAGGGGTGTTCTGGGCAAAGGCCACCACCACAATCTTGCCGTCCGGATAGGGGGCAAAGCAGCCGAACCAGGCGTGATCAGGACCTCCAGTGCTGTCCTCGGCCGTTCCAGTTTTGCCGGCCGCCGGAGGAATGCCAGGGCCATTGAGGCCGGCACCGGTTCCGGCCTCCACCACTTTGCGCAACCCCTCACGGATCGTCTGCAACGTGGACGGATCAATCGCCACCTTGGAGCGATGCTCGGGGCTCATCCAGTTGATGTCACCGGCCGCAAGGTGCGGTGTCACGAGCCAGCCGCCGTTAGCGAACACGGCGTAAGCACGGGCCAGTTGCAGGGGTGTGATCTGCACCACTGACTGACCGATGGAGGCGCTGGCCATGTCCTCAGGGATCCAGGGGCTGGTGCCGGGATCAGTCCAGCCGCGGCCTCGAGCCGCCCAGTCTTCATCCCCAACCAGTCCGACGCTCTCTTCCCAACCGATCTCAATGCCGGTCTTCTGCTGAAAGCCGAGCTGATCAGCCGCTTGTTTCAGGGCCTTGGAGCCAACCCCAACCCCCACTTGATAGAAGAAGGTGTTGCTGGAAAAGCGCAGGGCATCGGCATACCCGATGTGGCCGAACCCAGCCCCGTTGTGATCCGGGAAGCAGTGGCCGCCGTAGGTGATGCAGGCCGTGGTGTGCAACTTGGTGTCGGGCGGGAATTTGCCGGACTCCATACCGGCCATCGCCGTCACCGGCTTCCAGGTGCTGCCGGGGTCATAGGGATTCATGGCCCTGGAGAGCAACGGTTTCTTCGGATTGGAGAAGAGGGCGTCGTACTCCTTCTGGGTGGTGATCAGCTTGGAGAAAAAGTTCGGATCAAAACTGGGACGACTAGCCAGGGCCAGCACCGCACCCGTCGCGGCCTCAAGCGCCACCACAGCGCCACCGGGCTTATCCGCCAAAGCCTGCTCCGCCACGCGCTGCAGATCCAGGTCGAGGGTGAGCACCAGATCCTCTCCCGCTTCGGAGGGTCGATCGCCCAGGTTGCGCTGCACCTCTCCCATGGCATTCACCTCCAACATCTGACCGCCCCACTTGCCACGCAGATGGCTCTCGTAGGCCGCTTCAACTCCGGTGCGACCAATGCGGTCGCGGATCTTGTAGTCCTTTTCCACCAAGATCTCGAATTCGTTTTCCGTGATCGGCTGGGTGTAACCGAGGGCGTGGGCCGCCAGGGTTCCATGGGGATAGGCCCGCAGGATGTCGACATCCACCTGGGCGCCCCGCAGTCCCAAGGCCTGTTCCCGGAACCGCAGCACCTGTTCCGGCTTGAGATCCAGGGCCAGAGTGGTGCGGTAACCATCCCGATCCAGACCCTTCTCACGGCGCTGATCCAGCAGATCAGGCTTCAAATTGAGCAAACGTGCCAGGCGATCACGCAGATCAGGCCAGTCGGCATCGCTGACTAGACGCGGCTCGAGGTACAGGGAATAGGTGAGCTTGCTTGTGGCCAGCACCCGCCCTTTGCGATCGAGCAAGCGACCGCGGATGGGCGAGCGGGGCACGAGACGGATCCGGTTTTCATCCGCCAATTCGCGGAAGCGCGACCCCTCCAGCAGCTGCATCCACACCAAGCGACCGACCATGGCGCTGCAGAACAGCAGCACCAGCGTCAGCAGCACGAGGGGTTGCTGACGCAGACCGGTCTGCCGCTGCTGAGCGGAACGGGTCATCCCTGCTGCGCTGGCAAGCGACGGCGCAACTCCTCAAGACGCTCTTCAATCCGCCGCAGGGTCGGCATCAAGTCATCGGGGTCATCCTGGCGTTCATCGACCGTTTCCGGTTCATCGACGGAAACCGAGACAGGCATCACCGGGTTGCCCAGCCCGGGGCTCACAGCATCCAGCTGCTCTCGAACATCACGCGCCACGGGCTCACCCTCCTGGCGCAGCTCGGCGATGGGGTCCTCCGACCCCGCAGTGAACACCTCCACCACCTTGCCCGGGCCGCCCTGCCGGGCCCGTTCCAGCACGGCCAGCCCCACGGGAAGCACGTCCTGCATCAGCGACAGACGCAACTGGTCGAGCGGGTTTTCGGAGCTGGAATCAGCGGCCATGGGGCCAGATCAACGGACCCCAGTCTGTCCCGAAGGAAGGGCCAATGTCGGACAAGCGGAACGGTTCGCCGCCAGAGACCAGCCCAACACCCCACTCAGCACCATCAGCATCACGAGAGGCACCAGTGCTTTCTGGGTGGTGTCCAGCAGGATCCACTCGCGCCAGGCGCGCCAGAAGCGGCTGCGCTCAAAGCGCCGATGCTCTCGGGTCTGATCCCGCTGACGCCGCCGGATCGCCTTATCCACCCAGCGCTCGAAGGCCCGCTTCTTGGTGATCGTCATCTTGCGTTCCACCTCGAGCATCTGCCCGGAACCCAGCTCGGGATGGAAGGTGCTGATCAACTCCAGACTCTTGAGGAACATCTCAACGGCGCCATCGTGGACATCGGTGCCGTGATCATCCAGCTGACCCCAGTCGAGTTCGGGGTAAAAACGGCTGCGGTTGGTCGTGATTTGATCCTCGGTCAGCTGACCGGGTTCCCGCAGCCAGCGATCGGTGTTGCTGTCGAACCGCCGCCAATAGAGAAAGGGATTCAGATAAATCGTGCGGCCACCCAGCTGAATGCTGTCCTGCTGCAAGCGGCGCTGCAACTGAACATCCTGCTGTTGTGTCGCCGTCATGTCCCAAAGGCCGGTGGCCCAAGGTATCGGCGATGCAGGGCCGTCGCCAGCCGTGAATCAACCTGCTTATGCAGAGGATCGCGCCCCGGCATGGGGCAATGCCTTGCCGCGGATCCGGTAACCACGACGCCGCAGAAAACGGCAAAGGTCAGCCTGCTCCGAGGGCACGCTGATGTTGAAGGCGAAAAAGTTGCTGCGTCCAGCGAAATAACGCTTCAGGTCGAGATCATGGCGCTGCCAAGCCTCTTCCCAGTGCTGGCGCAAGTCCTCCAGCGTCAAGGAGGGATCGTCGAAGGCCCGACGCATCCGATCCAGGTAGGCAATGGCGTACTTGCCCTTGCGGTGGTTCATGCGTGAGTCGACCCAGCGGCTCACATCACGCGTGTTGTAAATGAAGCAGGAGCCTGGGTACTGCAGGTCCAACAGGGGGAACAGGCGGTAGGCGTAGAACTCACCACAGAGCTCCATATCGGTGTACCCGCAGTAGCCATCCACGCCATCCAGCAGCGGCTTGGAAAAGGTGAAGTTGGCCTGGATCCGACGCGCCAGGCGCCCCTTGTCGTAGTGGATCGAGCTGTAGCCGTTCTTGCGCAACAGCTTGTGGAACGACCGCGTGCCGCACTTGTTGTGACCAATTAAAAAGATGCGGCCCGGCTTGGGCCGCAACCAATCCCACGCCATCACTCCCACTCAATCGTGCCGGGGGGCTTGCTGGTGATGTCGAGCACCACCCGGTTCACCCCCTTCACCTCATTCACGATCCGATTGGAAATGGTCTCCATCAAGTCGTAAGGCAGGCGCGACCAATCGGCGGTCATGCCGTCTTCGCTCGACACACAGCGCAGAACGATGGGCCAGGCATAGGTGCGTTTGTCGCCCATGACCCCGACGGAACGCACCGGCAGCAGCACCGCAAAGGCCTGCCAGATGTCGTGATAGAGACCAGCTTCCTTAATTTCCTCGCGGACGATCAGATCGGCATCACGCAGACAGTTGAGCTTCTCATCGGTAACTTCACCGAGGATGCGAATCGCCAGGCCAGGGCCAGGGAAAGGATGGCGGCGCACGATCTCTTCGGGCAGGCCGAGGCTGCGCCCCACCTTGCGCACTTCATCTTTGAAAAGTTTGCGCAAAGGCTCCACCAGCTTGAACCGAAGATCCTTGGGAAGACCGCCCACGTTGTGATGGCTCTTGATCTTCACGGCCACCCGCTCGCCGGTCTTGGGGTCGACGTTGGTGCCTGCGCTTTCGATCACGTCGGGATACAGCGTTCCCTGGGCCAGGTAATCAAAGGGTCCGAGCCGTTTGCTCTCCTCTTCGAACACCCGGATGAACTCGGTGCCGATGATTTTGCGTTTCTCCTCCGGATCGGTAATGCCGTTGAGCTTGCTGATGAACCGCTGTCGGGCATTGATGTACTCCACATGGATATTGAACTTGCGGTCGAAAAAGTCCATCAGAAATTCCGGCTCGCCTTTGCGCATGAATCCCTGATCGATGAACATGCAGGTGAGCTGATCACCGATCGCCTTCTTGAGCAGAAAGGCGAGGGTTGATGAATCGACCCCACCGGAGAGCGCCAGCAGCACGCGCTTATCGCCCACCTGCTCCCGCACCAGGCCAACGGCCTCATCGATGAAGGCCGCCGTGGTCCAATCCGGATCACAGCCGCAAACGTGATAAACAAAATTGCGGATCAGGGCCATGCCGCAGGTGGAGTGCACCACCTCAGGGTGGAATTGCACGCCGTAGAGCTTGCGTTGCAAATGCGCCACCGCCGCTTCAGGGGTGTTGGCCGTGTGCGCCAAACGCACAAACCCCTCTGGAAGGGCTTTCACCGAGTCGCCATGACTCATCCACATCGTCGATCCGTTGTCGACATTGGTGAGCAGATCCGTCGGGTCATCCACCTCAAGGGGCGCCTTCCCGTATTCAGCCTTGCCCGTGGCGGCTTCCACAACGCCACCGAGCTGCTGCACCATCAGCTGCATCCCATAGCAAACCCCCATCACAGGAATGCCCAGATCCCAGATGCCGGGATCACAGAGCGGCGCGTGTTCGGCATACACGGAACTGGGGCCACCGCTGAGAATGATCCCCTTCGGTTGCATCCGGCGCAGTTCCTCCGCCGAGGTGCTGTAGCCCAACACCACCGAGAACACCTCGGTCTCGCGCACGCGCCGGGCAATCAACTCCGAATACTGGGAGCCGAAATCAAGGATGACGATGGCCGGCTGACGCTGACCGTCGGACGAGGGCTGGGACATCGATCCTGATAAGTACCGCTCTTAGACGAGCGTCAATCCCTCAGCGTAAAGAAGCGCTTCTCCCCCTCCGGTCCCCACCAGCGGAGGGTCCGGCTCCGGTCGAACAGAGCAGCACCGATCCGCATTGACCAGTCGCCGTAGCGAGCGACATAGGACTGACTGCGCCGCTCCACCATCGCGGCCAGATGCTGCCCGAGCGCCATGGATTGATCAGCACCCAGGGCCTGGAAGGCCTCCTCAACGGACGCAGCACCACGCAGTTGCAACAACTGGTCTGCAGACAGGCCGATATCCAGCCCCAGCGACACCAACACTTCCAGACGGCCATCCGCCAGATGGTGATGGGTGTGAAAGATGCCGCCAGCCAATTTGATCAACTTGCCGTGGTACCCGAGCAGCAGCAGATCGCGAACACCGGCTTCCGCCGCGGCCACCAGCACCGGTCCCAGCCAGTTCCCCACCTTGAGCAAAGGCCCTAGTCCCCGCTGGCGGGCGAGGTCCAAGCCGTTCTCACCAATCACCAACACGATGCGTCCCTGAAAGGACGGATCCGAAGCGAGCGTCCCCAGATCAGCAAGCACTTGCTGCAGCTGATCCGGAGCCGCGCTGCGCTGCACCTCCGCTTGTGTGCCGATCAACGCCAAGCCATCCACCACCCCAAATGCGGCATTGCTGGTGCGTTGGGCCAGGGCACGACCCAGTGGAAGAATCGGCTGCACCATCAGGCCCCGACCGGGCGGCAACAGGGGCAGCAGATTCCGCTCCAACAGCTCACGGGCGAAGCCTGACAAACAAGCCTCTCCCGCAGGACCGACGCGGCCAACACCTTCTCCTGCCTGCAAATCAAGCATCGGCTGAGATGCGCTGATCCAGGCCACCCGCACCCAGATCTCCAGATCCCGCGTCAGATCCAGACCAGGCCCAGGATCACAGCGGCTGATCCCCAGGGCTTGATCAGTCGCCAAGGGAGCCGCAGAGCAGACAGGCACCTGCAGAGACGGTTGATCTGGCCCCTGGCACAACTGCTGTTCAGGATCAAACGCCTCGCCAAGCAACACCTTCAGGGCTGCCTTGGCCGCCCCAGCCACCCACACCGGCAAGGTCAATCCTGGGCTGGAGGGGGCGATGGGACTGGACAAGCTGTTTTCTAGAGTCGCCGATTGGCATCCCCCGCGCCATGCAGGACAAGCTCACCCTGATGATTCCGGGCCCCACGCCGGTGCCGGAAACGGTGCTGAAGGCCATGGGTCGACACCCCATTGGCCACCGCAGCGGGGAATTCCAGGCCATCGTCCGGCGCACGACTGAACAGCTGAAGTGGCTGCATCAGACCACCAGCGATGTGCTGGTAATCACCGGCAGTGGAACAGCTGCCATGGAAGCGGGAATCATCAACACCCTCAGCCGCGGAGACAAGGTGCTCTGCGGCGACAACGGAAAATTCGGGGAACGCTGGGTCAAGGTGGCCCGCGCCTACGGACTGGACGTGGAGGTGATCAAAGCGGAATGGGGCCAGCCCCTCGACCCGGAGGCCTTCCGCTCGGCTTTGGAAGCCGACAGCGCCAAAGCGATCAAGGCCGTGATCCTCACCCACTCGGAAACCTCAACGGGGGTGATCAACGATCTGGAAAGCATTGCCCGTCACGTGAAGGCCCACGGCACGGCCCTGACCCTGGCGGACTGCGTCACCAGCCTAGGTGCCACCAACGTCCCCATGGACGACTGGGGGCTGGATGTGGTGGCCTCAGGCGCGCAGAAGGGTTACATGCTCCCGCCTGGCCTTAGTTTTGTGGCCATGAGCGCAAGGGCCTGGGAGGCCTACGAGCGCTCCGATCTGCCCAAGTTCTATCTGGACCTGGGCCCTTACCGGAAAACAGCGGCGAAAGACAGCAACCCCTTCACCCCCGCGGTGAATCTCTATTTCGGCCTGGAAGCAGCCCTGGAGATGATGCAGAAGGAGGGGCTGGAGGCGATCTTTGCCCGACACGCCCGCCATCGCGCCGCCGCCCAAGCCGGCATGAAGGCAATGGGGCTGCCCCTCTTTGCTGCTGAGGGTTGCGGCAGCCCGGCCATCACCGCGGTGGCCCCCGAAGGCATCGACGCCGAACAGTTGCGCAAAGCCGTGAAGGAAAAATTCGACATTCTTTTGGCTGGTGGTCAAGACCACCTAAAAGGGAAGGTGTTCCGAATCGGGCATCTCGGCTATGTCTGCGACCGGGATGTACTGACCGCCGTCTCAGCGATTGAAGCCACCCTTCAATCTTTAGGGCTGCACAAAGGCAGCATGGGTGCAGGCGTCGCTGCAGCTTCCACTGCGCTTGGCTAGAACATAGGTGGCGAGAGCGATCTCGCCCCATTGCGGATGTAATTCAGTGGTAGAATGTCAGCTTCCCAAGCTGAACGTCGCCGGTTCGAATCCGGTCATCCGCTTCAACGAATTCCAAGTGAATCTCAAGAACGAGGCTTGATTAATTGAAGGACTTGGGGTCCAGCGCATCCAGCACGACGTTCGTGGCCCAAGGCTTGCAGGATAAAAGAACCCGCTTCATTCATTCGGCCATCTTCAGCGCACTCGCGTGCTTTGACGAACAAAGCTTGAGCCGCTGATTCGTGATTTTGACGTTGTTGAGTCGTCTCGGAATGTTTTGTTTTTGTGAGTGTCAGGGTCAACGTTCGAGTTCCCTTATCAACAAAATATTAGCTCTGATTGATATTCAGACCATTCCATCGTCGATCAGCATCATTGCCGACTAACAGCCACTGGTGCCGTTGGACTCAGAGTCAAGTACCAGGTTCTTCAGCGTTGCCCCCAAGATCGGCAATCCGATCCCGAAGTTGACGACAGCGGACTTGATCGCCGCGCGCTTCAGCAAGAGCCAGAGCAAATTCCAGCTTCTCGAGCTGATGGCCACCTTCAACGAAGCCTGACCGGGTCCAAATGGTCATGCCCTGCAAGGTGCGAGAAGAGCAAGCATTGGAGGCAGGGATGGTGATCGCCATAGTTGCCTTTCTTTTTATTTTGGCACCGGGTGCCACCCCTATGCGACATCGCGGGTCACATCTGAGCCGTCCTCATGACCCCAGGAGTCGTTCTGGAATGACTCCTCCGGCATGGAGGCTTCCGCCACGGGAGCGGTGCTGTCCAACAGCTCACGCGTTTCACGCAACAGGGCTTCCACACCCTCCAGGGTGGAAATCTCTTCGTCAGGGACAGCATTCAGCTCCTTCTGCTGCTGGCGCAGCTGAAGCTCAAGCGCTTCCTGACGCTGTTCCAATTTCACCAAACGCTGCGACAAGGCAGTGATGGTTTGAGCGAGATCTTCCGCTGTGCGGGTGATCCGAAAGGACACGGAGGACGTCATCTTCGAAACCTGGCGGTTGCGCTGATAACAACACAGGAGCGCCGCTGTCTCAAGATCAAGCAGACATGACGCGATCGAGACCGATGCCACCATTGGCAACGCTGGCGCTGTATTTACTGGCTGGAACCGCCATCGGACTGCTGGCTCTACTCAGCGGCATTCCCGCTGCACCCCTGGCGGGAGCACTGCTGGGTGCTGGCATCGTCAGCATGAGCGGTCAACTGGAGACAGCGACCTGGCCAACGGGAACGCGCACGGTTCTTGAGATCGGCATCGGCACCGTGATCGGTACTGGCCTGACGCGGGCATCCCTGAGTCAACTGCAACTCCTGTGGAAACCAGCGGTTCTGATCACCCTGGCGCTGGTGATGACGGGAATCGTGGTGGGACTCTGGACCAGCCGCTTGCTTGGCATTGATCCAATCGTGGCCTTGCTCGGAGCAGCGCCGGGGGGCATCAGTGGCATGAGCCTTGTCGGTGCGGAATTCGGCGTCGGTGCCGCGGTGGCCGCCCTCCACGCTGTTCGGCTAATCACGGTGCTGCTGGTGCTGCCCTTAGTGGTGCGAATGATCGTGCCCTCGACAACAGGAGGCTGATCGATACCTTGAGGCAACTCACAACCGTTGTCATGGCTCCCATCAGGTCATCGCTGGTTCTGTGCACCGCGGCCCTGATCGGTGCGTTTGGCAGCGTCAGCCCCGCCTTGCAAGCAGCAGAAGCCACAGACGAGAAGGGCGCCAAGATTTATTGCTATATGCGTTCCAGCGGCAACGGCCACAAGGTCAGCTGGAATGCCGCTTATGGCTTGATCAAGCGCCAGGGCAGCAGCGTGTTCAAGACATCTCCAGAGCACGCCTCGGTGATGATTACGGAAGCCGTCGTCAAGGACCCCGGCAATTTCCCCGACTGTGGCCAGTTCCTTGGTGATCTGTTCGGCGGGAACACACAACCAGCCACCGCCGCCACCCTTGGAAACTCCTCATCCGTCACCGAAAGCACCATCGAGAGCACCCACGACACCACGCGCTACAGCTACTGATCCCTCAGTGGTTCTGGTTCTGACTCTGCTATCTGGAGTACTGCTTGGTGGATGCCAAGCAAAACAACCATCGAAGCCTGTTAATGCCCCCACACCACTGGTGACCAGTTGCCTGGGGGACTTCCAGATGGATGACCTGAAACTGATGGTCGAACGCTGCGATGAGGCCATAGTCCAGACGCCAGATCAAGCCGATTTGCATCGGGACCGCGCCCTTGTCTTGACCCTGCTTGGCGATCAAGCCAAAGCTTGCAATGACGTCGACGTGGCGCTGTCGCTGCTAAACCGCTCCAGTCAGCCAGTCGATCCGATGTTGCTGCACGAACTCCAGGTGCGTCAGACCACCTGCAAACAGTCACGCACCATGGCTGGGAGTGATTGACGTTGCAGCGTCAACCGGCGAGGCCCCAACAACACCTCAATCCGTTCCGCCTTGCTGGCCAGCAACCCATCCACCAGCTGATCCGCTGCGCCGAGCTGTAGCCAATGGCAGGTGAGGCCATCCCCCATGCCGAGACGATGACAGCGGTCTTCCGCTTGTTCGAGGTCCCCTGGCGTCCAGGGGCGTTCCAACAACACCACATGTCGGGCCCGGTGCAGAGTGAAGCCAAGGGCACCGGTGCCGTAGGTGGCCAGCAAACAATCGTTTTGACCCTGCTGAAACCGATCCACACTCACCTGGCGTTCGGCAGGCCGTTGGCGACCGGTCAACAACTCCCCCCCGATGGTTTGCTGCAACAGCTGCAACGGGGCCACAAAGCCACTAAACAGCACTACCGCCTCCCCTTGCCGTCGCAATGACT
Organism: Synechococcus sp. MU1611; assembly: GCF_020514255.1. Classification (NCBI taxonomy): domain Bacteria; kingdom Bacillati; phylum Cyanobacteriota; class Cyanophyceae; order Synechococcales; family Synechococcaceae; genus Synechococcus; species Synechococcus sp. MU1611. The sequence continues at coordinate 363,476 of NZ_VTLC01000002.1, read as the reverse complement.
CCACCAGGTGCTGGGCCGCCGGCAATTTGAATTCCGCTGCGATCTGGCGCATGGAGGTCAGCAAAGCCAGGGGCTCGGCATCCCGTCGAACCTCCCCGAGACGGGCCCGACGCCGATAGTCATCCAGCACCAGACCGACACGATGATCAAAGCCCGTGCGCTCACCCTCCGACAAATCCACAGGGTGAAGACGTCGCTGCTTGGGAGGAAGGTCCACGACCTGCTGCTTACGGCGATGCAAGATCAGCGGGCGACTCAGACGCCGCAGCTCCTCCAATTGACTGGCACCGGACGCCTGCCAGCGTTTCCCGGATCGACTCTCCCTCCAGTGACCCTGGCAATAACGCTCCTCGAACCGTCGCTGATCCCGCGCAATCGGATGGTCCATGGCAGCGAGCAGGGGATACAACTGGGAAGGGCGACCGTTCTTCATCGGGGTTCCCGTGAGCATCCAGATCGCCCGCAGACGGGGATGACGCGCTAGACGCAGCAAAGCAGCCGTGCGCTGCGCCTGAAGAGACTGGGCGTAATGCGCTTCATCCACCACCAAGAGCGTTCCCGCCGGCGGCAGGTTGTCGGGAAGCCGAGCCCAACTCACCAACTCAAGACCAACCCCAAGGGCCTCTGATTCCCGGCGCCAGTGGGGATGCAGCCCGACGGGAGCCACCACAAGCAAGCGCACCCCAGCACAGCGCATCAAGGCACGGGCCGCCAGAAGGGCTGTGAGAGTTTTTCCCAGACCCATTTCATCCGCCAAAACGGCACCGCGACGGGCCAGGAGCCAACGGGCTCCGGAGCGTTGATGGCGCAGGGGGCGACGACCATCCTGAAGGGCTTCGTCGAGATCCGCTGAAGCCACCAACGTCCGGTGCGGTGGCACGGGTGGCAGGGGGTGCTGACACCAGTCGAGCCACTCCTGCAGTGCGGAGGTAATGGGAAAACGCCGTCCCAAGGCCTGTTGAAGCGCATCGGCAGACGCCAAGGGGAAATCCCAGCCATGGCCTGGACCGTTCCATCGCCCCCGGGGCTTGATCCGGCGCAACTGAGACTGGGTCACCGCATCGAACGGACTGATCACGCGGATCAGACCTGCTGGAGAGAGATCCAGATAACACGTCGATGTGGGTTTTGGCGGCACCAACAGGCCCCCACAAACAATCACTTTAGTGAACTCAGATCGGCGTGCAAGCCTTGAAATCAAGATTCACATCACAGGCGAAGAAACCTTCGAAAGTGCAGCGCTCGACACATTGACTGGCTTTTCGTTCACGGCAGAATCACGACAACCGATGCATTCGGATGCATAACAGGGACGCGGTTTTTCTCGACGAACTCTGTCCCAAATTGCGCGTCCGAAGATGGCGACAGTCGCTTCACACTTTTACCGGTAAAAGTTGCATTTATTGCGGCAAACCTTCTGAATCAATTGATCACATTCATCCACGAGCCAAGGGTGGATTGAGTGTCACCGAAAACTGTGTACCTGCCTGCTTGTCCTGCAATGGACGCAAGTCTGACGCAGATGTTTTCGACTGGTACCGGCGACAACGCTTCTATGACCCACGCCGCGCCATGGCGATTCGCGCCTGGATGGATGGCGACCTCAGGCTGGCCCTGCGCCTGCTCCAATGGGCCCAACCGGATCAGCCTGTCAGCGAGCCTGACGACCTCCCCATCGCCGCCCAAGCCGCCTGAGGCTCACCAGACACGGCAGACATCAGAGGAGTGATGCCGCTCGCAGATGGAGGCCTGAACACTCGGGTCTTCAGGGGCCAGAGCCACCGCACTGGCAAGAAGGGCTGCCGTCAGGATGGCCCGGAGGACAATGCCCCTGGAGCGCGAGCGATGCAAGGACGACGACGTCACAACAGTACATTTGATCTAATACAGGTGTACTGATGCTGGCCGATCTTGTCAAGCAATCGCAACCACTGGCAGCTAACGCCAAGCTGCTGGTGCTTGGCGGTGGGTACAGCGGACGTTGTCTGGCCCGGCTCGCCCGCTCCATGGGGACGCAGGTGCTCTGCACCCGCCGCTCGCTCGACTCCGAAGAGGCTGATTTGCTCTTCGACAGCAACGGTCAGGACCATCTCGACCCCGCTGCCTTGGAGGGCGTCACCCATCTGCTGTGCACCATCCCACCGGATCGCGAAGGAAACGATCCGGCGTTGTCCAAACTGCTTGCAACGCTGAGGAGCCTGCCACTGCGATGGGCGGGGTATCTCTCCACCACAGGGGTCTACGGCGATCGCCAGGGCGGCTGGGTGTCGGAGGAGGACGCCCCAGCTCCAGCGCTCGACCGCAGCATCCGACGCCTGAATTGCGAAGCCGCCTGGCAGCGCTCCGGTCTACCGATCCAGATTCTGCGGCTGCCGGGCATCTACGGCCCGGGCCGGTCGGTTCTCAACGGATTGCAGCAAGCACGCGCGCGCCTGATCGAAAAGCCCGGACAAGTGTTCTGCCGCATCCATGTGGAAGACATCGCGGGGGCTTGCTGGCATCTGATGCATCGCGCCGAGCAGGTACCTCTACCAACCCTGGGCCCTGGGACCGTGGTGAATGTGGTGGATGACCTCCCCGCCGCCACATCCGATCTCCTACGGCATGCCGCCTCACTGTTGGGCTGTGAGTTGCCACCGCTGGAGCAGTTCGATCAGATCGTGGACAGCATGAGCCCGATGGCGCAGTCATTCTGGAGCGAGAACCGCCGCGTCAGCAATCACAGGCTCTGCCAAGAACTCGGTTATCCGTTGTTGCATCCGAACTACCGCGTTGGGCTGCAGGATTGCCTGAACCAGGACAAACTCAATCCGTCTGACCTGCGTTCTCCCCCTCAATCAACCAACGGTTGAAATCGAAGCCCTTGCCCTGCTCGGGCATGGGAAACCCGACATCCTCAAGGAAACGGGACAGGTGAAGTTCGACCCAGCCATTGCGCAGGCCGGAGGCCAATCCCACCAACAGACACCCAAGCAGCAGCAAACGCAGCACAGCGATGGGCCCGCACGATTCGACAAACCCTAGGCATGAGCTGGTGATCGCTCTCGGCGATCCCGCTGGGATCGGCATGGAAGTGGTGCTCAAGGCCCTGGCGTCACCTGAGGTCCCCCAAGAGCTCAAACCACTATTGGTCGGTTGCAGACGCAGTCTGATCCGAACCCATGCGCGGTTGATACAGCAATCGAGCCGACCCCTCGCCGACCCCGCAACGCTCAGGATCGACGACCAACCTTTGGTGGACATCGTCCATCCCGGACAACCCACCACCAGCGGAGCCGATGCTGGATTTCATTGGCTCACCCGTGCCGTTGAACTGCTTCAGGCTCGGGGGTCGCGCGCCCTGGTCACCGCCCCCATCGCCAAGCACCTCTGGCACGCGGCCGGCCATCGCTATCCCGGGCAGACCGAACGGCTGGCTGAGTTGGCGGGATGCCAACGCTCCTCAATGCTGTTCACCGCCGTCTCTCCGAACAGCGGCTGGCGCCTGAACACCCTGCTGGCCACCACCCACATCCCCCTCAGCCAAATTCCTCAGGCGCTGACACCAGACCTTGTTCACCACAAACTGAATGTGCTGCATGGCTTCTGTCGACGCTTCACGACCACACCACATCTGCGCATTGCCGGGCTGAATCCCCATGCCGGCGAAGCAGGTCAGCTGGGCCAGGAAGAAGCCGACTGGCTAACGCCACTGCTGGATCAATGGCGAGCCGAGCATCCTCAGGTGCACCTAGAGGGTCCCGTGCCTCCCGACACCTGCTGGATCAGTGCAGCTCACGCCTGGCAAACCCCGAACCAACCTGGACCTGACGGGATCCTGGCTCTGTATCACGACCAGGGACTCATTCCAGTGAAGCTGCTGGCTTTCGATGCAGCGGTGAACACCACCTTGGAACTGCCCTTCCTGCGCACCTCTCCCGACCATGGCACTGCCTTCGACATCGCAGCCGAAGGAGTCGCAAGCCCTGACAGCACCATCGCAGCGATCAGGGCCGCCTGGGATCTGAGCTGAACTCAGACCGGCTTGACCCGCATCAGAACCTGCCCGAATTCAACAGGGGTGCCGTTGTCGACCAGGATCTCGACAACTTCACCGCCGACCTCCGACTCCAGCTCGTTCATCAGCTTCATCGCTTCAAGGATGCAAACGGCCTGACCGACGTTGATGCGAGTTCCCACTTCGACGAAGGGAGGCTCTCCTGGTGCGGGCGCTCGGTAGAAGGTGCCCACCATGGGGGCCGTGACCTCGAGCAGGTCACTCCGAGTTGCGGTGGACGCAGGCGGCGCGGACGCAGGCTCTGCTGAGGCAGCAACGGGCGCCGCTGCAGCGACGGGAGCGGGCATCACCGGTGCCATCACGGTTTGGGCTGGCAGGTTGCGACGAATTTCCAGACGGAAATCATCGCCCTCCAACCGGAATTCCTGGATGTCGCTCTCGCCGAGCGCCTCCAGCAGGCGGTGCAGTTGTTCGTGATCCAGCTGCATGGTCATCCGTTTTCGCGGCCGAGGTAACTGTCGTTGCGGGTGTCCACTTTGATCTTTTCTCCCACAGAAAGAAAGAGCGGAACCATCACTTGAGCACCCGTCTCAAGGATGGCGGGCTTGGTGCCACCTGTGGCGGTATCGCCTTTGACCCCAGGATCAGTTTCTTTGATCTCAAGGACAACGGAGTTGGGGAGTTCAACCTCGAGGGGGGTGTCGTTCCAGGACACCACGTTCACCTCCATGCCCTCCTTGAGATATTTGCGGCTTTCCCCGATCTGATTGGCACTGAGGCGGGTCTCCTCATAGGTGGCCATGTCCATAAAGACGTAGTCCTCACCTTCCATATAGGTGTGCTGAAGAGACGATTTCTCCAACATCGCCTGGGGAAGCATTTCCCCAGCGCGGAAGGTTTTCTCCACCACGTTGCCGGACTTCACCGCCTTGAGCTTGGTGCGCACAAAGGCAGATCCCTTGCCGGGCTTGACGTGCAAGAACTCGACCACGCGCCAGACGGCCCCATCGATCTCAATCGTGGTGCCGGTGCGGAAGTCGTTACTGGAGATCATTCCCACCGAACGGTTCATCGGACTATACGGCTGTGCCAAAGTCGCGTCAGCACTGGGGTTCCCCCTTGGCCCATCAGCGTTTGAACGCCGTCCTGGCTGCCCTGATCAGCTTCGCTCTGATCAGCATTGCTGCCCCTGCCTGCTGGGCCTCATTGCCCCAGGGCAATGCCGTAAAAGACCCTGCCGCAATTCTCCGGGACGCGCTTCCGTTCGATCAGGACGACATTCGCGAACTACAGCATCGACTGGAACTCACCAGTGACGATCTGCGGGCCAAACGCTGGTCGGCCCTCGGCAAAACGGTGTCCCGCAGTGAAGCGCTGCTCAACACCCGTCGCGACACCATCCTGAGCGCGATCCCGGACGCCAAGCGCGGCAAAGCCGAAACACTTTTTCAGAGTGTGGATCAAGGTCTTATTGACCTCAAAGAGAAGGTCAAAGCCACCGATAAACCGGGCTTCATCGCCGATCGACGCCAAACGCTGCGCTTCATCGGTGATGTAGAGGCATTGCTCGTGCCCGACGGGTTTGAACGGGACATCCCCGCAGAATTCGATGCCCTGCCGCGGCTGCAAGGGAGGGCCACCCTCAGCGTGAGCACCACCCAAGGCGAGCTGACCACCGTGGTAGATGGCTTCAACGCCCCTCTCACAGCAGGTGCTTTCGTCGATCTCGCCCTCAAGGGCTTCTACGACGGACTGCCCTTCATCCGAGCCGAAGATTTCTACGTACTCCAGAGTGGTGATCCGAAAGGGCCGGAGATCGGCTACGTCGATCCGAAGACAAAGCAGGAACGGCATGTGCCCCTGGAGATCCGGGTGCCCGGCGAAGACGACACGATCTACAACGAAACCTTTGAGGACGTGGGCCTGTTCAAGGCGACGCCGACCCTCCCGTTCGCAACCCTGGGCACCCTTGGCTGGGCCCATTCAGACCAGGCCCTCGACGACGGATCCTCGCAGTTCTTCATGTTTCTCTACGAGGCGGAGCTCACCCCTGCTGGTCTGAACCTCGTGGATGGCCGCAATGCAGCCTTCGGCTATGTGGTGGATGGATTCGATGTTCTCGAGGAATTGGGCACCGATGACACGATCACTTCCGTGAAGGTGATCGAGGGAGCGGAGCAGCTCAAAGCCCACGCATGAGCCCAACCCTGGCGGAGCTGAGTGAGGCGGAGCTGCTCAGGCGGCTGGCACGCTTCGCTCCGCCCGATCAGCTCAGTGACGACACGGCGGCCCTGGCCAGCGACGCCAGGCCCCTGTTGATCAACACGGACGTTCTTGTGGACGGCATCCATTTCAGCGATGCGACCACGAGCGCAATGGACGTTGGTTGGCGCGCCGTTGCCGCCAATCTGTCCGACCTGGCAGCAAGTGGTGCCGTCGAAGTCGAGGGAATCACGGTGGCTCTTGTTGCCCCAGGTCGCACCCGCTGGGACTGGGTGGACGGGGTGTACGAGGGCATCAGTGCCGCATTGGGGCAGTACGGCGGCATCCTGCTGGGCGGTGACTGCTCTAGGGGGGAGCAAAGGCTGCTCTCCATCACAGCCCTCGGCCGTCTCGGACCACTGCGCCTCCATCGCAACGCCGCCCGCCCCGGTGATGTGCTCGTCAGCAGTGGTCCCCATGGGCTGAGCCGGCTGGGCCTCGCCCTGCTGCAAAACGACCCCAGCGTCCATGACATCGCTCTGACAGCGACCTTGCAGGACACAGCGATCGCAAGACACCGGCGACCGGCACCTCGGCTGGACGACGTCCACCAGCTGCTGGCCTGCAAACCGGAGCATCTGCCCTGGCGGGCCGGGGGCACCGACAGCAGCGATGGACTTCTGTCAGCCGTCGCAGGACTCTGCAGCAGCAGCGGCTGTGGGGCAGTTCTGTGGAACGACCGGCTGCCGATGGCCGAAGGCTGGCCTGAGGGGCCTCAATGGACGGATTGGTGCCTCTCCGGAGGGGAGGATTTTGAGCTGGTGCTGAGCCTTCCCGAGGCCTGGGCCGACGTCTGGGAGCAATGCATCCCCAACAGCCGACGCTTCGGCCAGATCAATGAAGAAGCGGGCATCATCCGCTGGGCCCACAACCATGAGCGCGTGGACGCAGGCGGATTTGATCACTTCAGCCAGCCCTGAACCACCTGCCCTAAGCGGAGGCACCTGAACAAAAAAATCCCCCCCTAGCGGGAGGGATGAAAAAAGCGATCAGCTAACGATCACTTCCAGTTCTTGGCGACCACCTCGGCGAGGTCAACAACACGCTGGCTGTAGCCCCACTCGTTGTCGTACCAGGCCAGGATCTTCACCGCCTTGTCACCCATGGCATAGGTGAGGTCGGCATCGAAGATGGTGGACTCGTTGGTGCCGGCGTAGTCGGTGGACACCAGAGGCAAGTCGCTGTACTTGATGATCCCCTTCATGCCGTTCTCAGAAGCCTCCTTCATCACGGCTTTCACTTGCTCAACGGAAGCTCCCTTCGATGTTCCAAAGGTGAGGTCAACAGCCGAGACGTTCGGGGTGGGAACGCGCATGGCAAAACCAGTGAGCCTGCCCTTCACTTCGGGATAAACCAGGGCCACAGCCTTGGCAGCACCCGTTGTGGTGGGAACCATATTCAGGGCAGCAGCACGAGCACGGCGTAAGTCGCGGTGACTGTTGTCGAGAATTCGCTGGTCACCGGTGTAGCTGTGAATGGTGGTCATCAGACCCCACTCCATGCCGAAGTTCTGATCCAGAACTTTCACGATCGGAGCCAGGCAGTTGGTGGTGCAGCTGGCGTTGCTGAGGATGTCCCAGTCTTCGTGGCGGTACTGGTCGTCGTTGACGCCCACCACGAAGGTGCCGACGCCGTCACCCTTGCCAGGAGCGGTGAGGATCACCTTTTTGGCACCAGCCTGGATGTGCATGCTGGCCTTCTCATCGGTGTTGAACACACCGGTGGACTCAATCACCAGGTCAACTCCCCACTCTTTCCAGGGGCAGTTGAGGGGATTGCGGTCAGCAAAGAACTTGATCTCCTTGCCGTTGACGAACATCGATGTGTCCGTGGTCTTGATGTCGACGGAAGGGTCGAGACGCCCAAGGATGGAGTCGTAGGTCAGCAGGTGAGCGCTGGTGGCAGGGTCGGAGGTGGAGTTCATTCCCACGATTTCCAGGCCGGTGTCAGCGCCACGGCTGATCCAACCCCGCAGAACATTGCGACCGATCCGGCCGAATCCATTGATCGCAACGCGCAGGGTCATGGAAGAAGCGGCAAAGCCGCGCAGGGGTTTTGGCCGCAGATCATACAGAAATCGGCAGAAATACCTTGTTTTGCCTCGATTGAATCGGCTCGATCCGTCCCTCAGATCGGCAGACAAGCCGCGACAACTGGCCTATCTTTCCCCAGATTGAAGCCCTCAGTTGCCGCGACTGCTCGACCGTCAGACACCAGTCCACTTCATCGGTGTCGGCGGAATTGGCATGTCGGCCTTGGCTCGAATCCTGGTTGACCGTGGTCATCCAGTCAGCGGCTCAGACCCGCGAGATAACGCAACAACACAACAACTGAAAACCCTCGGGGTGAAGGTTTTCAGCCAGCAGAACGAGGCCTGCATTGACGCCGTCACGGGTTCGACGATCGCTTGTTCCCCTGTGGTGGTGATCAGTACAGCCATCCCCGACAGCAATCCTGAGCTCCAACGTGCCCGTCAGATCGGCCTAGAGATCTGGCATCGCTCCGATCTTCTGGCGGCTCTGATCGAGCAGCAACCCTCGATCGCTGTGGCCGGCAGCCACGGCAAGACCACCACCAGCACGTTGATCACCACCTTGCTGCTGGAAGCCGATCAAGACCCGACCGCTGTCATAGGTGGCATCGTTCCCCGTCTGGGCAGCAATGGCCACGCCGGCCAGGGGAAACTGCTTGTGGCTGAGGCGGATGAATCCGACGGATCCTTGGTGAAGTTCAGCCCAAGCCTGGGCGTGATCACCAACTTGGAGCTGGATCACACCGATCACTACACCAGTCTCGACGACCTGATTTCAACCCTGCAACGCTTCGCGAAAGGTTGCGATCGCGTGCTGGCCAATCACGACTGTCCGATCCTGCAAGAACACTTCCAGCCGACCGCCTGGTGGTCCAATCAAAGCGCTGAATCCGTTGACTTCGCCGCCCTGCCTCTGAGCCTTGAGGGAGATCGCTGCGTGGCGCGTTTCTACGAATCGGGCCGCCCCATCGGCGACTTCACCCTGCCGATGGCCGGACTGCACAACCTGAGCAATGCAACAGGCGCCCTGGCTACCTGCCGCATGGAGGGACTCCCCTTCGATCAGTTGGTTAAGGGACTCGCTGGCCTGAAAGCACCGGGCCGCCGATTTGATCTTCGGGGCACCTGGAAGGGGCGTCACATCGTTGACGACTACGCCCACCACCCCAGTGAAGTGAAGGCAACCCTGGAGATGGCTCGCCTGATGGTGAGCAGTGGTCGCAGTCCGCTTCCCACAGCACCTCAGCGCGTGCTGGCGGTGTTCCAGCCCCATCGCTACAGCCGCACCCAGCAGTTCCTCGATGGGTTTGCCCAGGCACTGCAGAACTGTGATCTGCTCCTGCTGGCCCCCGTCTACTCGGCAGGGGAGCAACCCCTGCAAGGCATTTGCAGCAACGCCCTGGCGGAACGGATCCGCAACATGAAGCCTGAACTACAAATCGCCGTCGCGGACAACCTCGATGAACTCACCGACCTGGTCATGCATCACAGCCGCGAACAGGATCTCGTCCTGGCGATGGGTGCTGGCGATGTGAATGGACTGTGGTCAAGGCTGACGTCATGAGCCAGTGCGATGCCCGCCTTCCCCAGGCCGGAGTCAGCCTTGCGGAGTTCACCACCTGGCGGGTGGGAGGAGCCGCCGAATGGCTTGCGGAACCCGTCAGCCTTGACGAAACCCAGGCCTGGATCCAATGGGCCACGCAACAGGGCATTCCCTGCCGCATCATCGGTGCTGGGTCGAATCTGCTGATTCACGATGACGGCCTGCCAGGGCTCTCGCTCTGTCTTCGCAAACTTCAGGGGCTGCAACTCGATGAAACCGATGGGACCGTTGAGGTGCTCGCCGGTGAACCGATCCCATCGCTGGCGCGACGGGCTGCTCGCGCTGGACTGCACGGCCTCGAATGGTCGGTTGGCATCCCAGGCACCGCAGGCGGTGCTGCTGTCATGAATGCAGGAGCCCAGGGGGGCTGTACCGCGGAGTGGTTGGAATCGGTGCGGGTCATGCCCCTGGATGGGGGCGACTGCTTTGAGCTTCGGAGCGATCAATTGGACTTCGCCTACCGCCACAGCCGTCTCCAGGACAACGACCTTGTTGTGTTGTCAGCACGGTTCCGCCTTGAACCAGGTCACGATCCGAACGAACTGAAACGCGTTACCAGCGCGAACCTCAGCCATCGCACCACCACGCAGCCCTATCAACAGCCCAGCTGCGGCAGCGTTTTCCGCAATCCCGAACCTCTCAAGGCCGGACGGCTGATCGAAGAGCAGGGGCTGAAGGGAACACGCATCGGCGGCGCAGAAATCTCAACCATGCACGCCAATTTCATCGTCAATACCGGCCACGCCCAGGCGGATGACATCGCCCGGCTCATCCAGCTGGTGCAGGATCGTGTCGAAGCCGAGCATGGAATCCGTCTTCACCCCGAAGTGAAACGCCTGGGATTCGCTTCCGCGACTTAGCCTTCCGACTCCAACAGGATCGCCATGGCAGGGTTCGGACTCCCAAATTTCGGTCAACTCACCGAAGCCTTCAAAAAGGCCCAGGAGATTCAGCAGAACGCTCAGGCTCTGCAGGACGAACTGGACGGGATGGAGATCGAAGGCCAGAGCAACGATGGGCGCGCCAGTGTCTGGCTATCGGGCAACCAACAACCACTGCGGGTTCGGCTGGACCCGGCCCTGCTGCAGGAGGGTCAACAAGCGAGCGAAGCGGCGACCCTGGAAGCCCTGCAAGCGGCCTATGAGCAATCCACCGCCACGATGAAGGGCCGGATGGAGGAACTCACCGGTGGCCTAAACCTCAACCTCCCCGGGATGGGCGGCTGAGGCTGCTCTGCTCAATCAACGCAGCCTTGTAGAGGGGATAGCGCTCCCAATCGCTGGAGACGCCGCAGCCGGGCTCGCCGCGATGCAAGCAATCGCGAAACCTGCAGGGCCAGGGATCCAGTTGCTGCCGGAGCTCCGGAAAAAGGATCGCCAATTCCTGCGGATCATCCGGCAGATCAGGACGGTTGAAGCCGGGGGTATCGGCCACCCTCGCGCTGGGCCCCAGAGGAAACAGCTCCACGTGGCGGGTGGTGTGGCGACCGCGCTGCAAGCGTCCAGACACCGCAGCCGTACGAAGTTGAAGATCAGGACGCAGATGGTTGAGCAGACTGCTTTTGCCCACCCCAGAGGGCCCACAGAGCACCGAGAGCTCTGCGCCAGCCAAGCGTTGCCGTAGGGCATCCATGCCCATTCCGGAGGTACTGCAGAGCGCCAGAGGGTCATACCCCCACCCCTTCAAACGGGTCACGAGCCGCTCAAGAGCTGCGGCTGAAATGAGGTCTGTCTTGGTGAGCAGAAGGATCACGTCCAGCCCCGTGCGTTCCGCCGTCAACAGGAAGCGACTGGCCTGATCAGGGTCAAAACTGGGCTGCTCCACAGCCAACACCACAGCCACCAACGAGACATTGGCCACCGGTGGCCGTGACAGAAAGCTATGGCGTGGCTCCACGTCGGCCACAACAGCGCGGGCCTGGCCCGGGTCAATCGCCTCGACGCAAACCCGATCACCCACATAGACCGCTTCCCCCCGATGGGTCAATCGGGTACGGCGCGTGCAGAGCAGTCGCCCCGGGCATCCGGCAGGGGCGACGTCCAGCTCGACTTCCAGGTAATTGGCCTGAAGCGCCACCACCATCCCCGAAGCCACGGAGCTGCTGGTGTCAGCCACCACAGATCACCTCGATGGTGACTGCATCTGGCGTTTGATCAACGCACTGGACACGATGACCGGCATCCCTTAATCCCGGCAGGACCATGGCCTCCGGCTCGCCTCTATCGAGACAGACCTCAAGACAGTCACCGGAGCTCATCTGCTCGAGGGTGAGCTTGCAGCGAATGAAATTCACCGGACAGGGCGTTCCCCGCAAATCCAGGGAACGCCTGCTCATCCCTTCTGACCAAACAAGCGAGCGAACAATCCACTGTTGTGGTGGTGGTGCTGCTTGCCACGAGCGGAATGGTGACCCGCCAGCTGTTCCAGAAGATCCCGCTCCGTATCGCTGAGCCGCTTCGGCAGATCGACGGTGACCGTCACGCGCTGGTCACCCCGCGCCACCGGATTGCCAAGTTTGGGAATGCCGTGATTCGGCAGGGTGAGCACGGTGCCGGGCTGCGTGCCGGCAGGGATGTTCAGCTCCTTGGTTCCATCCACGGTTTCCACCTCGATCGTGTCGCCGAGAATTGCCTGGAGGTAGCTGACCTTCACCTCCGAAAAGATGTTCAAGCCATCCCGCTGGAGGCGTGGGTGATTGCGGACGGTGAGAAAGACGTAAAGGTCACCGGACGGGCCTCCCCGGGGTCCCGCATTGCCTTCGCCCGAGACCCGAAGTCGTGTTCCGGTGTCCACCCCGGCAGGAATATTGATCCGCAGCTTCTTGCGAACCTGTTTGACACCCTGGCCACCACAGGATCCGCAAGGATCCGCAATCACCTGGCCCGTCCCACCACAGGTGGGACATTCGGCGACCTGGGTAAAGCTGCCGAAGGGGGTCCGAGTGGCACGGCGCACCTGCCCGACACCACCGCAGGTTCCGCAGGTGGTGGGTCCACTACCCGCCTTGGCACCGCTGCCGCCGCAGGTGTCGCAGGTCTCCAGATGCGGGATCTTGATCTCCTGCTCTTGGCCGAAAACCGCCTGCTCGAAATCGATCGTTAGGTCGTAACGAAGATCATCGCCCTGCTGGGGACCCTGACGCCGCGGCCGACCACCACCGGCTCCGCCGGGTCCACCAAATCCCTGGAAAAACGTCTCGAACAGATCAGCGAACCCGCCCATGTCCCCCATGTCCGGGGCGCCAGCCGCACCACCAAGACCGGCTTCACCGAACTGGTCGTAACGGGCACGGCTCTGCGGATCACTCAGCACTTCGTAGGCACGACCAATTTCCTTGAAACGGTCCTCAGCACCGGGATCTTTATTGATGTCGGGGTGGTACTGACGCGCCATGCGGCGATAAGCCTGCTTGAGGCTGTCAGGATCCACATCCCGACTGACGCCGAGCAGGTCATAAAAGTCGGCCATCAGGCCTCCTCCGCCGTCTGATCCGGTGCGGCCTCAACCGGCGCTGCATCGGACGGTCCGGGACCCATCGACACCTTCACCATCGCGTGGCGCAGCACACGTCCATCGCGGTGGTAACCGCGCTGGAGCTCTTCACACACCACATCCTCAGCGAACTCGCTGCTTTCTTCTCGCAACACGGCCTCATGCAAGTTCGGGTCGAACTCCTGGCCGACCACCTCCATCCGTGCCACGCCCTGCTGCTTCAGCACATCCACCAATTGCTTGTACAGACCCTGGTAACTGCGGTGCAGAGCCTGAGCTTCCTCACCTTCAGGATTGAGCTGCTGACGGGCCCGCTCAAAGTTGTCGACGACCGGAAGAATTTCCGTGAGGGTCGAACAGACCAGCTGCTGACGCATGTCGTCCTGATCGCGGCTCTGTCGTTTGCGGAAGTTGTCGAAGTCCGCCGCAATGCGCACATATTGGCCATTGAGCGTCTCGTGCTCCTGCTTCAGCGTGGTCAACTCCTGCTCGAGTTGCTGCATCCGATCCGCCGGATCAACAGCTGCGGGTGCCTGATCGGAGGTTGCCTCTGACGCATCCGGAGTTGACTCCGGGGTGGCTGGAACAGCACCGGACTCAACAGTCTGATCCTGCTCTGGGGTGGAGGCATCGCCGCTCATGCTGACCGCTCAGGGATTGCTGTCTAGACATGTTGAAGGGCAACGCTCACCTCCCACAAGCTGCGGAAGCCCGCACCTCGGCCGCAAACCATGACTCTGACGCTGCCCACCCCTGATGCCGGCGACACGGCGCGGCAGCGTTTCGCGCTTGAACTGTTGATGCAGCAGCCTGTTCCGGGGCGGGACCAGTTGCTGGCAAGCCGCAACCTGCTGGATAACTCCTTACCGGATGTGCAGGCGGATCAGTGGCGCGTGCTCCAGGCCATGCCGATCGCAATCAATGCTGACCACCTCGACATTGCGATTCCCAGCCAGTGGCGAGAACAGGAATGGCAACACCTGATCGATCAGCTGCCGGAACAACAGCGCACAATCCGCCTGCACCCAACTGCTCGTTGATCTGAGCGAACTGCTGCGCTCTTCCGTCGCGCTTTATGCCGTAGGGGTGATCCTGCTAGCGATCTGGCTATTGGGCCGGTTTTACGCCACCCACAACGGCCGTCGGACGATCGATCGCCTGGTGCTGAAACTGCCACTCTTCGGTGAACTGATTCTGATGACGGCGACAGCTCAGTTCTGTCGGATCTTCAGCTCGCTGACCCGAGCCGGTGTGCCAATTCTGATGTCGATGGAGATCTCGAGCGAAACCGCCGGCAACTCGATCATTTCCGACGCGATCCTTGCGTCGCGGAGCATGGTGCAGGAAGGGGTGCTTTTAAGCAATGCCCTCATCCGCCAAAAAGTGCTGCCGGATATGGCGCTGAACATGCTGGCCATCGGCGAGGAGACCGGTGAGATGGACAAGATGCTCAGCAAGGTGGCGGACTTCTACGAAGACGAAGTCGGAGCCATGGTCAAGGCGCTCACCTCAATGCTCGAGCCCGCAATGATTGTGGTGGTCGGCGGCATCGTGGGGTCCATCCTGCTGGCGATGTACCTGCCGATGTTCACCGTGTTTGATCAGATTCAGTGAGCGCGACGCCCATCGCCTGGCCCGCCAACCAACCGCCGCTCCAGCAGGCCTGGAAGTTGAAGCCGCCGGTCACCCCGTCCACATCCAGCAGTTCACCCGCCAGGTAAAGACCAGGACAGCGGCGGCTCTCCATCGTGGCCAGGTTGACGTCCCCCAAAGCGACACCGCCGGCGGTGACGAACTCCTCCCCAAAGGGTCCACGTCCCTGGATCGGCACACTCTGCGCGCAGAGGATCTCGACCAATTGACGCTCCGTCTTGATCGGCAAGTCTGCCCAACGGCGATCAGCCTCCACCCCAGCGATGGCCAGAAAGGCGTGCCAGAGCCGCCGCGGCAGATGCTCGAACGGCTTCGCTGCTGAAAGGGTTCGCCGGGCCTGCTCTTGCCGCCATTGCTGCAACCGATCGGTCACTCCTGATCGTCCCAACCCAGCACTCCAATCCAGCTTCAGCTCCCCCTTGTATCGGCTCTGATGCAAGGCCCTGGCGGCAAAGGCTGAGATGCGCAGCGTGGCCGGACCACTCAGACCGCGGTGGGTGATCAACACCCGCCCGGTCTGGCGGAAACGCTCATTGCCCAGCTTCAGATCAAGGCCCACATCATCGATGGCAATGCCACTGCAGGCGGTCAATGCAGGCACCTGCAGCGTGAGGCTGAACAGCGATGGCACCGGCGGCACCACCTGGTGGCCAAGGGCCTCCGCAAGTTTTCGGCCACTGGGATGCCCCCCCGTGGCCAGCATCAAGCAGCGTGCATGCATAGGCTCCAGGCCGCGGCCATCGAGCACAAAGCCACCCTCGGGGTGAACGCGCACCTGCTGGACCATCGCCTTGGTACGCAGCTGAACACCAGACGCCCTTGCCGCCTTCTGCAGACACTGGATCACTACCTCGGAACGGTTCTGCTGCGGGAACATCCGTCCATCGGGTTCCTCCACCAGCGTGAGCCCATGCTCGTCAAACCAAGCGATCGCATCACCGCAAGCGAAGCGGCTGAAGGGGCCCCGCAAGGGTCGACTGCCACGGGGGTAATGGGTGGCTAGTTCACGGGGGTCCCAGCAGGCATGGGTCACATTGCAGCGACCGCCGCCGCTGATGCGCACCTTCTGGAGCGGCTCTGGGGTGCCTTCGAGAATCAGCACACGTTGTAGCCCCTGCTCGGCAGCCGTGATCGCTGCCATGTATCCGGCAGGTCCACCGCCAACGACGATCAGATCAAGCGGGCTGGAAGCGGAGGGCGACACCGTTGTTGCAGTAGCGCTTGCCGGTGGGTCGAGGTCCGTCATTGAACACGTGGCCCTGGTGCCCACCGCAGCGACTGCAGTGGTATTCCGTGCGCGGCAGGATCAATTTGAAATCTACTTTCGTGGCGATGGCACCATCCAGGGGCTGCCAAAAGCTGGGCCAGCCGGTGCCGCTGTCGAACTTCGCCTCCGAGGAAAACAGCGCCGCATCACAACCTGCGCAGTGATAAGTGCCGGAACGCTTCTCCCCATTAAGCGGGCTGGTGAAGGGGCGTTCTGTTCCCTCATTGCGAAGCACGTCATAGGCCTGGGGAGACAAGCGCTCACGCCACTGGTCCGCATCCAGATCCCATGAAGAATCGCCAGCTTTAGACGCTGCCAGCACGGCCTGAGGTCTCCAGAGACTGCCAAAAACACCTGCTATCGCCGCCAACAGCAGCGATCGACGGGACAGAACGGCGGCACTCAAGCTCATCAATGCTGACGCGGGAATCTCGAGCGGTTCTAATGGATTGATGACCGTCGCCGGATCCACCGCTGCCTACCGCTTCAGTGTGGCGCCGATGCTGGATTGCACCGACCGCCACTTCCGGGTGCTGATGCGGCAGATCAGCCGCAGAGCTCTGCTTTACAGCGAAATGGTCGTGGCCCAGGCGCTGCACCACAGCAAGCGACGCAACAAGCTGCTGGATTTCGATCCTGTTGAACATCCGATCGCACTGCAGGTAGGCGGCGACGATCCAGCCCTGCTGGCCGAAGCCGCACGACTGGCTCAGGACTGGGGCTACGACGAGATCAACCTCAATGTGGGCTGTCCCAGTCAGAAAGTGCAGGCCGGCAATTTCGGAGCCTGTCTAATGGCGGAACCGGATCTGGTCGCCCGCTGCGTGGAAGCCATGGTGGACGCGGGGGGACTCCCTGTGACCGTGAAGCATCGGATTGGAATTGACGACCTCGACAGCGACGCGTTGCTGACGAACTTTGTGGATCGTGTGGCGCTGGCAGGGGCCAGCCGCTTCGCTGTTCATGCGCGTAAGGCCTGGCTGGAGGGCCTGGATCCCAAGCAAAACAGAACGATTCCTGCGCTCAGGCATGACCGCGTTCATGCCCTAAAGCAGCGCCGACCCGATCTGATGATTGAACTCAATGGGGGGCTGGAGTCACCTGAAGACTGCCTTTTGGCGCTGGAAGGGTGCGATGGCGCCATGGTGGGGCGAGCCGCTTATAGCCATCCCCTGCGCTGGACCAGCGTCGATGCCTTGATCTTCGGAGAAGAAGAACGCCAGATCCTGGCGTCAGACGTCGTGGACGGCCTGCTTCCCCATGCGGCCGCTCATCTGGAGCGAGGAGGACGTTTATGGGACCTTTGCCGTCACCTTGTGCAGCTCGTGGAAGGCGTCCGTGGTGCCCGGCACTGGCGCCGGGAGCTGGGAGAGAAAGCCCAGCGACCCGGAGCCGACCTCAGTGTCCTGGTCCATGCCGGGCAACAGCTCAAGGACGCAGGACTCTGATCAACGACTGGCGTCAGCCCTGAGCTCCGCCGTAACCGGAATAGTCATCACCACCACTGGAGGATCCACGGCGACGACGGCTGCGGCCTTCGTCGTAGGCATTGCCTTCTCCACTGTTGTCGCGGGCTCCATAGCTGCGATCTTCCCAGCCGCGAGCTCCGGAGGGGCGATCACCACCACCACCGCCGCCGTAGCCGCCGCCACCACCGCCGCCGCCGTAGCCACCACCGCCGCCACGACGGGGAGCACTGCCCCGGGGTTCAGCTTTGTTGATCCGCAGAGGACGGCCCATCAGTTCCACACCCTGAAGACCTTCAATCGCTGCGTCTTCGGTGGACTCATCCGCCATCTCGATGAACGCAAAACCACGCTTGCGGCCCGTATCCCGCTCGAGGGGCAACGCACAGTTAGACACTTCACCGAACTGGGCAAACAGTTCAATCACATCTTCCTGCTCAGCGCGGAAGGGAAGGTTGCCGACAAAAATGCTCACGTTTTGCGTGGACCGGGTACGAAACAGTGGACCGAAGAGGCCTGGAATATTGCCATCGGGCCATGACTCCGGAACGAAGTGACATACCTCTGGCTAATTAATCGTAGACCCGTTTATGGGGGAGAGTCATCCCACCGCTTGACTTCCGTTGTAACGCTGTAACCAGCGCTGAAGCTGTTCATCAACACGCTCAAATCCCGTTCCCCCTTCACTGCGACGAGCAGCCACAACCGCCCGGGGAGCCAGGGCGTCATGCAGATCCGCCTCAAAGGCCGGATGGAGTTCCTTCCAGGCACTCAGATCAAGGTCACGCAACAAACAATCCTGCTCGAGACAGCGCCGAACGACAGCGCCAACCAATTGATAGGCCTCGCGAAATGGAACACCACGAGACACCAGATAGTCGGCCACATCGGTTGCATTGGAAAAGTCCTGCTCCACCGCTTCATTAAGGCGCTCAACTCTGAAATCAAGGCCTTCCTCAAACAAAATCGCCATCGCCTCAACACAATCACGCGTTGTGCGGAAGGCATCAAACAGGGCCTCCTTGTCTTCCTGAAAATCCTTGTTGTAGGCCAGTGGAAGACCCTTGATCATGGTTAACAACCCCTGCAAGTGCCCGAAGACACGACCGGTTTTGCCCCGCACCAATTCGGGAACATCTGGATTTTTCTTCTGAGGCATGAGGCTGCTGCCGGTGGCACAACGATCACTGAGACGCACAAAACCGAATTCCTCCGACGCCCAGGCGATCACCTCCTCCGCCAGACGGCTCAGATGCACCATCACCAGGGACGCAGCAGCAGAGAACTCAACGCAGAAATCACGGTCGCTGACAGCATCAAGGCTGTTGGCGTAAACCGCTGAGAAACCCAGTTCCTTCGCCGTGCGCTGGCGATCAATCGGCACCGGTGTACCCGCCAGTGCAGCAGCCCCAAGCGGGCAGATGTTCACACGTTTCCGCACATCCTGGAGCCGCTCACGGTCGCGCTCCAACATCTCGACGTAGGCGAGGAGGTGATGGGCGAGACAGAGCGGTTGCGCCCGCTGCAGATGGGTGTACCCGGGGATCATCGTGCGGCGATGACGATCCGCCTGGGTCAGCAGCGCGCCCTGCAACCGCTGCAGATCCTGATCCAGACCATCCAGCCGTCGCCGCAGCCAGAGCCGTAAATCGGTACCGACCTGATCGTTGCGGCTGCGTCCGGTGTGCAGCTTCTTGCCCACTGGACCCAGCAGAGCAATGAGGCGACGTTCCACAGCGAAGTGAACATCCTCATCCTCCAAACCGGGCTGAAAACTGCCGGACGCCGCCTCAGCACGAACTGTCTCAAGGCCCTCCACCAGTTGCTCAGCTTCCGCCTCGGTGATCACTCCCGCGCCAGCCAACATCCGGGCATGGGCGATCGATCCATCCAGATCCTCCTGAAGCAACGTCAGGTCAAAACCGATGGAGGCATTGAACGCCTCGATGAAGGGATGCAAACCCTGCTCAAAACGATCGCTCCAGGTCCCTGCAGCACCACCGGTCACCCCACCAGCCATCAGTTCATCCGTCAATTTCCTCAGCTTGTCAGGCGATTGACCGTCCCTGCACGCTCGGCAACGTGACCGCTTCCGGAACCTTCAGCACCACAAGGGAAGCGTCATCCTCCAGCTGGCGATCCGAACCCACAAAGCGGTCCAAGCGTTCAAACAGGCTTTCAAGAATCCCCTGCGCCCCCTGACCACTGCGACATGCCGTTTCAAGGGCACGAATCAGCCGCGCCTCATCAAAACGATCTCCGGTGATCCCCGGTGCTTCCGTCACGCCATCGGTGTAATAGAGCAACACGTCTCCCGGTTCGAGCCGAACCTCACCAAGGGCAAACTCAGCCTCAGGCTGAAGACCGATCAGCAACCCTGCGGCATCCAGCCGCATGATCACCCGTCGTTCAGCACGCCAGAGCAGGGGAGGGTTATGGGCCGCGTTGGCATAGCGCAACCGCAACGTGCGCGGATCCAGATCGGAATAAAACAGCGTCACAAACCGGTGGGATTGCGCGAGGTCCTCTTGAGCCAACTGGTTGAGGTCATGAAGAATCCGGTCCGGCGGCAACCCACTGAGAACCTCAGCACGCAGCATCCCCCGCAACATCGTCATCAGCAGCCCGGCAGGAACGCCTTTGCCCATGACATCTCCCATCACCAGCGCCCAGCGACCCCGCTCTCGACGACGGCCGATCAGTTCCGGACGGGTGGGAATGAAGTCGTAGTAATCACCGCCCACCTGAAAAGCAGGCCGGCACCGCGCAGCCAAGTCGACGCCCTCGATCACGGGGCACCGATCCGGCAACAACTGGGCCTGAATCTCTGCTCCGATGCTTAGTTGTCGGTCAACCCGCTCATGACGGCGGGCATCCTGCAGCATCTGATCGTTTTCGATCGCAACACCAGCGAGATCCGCCACTAACTGGACATGCCGACGATGCACCTCGGTCCAGACCAATGAACCGTTGCGGGCATAGACGTAAAGGCGGCCCCGCGACCGACCACGGGCCGTCACAGACGTGGCAAACAGACCCGCTTTGGGAAGGCAGCGTTGGACCAGACGATCAAGCGCCAGCACCTGCTGGTCGTCGCTGCCAAACCCTGCTGCAGACCCAGGTTCAAAAGCAGCCAGCCGCCGCAACAGATCCTGTGAAGGCTCCACCGGAATACCCTGCAACTGATCACGCCAGAGGCGACCATCCGTCTGAAACGGAACCAGCAGGGCACCCTCAACCCCCACCAGACGCGAGGCCACGACAGGCACAAGCTCAAGAAAGCGTTGGAGATTGGTGAAGCTGCGCAGAGCAAACCCCAAGGAGACCAACAGGTCCTGGTTGCGGCGCTGTTCGCTGCTGAGGCTGTCAAAAAGCTGACGCAACGAGTCGATCGCCTGGGGCGAAGGATTCCCGGTCCGCTGCGAGGGCCTGGGATGACGTCCGGGCGGCTTGCTGCTCAACCTCGCACCACCGGGATCCGCAAGGTAGCAACGCTTCAGCGTCCAGCCAGCAGAGCCTCAATGAATTCAAAACTGTTGAAGGGGCGCAAATCGCGAATCCCCTCACCAGCGCCAATAAAACGAATCGGCAAGCCAGCCTCAGACGAAACCGCCAGAGCCACGCCTCCACGGGCTGTGCCGTCCAGTTTCGTGATCACAACGCCAGTGAGCCCGGCCGCCTCAGCAAAAGCCATGGCCTGACGAAGCCCGTTCTGACCCTGGCTTGCATCAAGAACCAGCAACGATTCGACCTTCGCCTCCGGCGCCAAACGGTCGATGATCTTCCTGACTTTTTGGAGTTCCTCCATCAGGTTGTGCTTGGTCTGCAGCCGTCCGGCCGTGTCCACCAGCAGCAGATCCGACCCCCGCGAACGGGCCGCACCGATGGCATCGAACACAACGGCAGCTGGATCCGCATTGCTGCTGGGGTTCGAAACCACGGGGACATCGCTGCGCTCGCCCCAGATCTCAACTTGCTGGACAGCAGCAGCACGGAAGGTATCTGCGGCCGCGATCAAAGCCGAATAACCGCTGCGAACAGCGAGGTTGGCCAATTTCCCAAGGGTCGTTGTCTTGCCAACGCCATTCACCCCCACCATCAACCAGATGTTGAGGCGATCCCGTTCCGGAGCCAGAAGGGGAACACCACTGGCCTGAATGGGCGCATCCAACAGGCCACGCAGCTGTTCTTTGAGGAAGCGAATCCCTTCTTGAGGGTCAACCACCTCCTGATTCATCCGCTGCCGCAAGGCATCCAGCACCTGATCAGTGGCCTGGACGCCAGCATCAGCCCTCAACAACAAGGTTTCGAGATCGTCGAGAACCTCAGGCGTCAGCGGATCGTCACCAAGGTTCTCGAGAAGACCGGTCACAAAACCCTGACGGGTCTTCTCGAGGCCGCGGCGAAGCCGGCCCAACCAATCAATTTCCTCGAGGGAAACCTGATCGACACGACGGCCCTGGGCCGCAAGCACCTCAGCCGACCAGGTGAAATCCTGATCAAAGTCACCCAGCCGTGGCTCATCCGAGTCGACGGTGGGCTCGGGCGCTGGAGCCGGAGTGGGTGCAGGGGGAGCCTCGAAGGCTCTGTTGTCCAGATCCTGCTGACGCTGCTGGCGTTGAGCCGCGGCTTGCTCCAGCAACGACAGCCCTTGTGCTGGTGTTGGGGACGGCGCCTGGGTTGGTGGCTGACTCGGTAGCGGGGACGGAGTCGGTAGGGATACCGGTGCCGGTACCGGGGTTGGTACCGGGGTTGGTGCCAGGGTTGGTTCGGGACTCGGCTCAGGAGTGGGCTCGGGGACAGCTTCAGCTGGAGGCGTCGCGGCCTGCTGCTGTGCCTTCAAGCGGGCGTAAGCCTCACGGGCCCAAGCCAGGGCCTCATCTTCCTCCTCGTTGACTTCAGGAGCTGGGGTCGGCTCTGGTTGGGTGACAGCAACTTCAGAAGAAACCGACGTGGGCTCCGGGGCAGGAGACGGCTCCGATGTAGGCGCCGGGGTGGGCGTCGGCTCTGGCTTCGGAGACTCCTCAGCCTGTCGTTCGAACCAGTTGAACACCATCAGGCTGATGCTTTGGATTGAGCGTCATGAAACCGGCGCAAGACACCGTTAATCATCCGGCGACCCTGCTCATCGCTGTAACGGTTGGCCAGTTCAACCGCTTCGTTAAACGCCACCGGGGCTGGAGTTCGCAGGCTTTCAAGATCAACAACAGCCAACCGGAGGATGTCGCGGTCAATCCGCGGAAGACGCGTCAGTCTCCAGCCCTCCATCACCTGATCCAGCCGTGTGTCGATGCCCTCGCGCTGGGTCAGCACCTTCTGAACCCGCTCCATGGCACCACGGCGAATCTGCTCCTGGTCCCCGAGCAACAACAGCCGAGGCAACTCAAGGCTGGCGGACAATCCGTTCAGCACCTGTTCAGCCGCACTCAAGGATGAGCGCAGATGGGTGCGCACAGCGTCATGGGTTCCGGTTTCGCCCTGCTGCAACTCGCTGTCCAGCAATGACTGCTGCGCCTGCTCCAGCTCTGCAGCACTGGCATCGAGCGATTCGCGCCAATGCTGGGTGAGGGTGTCGAGGGCCTGATCAAGGATGGAATCAAGGGCCAAATCAGCCACTGAGGCTGACTTCTGTTCCGGCACCTGACCGAGCACGAGCAGAGCTAGCTCGCGTGAAAGAGATCGTGTCGCCATGACTCAGCTGGAAGGAGATGCAGAAGCCCGCAACTGGGCCATGAGGCTGGAGAAACTTCGATTCACGGGTGCTTCCCGATCATCGGGGTTGACGATGCCAGCAGAAATGATCGTTCGGAAGGCCTCTTCAACACTGATCTCAAGCTCCCGGACGGACCCCGCAGGAACAAGGGTGTACCAACCGGTGGTTGGATTCGGAGCGGTGGGAATGAACACACTTAAAAGAGGCTCCTTCAGATCGGACTGCAGCGAGGGACCCACCTCACCGGTCACAAAACCGACGCTGAATAACCCCTCTCTTGGGTACTCCACCAGAACAACTCGACGGAACCGGGTGGAGTTGTCGCGAAGAAAGGTCTCCAGTAACTGCTTCAGGGTCTTGTAAACCGACCCAGCGAGGGGGATCCGGCTCAGGGTGCCTTCACCGAACTCCAACAGCCAGCGGCCAACGATATTTCGGGCCATTAATCCGATCAGGAGGATGCCCATCAGAGGCACCGTGAGACCGAGAGCCAGATTGATCAGATCCTGAAGCAGTGGGTTCAGGGTGATGAAGGGATTGAACTGCTTCGGGATCGAGGTCAAGAACGCCAGAACGAAGCGACTGACGATTGTTGACAACCAGATCGTGGTCGCGAGTGGGATCACCACGAGCAACCCTGCGATCAGGTCGTTCTTCAGATCCTGCCGAAGCCTTGCGGACAGCGGCAGATCAGGTCTGGGATTGGACTGGACCAAGGAGCCTCTGCGCCCAGCTTTGAATGAAGTCTGACCAACCTAACCAGCGGTCAGAGCACTGCCGTGAAAGCAAGGAGCACAAAAGCGACGGCGAGGACCACAGCATTGATGGTTCCACCAATGAACCTCTGCCTGGATTCGCGTGTCTGGCCGGCCTCAACGGTCTTGAGTTGCTTCTCCATCTGTGCGATCTGATCGTCAACCATCGTTTCGGCAGCCCGCAACTTGTCCTCATCGGAGGCATCCGCAGCGAGTTGACCAGCCTGGGCCAGCTGCTCACCCAGGGACGTCACCTGCGCTTCATCGGCGCGGAAGGCCCGAGCATCCTTGAGGGCTTCGCGGCCCTGCTCAAGATTGCGCAAACGGGCAACGTCACCTGCTCCACCATCCATCGACATGGGAACGGCAATCACCATGCCGAGAGCTAACAGTGCTGAACAAACGGCAACCAGCAGGCGCAGAGGACTGCGCTGCTGCTGAGGGTGATCCAGCCGGGACCCAATCAGGCAGATCAGCAAACCGGCAAAACCCAGAGGAGCCAGGGCCACCAGGGGGCCGGTGACCTGCGGGCGGGGAGCATCCGCGCTCCAGTCGACGCCCACCAAAACAGCCACCATCTGCAACACGAGGATCACCACAAGGGTCAAGCCGAGCCACCGCAGCAAGGGTGCAAATCGTCCTGTCTCGGTGCCGGTCACAAAGAAGATGCTTAATAGCGCCCAACACTAAGGTCGATGCAAGGGCATGTCACCGATCAACAGACGCGGTTAAGTCAGGCCCTGAAGCGCCGCGCCGCCGAGGAGGGCTTCAATCCTGTTGGGATTGCCAGGATCCCGGGAAGTCCACGGCTGCAGCTGCGTACGGAAGCCCTACAGCGTTGGTTGGACCATGGGCATCAGGCCGACATGGCCTGGATGGCAGCCCCCCGACGTCGAGATCCAACACTTCTGTTGGAAGGACTCAGCAGCGTGCTTGCCGTCGGCCTCAACTATTACGTCAACGACCAACCCTCCCCCGGATCCCTCAAGGTCGCCCGCTATGGCTGGGGACGGGACTACCACCGTGTTGTTGATCAACGGCTCCGGAGGATTGGTCGTTGGCTATCTGAACAGCGGCCCGAATGTGGCTGGCGAGCCTGTGTTGACGCTGCACCGCTGCTGGACAAGGCCTGGGCCGAGGAAGCCGGGCTGGGCTGGATCGGCAAGCACAGCAATCTGATTCACCCCCAACGGGGCTCGTGGATGGTGATCGGCCATCTCCTGACCACCGAGCCCCTGGACGCCGACCCACCAGCGCGAAGCCTCTGTGGACGCTGCACCGCCTGCATGGATGCATGCCCGACGGATGCGATCCGTGAACCTTTTGTGGTGGATGCAAGGCGCTGCCTGGCCTTTCACACAATCGAAAACCGAGCGGAGGCTCTACCGGAGAGCATTCGCGCTGCCCTTGGGCCGTGGGTGGCGGGGTGTGACATCTGCCAAGACGTCTGCCCCTGGAACCATCGGACATTGCCCCACAGCAACGATCCCGATGTGCAGCCGCGCCCGTGGCTGCTGAACCTGCACCGGAACGACGTCCAGCACTGGGATGACAAGGTCTGGGACCAGAACCTGCGAGGGTCGGCATTGCGGCGGATTAAACCCTGGATGTGGCGCCGCAATGCCGCTGCAGCACAACCGGATCCCACACCTACGCTTTAGCCACTCCAACAACGAACCAGTGCTGCGTCGAATTCGCTTCAGTCGAACGCTGGCGGCTGCACTGATGGTCCTCGGCGGTTGGTTCGGCGCGCCGGCAGCCAACGCCCTCATTCCCTACGTCTATCTGCCCACCGAAGAGGAGCTCAAAGGTTCATCGATCGGCATCGGACGGACTGCTGCTCAGTTGCTGCAGCTAGGGCAGGCCAAAGATGCGGCTCGACTCGCGGCTCTGGCGGTTCGGCTCAATCCGAATGACGAACGGTTCTGGTCGATCCTGGCGGAGGCGCAACTCCGCAACAACGACCTCAAGGATGCGAGCCGGTCTCTGGCCCGCGCCAAGGAACTGAATCCCGAGAAAGCTGGCCTCTGGTTTGCCGAAGCAGCGATCGCCCTGCGGGCAGAGCGACCGGATGACGCTGTGCCTTTGATTGCCCGCGGACTTCAGTTGGATCCGAAGAATGCTGCGGCCTATTTCGACCTCGGCAACGCCAGGATCATGCAGAACGAACTGCCACTGGCACTGGAGTCGTTTGAAAAAGCCACGGCACTGAAACCGGCGTTCTGGGAAGCCCTGAACAACCAAGCGCTGGTTCTCTATGAGCTAGGCCAGCATCAAGAAGCCGTGCGTCGCTGGCGCCGGGTGTTGAAGCTGGAGGCCAATGCAGAACCCATGCTGGCTCTGGCCGCAGCTCTGCACCAACAAGGTGAGCAGACAGAAGCGATCCAGCTGGCATCAACAGCACTGGCCCAAAACCCCAACTACGTCTTGCCATTGCACCAAGCGGAACAGCTCTGGGGTCGTCGCATCCGTGAAGCGACGGCACAATTGCTCGGTGAGCCGGAGCTCACCAACATTGTTGAACGGGCCCAAGCCAACGCAACGTGGAAGAAAAGCCAGTGATCATCTGTAGGCTGAGCGCCTTCCGGTCGGAGATCGACAGACCGAATGGCTGAGGAGCGCGTTCAACCGATCGCTCTGCATCAGGAGATGCAGCGCTCCTACCTCGAATACGCGATGAGCGTGATCGTGGGTCGGGCGTTGCCCGATGCCCGCGATGGTCTGAAGCCCGTCCAACGACGCATCCTCTACGCGATGCAGGAACTGGGGCTCACCCCAGACCGTCCTTACCGCAAATGCGCGAGGGTCGTTGGTGACGTGCTGGGCAAGTACCACCCCCACGGTGATCAGGCGGTTTATGACGCCCTGGTGCGGCTTGTTCAGACCTTCTCCAGCCGTCACCCACTGCTTGACGGCCACGGCAATTTCGGCTCGGTGGACGACGACCCACCGGCGGCGATGCGGTACACCGAAACCCGCCTGGCGCCCATCTCCCACCAGGCGATGCTTGAGGAGATCGGTGAAGACACGGTTGATTTTGCGCCGAACTTCGATGGATCCCAACAGGAACCCACCGTTCTGCCTGCCCAGCTCCCCTTCCTGCTGCTAAACGGCTGCTCTGGCATCGCCGTCGGCATGGCCACCAGCATCCCGCCACACAATCTGGGAGAAGTGGTGGATGGTCTGATCGCCCTGGTCCGGAAGCCGGAAGTGAGTGACGAGAAGCTTCTGGAACTGATCCCAGGGCCGGACTTTCCAACCGGCGGTGAAGTGCTGATCAGCTCGGGGCTACAGGACACCTATTTGCGTGGACGCGGCAGTATCCCGATGCGAGGCGTCGCCCACACCGAAGAGGTGCAACCCGGCAAAGGGCGCCACAAGCGCAATGCCGTTGTCGTCACGGAATTGCCATACCAGCTCAGCAAGGCCGGCTGGATTGAAAAGCTGGCCGAGTCCGTCAACGACGGAAAGATC
Source organism: Synechococcus sp. MU1611 (assembly GCF_020514255.1). Classification (NCBI taxonomy): domain Bacteria; kingdom Bacillati; phylum Cyanobacteriota; class Cyanophyceae; order Synechococcales; family Synechococcaceae; genus Synechococcus; species Synechococcus sp. MU1611. Next base: position 335,762 of record NZ_VTLC01000002.1, on the reverse strand, counting down.
GGTGGAATCGCCGATATCCGTGACGAAAGCGACCGGGAAGGCATGCGCGTTGTGGTGGAACTGCGCCGTGATGCGGATCCAGACAAGGTTTTGAAGGATCTGCAACGACGAACGGCTCTGCAGAGCAACTTCGGAGCCATCCTGCTGGCCCTCGTTGATGGACAACCCCAGCAGCTTTCCTTACGCCAACTGCTGCAGACCTTTCTCGATTTCAGGGAACTGACGCTGATTCGACGCACCAGTCATGCGCTCCGCAAGACAGAAGACAGGCTTGAGGTCGTAGAAGGACTGATCACGGCCCTGAACAATCTTCAGGCCGTGATCGCCATGATTCAAGAGGCCAATGACGCTGCATCGGCCCGCGCGAGCTTGATGGTGCGGCTCGACCTCAGCGAACGTCAGGCGGATGCAGTGTTGGCCATGCCCCTCAGGCGCCTGACGGGACTCGAGCAGGAAAGCCTGCGACAGGAGCTGGATGAACTGCGGGCGGAACGTCAACGCCTCAAGTTGCTGCTCGACAACCGGGATCAATTGCTTGACGCGATGGTGACGGAACTCAAGGGGTTGAAGAAGCGCTTCAACACCCCCCGTCGAACCCGACTCGTGGAAGGTGGCGATGCACTGATGGCCGAACGGGCAGCCAGCCAACGGCCGAATACAGAACTCCTGCGTCAGCAGGCCCTATCCGCACTGCCTGGGGATGGTCGGGTGCTGATCCAAGCCGATGGACAAGTAAAAATCGTCACCCCTCAGGTGCTGGGACGCCTCCATCTCAATGATCCTTGCCCGATTGGCGACGCACCGTCTCCGGCACAGGTGATCCTGCCGATCGAACCCCCACCGCGACTTCTGGCGGTGAGTGCCGGCGGCCGCATTGCCCAGGTTCGTTGGGAATTTGCCGGACAACAGCCTGGTCAGATCGGGCGTTTCCTGCCCACCGGCCTCGATGGAGACCGCATCGTCTCCCTTCTGTCGCTGCCCCACCAAAACACAGATGATCACAGTCTGGGCTTACTCAGCAGCGATGGTCGCTTCAAGCGAATTCCTCTGAGCGAGGTCGTGGACCTTTCCGGTCGAGCCACAAGCGTTCTCAAATTGAAGGAAGGCGTCGAGCTCAACACTGCTGTGATCTGCCGCGACCAGGGAACACTGGTTCTGATCAGCGACATCGGTCGGCTGTTGCGTCTGCGGGTCACCGAGGACTCCCTTCCATTGATGGGTCGATTGGCACAGGGACCCATGACCATGCGATTGCTGCCAGGGGAACAGATCATCGGAGCTGTCTGCGCAGAACAGACACCACTCATGCTGATCAGCAAACAGGGGTTGATCAGCCGTGTCGATTGCTCAGGCCTGCGATACAACCAACGCGGCGATCTCGGCAGCATGGCCGTTGAGATTGACAGCGAATCTGATCGTCTTGTCGGGATCAGCGATCAAACCGGACTCGTGGGAGTGCGGACAAGCAAAGAGCGTCACGGGCGCATGGATCCGGACGACATCAACATCACACAACCAGGAGAAAGATTAAGCCAACAAACTTCTCTTCAGAATGGTGAAACAATCGTTGAAGTGATCAACACAATTCAACTGAATAGCTGATCATTAGGAGCTGCAATTCTGCTCCAACCACCTGAAATACTCTTCATCAATACCACCAGTTACATAATGCCCATCAAAACAGGACATCTCTAGATCCTTGATGTCGGTATTTTCGACAATGCTTTCCAGCAAATTTTCAACGGTCTGATAAACAACATGATCAGCACCAAGAACATCTGAAATGTCATCAATTGTTCGACCATGGGCAAGGAGTTCCGCCCTGGTCGGCATGTTGATTCCATAAACATTGGGATAGCGGACAGGGGGAGCCGCTGATGTAAATGTCACCTTGTTGGCACCGGCACTACGCGCCATCTGAACAATTTCGCGGGAGGTAGTACCGCGAACAATAGAATCATCGACAATTAACACATTCTTGCCGGCGAATTCAGGACCAAGGGCATTTAGTTTCTGACGTACTGATTTTTTTCGTTCCGCCTGACCCGGCATAATGAAGGTTCGACCGACATAGCGGTTCTTATAAAAACCTTCGCGATAGTCAAGACCCAATTGCTTGGCGACCTGCATCGCAGACGGCCTCGCTGAATCCGGAATCGGCATCACAACATCGATATCTCCAGCCGGTAATGTTTCAGAAATCGTTTTAGCAAGACGATCACCCATCCTTAAACGCGACTCATAGACTGAAATACCGTTCATTAGAGAATCCGGCCGTGCCAGATAGACGTACTCAAAAGCACAAGGAATCAACCGAGGAGAATCTGCACACTGACGCTGGTGCAAGTTGGCGTTGATGTCGATAAATACGGCCTCACCAGGATCAACATCGCGAACGATCTCGTAGCCACTGTTTTCAATCACCAACGACTCACTGGCGATAATCCACTCCTCCTGACCCTGGTCGGATAAACGCCTACCCAAAATCAGAGGACGAATTCCATAGGGATCACGGAACGCCAGCATTCCATGGCCCGCAATCAGAGCAATGGCCGCATAGGAGCCCTGAACGCGGTGATGCAGAGATGCCACCGCATCAAACAACTGATCCGGCGTGAGATCTCGTCCCGTGAGCTGAGATTGAACCTCGGTAGCCAACACATTGAGCAACATCTCCGTATCGCTCGTCGAATTTGTATGACGACGATCAATCCTGAATAGATCCTGCTCGAGCTGAAGAGTGTTGGTGAGATTACCGTTGTGAACAAAGGTGATGCCATAGGGAGCATTCACATAAAAGGGCTGAACTTCCTCCTCGGAAGCAGCAGCACCACGGGTCGCATAGCGAACATGACCGATACCAGCATTGCCCAAAAGCTTTCGCATGTCTCGGGTGCGAAACGCTTCACGCACACGTCCCTTTTGTTTGTGCACATGGAAGGTGTGATTGTCCATCGTGACAATCCCAGCCGAATCCTGCCCACGGTGCTGAAGCAGAAGCAGATTGTCGTAGATCTGTTGGTTGACTGAGTCAACACAGAACATGCCGATAATGCCGCACATGATGAATCCGTAGACAGAGAGAAAAGGAAGAGAATCGGCCGTCACGAAACGCCTGACTCAATCACTCCGAATGAATCCGTCGGGGCAACGCATCACGGAAGACAGCTGCGCACCGTTCAACCTCAAGATCGAGCTGAACTGCAGATTCAGATCGGATCACCACGCGAGGCTCCGCTGTGACGCTGCCTAGCGAGGTAACAGAGAGTCCTGCACGGGCTCCGATCAACTGCTCCCAGCCAGGGAGGCAGGCTGCGTTCACAGACACAATGACGCGACTGCCGCCTTCAGCGAAAAGCACCCGATCCAAACGCGCTGAACCTGTCGTCAACGTCATATTGATGCCGAGATCAGAGGCGATGCAAGATTCAACCAAAGCCACAGCGAGACCACCATCACTGCAGTCATGGGCGGAGGCCAGCAGACCCTGAGCGATGGCCTCACGAACCAGACACCCCACTGCAGCTTCGACAACGAGATCGGGCTGGGGCGGACGTCCTGCCAGAGACCCGAGGCTCTGCTGCTGATAAGCACTGCCCGCCAAACCAAGGCTGGGATCTGCAACATCATCCGGCGGAACGCCGATGAGAAAGATTGAATCGCCGGGCTGCTGCCAAGCCAAACCAGTCACACGACTGATGTCGTCCACACAACCAACCATGCCGATCACCGGCGTGGGATGAATCGGCTGCATCGTGCCGTCATCCTGTTTGGTCTCGTTGTACAAGGAGACATTCCCGCCGGTAACGGGGGTATTAAGGGCGCGGCAGGCGTCGGAAATCCCCCGACAGGCCATGGCCAACTGCCAAAACCCCTTCGGCGTTTCCGGTGAAGGGAAATTGAGGTTGTCGGTGACCGCCAGGGGATCAGCTCCCACACAACTGAGGTTGCGTGCTGCTTCAGCGACGGCCGCCTGCGCACCACGTTCGGGGTCAAGAGCGACCCAACGGTTGGGGCAGTCCACCGTGGCGGCAACACCACGGTTGGACGCAGCCATCGATCCGTCACCCTGCTGAGGTCTCAGCCGCACCACAGCGGCATCGGCTGCGCCGGATGACACCACTGTGTTGGCCAACACCTGCTGGTCGTACTGACGGTGAACCCAGTGCTTGCTCGCGATGGTGGGATCATCCAAGAGCTGAAGCAGGGCTGCAGCTGCATCGCTCAGCTCGGGAAGCTCCTGCTCGGTCCAGCTCCAGAGGGCCTGAAGATCCGCCGGGGGCTCCTGCAACAGAGCATGTTTTTCGATCGGGGTGTCATCGGCAAGAGCCGTGGCGGGCACCTCAGCAGCAACAGCACCGTGATGCAACACCCGCACAATCGGTTCCTGGAGCACCGTGCCCACAACCGCCGCCTGCAATCCCCAGCGACGGAACCGCTGCATCAGCGCTTCCTCCCGCCCGGCCTTAACCACGAACAACATCCGTTCCTGGGATTCCGACAACAGAAACTCGTAAGCCGTCATCCCGGTTTCACGGGCCGGAACACGGTCGAGATCCAGCTCCACCCCCAGACCCCCTTTAGCGGCCATTTCCGAACAGCTGCAGGTGAGACCAGCAGCACCCATGTCCTGCGCTGCCACCACATCACCACTGGCAAAGGCCTCAAGACAAGCTTCGATCAGCCCTTTCTCCAGAAACGGATCACCCACTTGAACAGCGGGGCGATCATCCAAGGAATCGGCACTCAGCTCAGCACTGGCAAAGCTGGCTCCGCCCATGCCATCCCGGCCGGTGGTGCTGCCCACATAAACCACGGGATTGCCAACGCCGATCGCTCCGGATTTGACGATCTCCTCAGTCTCCATCAGACCGAGTGCCATGGCATTCACCAGGGGATTACCGGAATAGGAGGGGTCAAAGGCCACCTCACCGCCCACCGTCGGCACGCCGACGCAATTGCCGTAGTGGGCAATGCCAGCCACCACACCTTCCATCAAGCCAACATTGGCGGATTCCTCAAGGGGACCAAAGCGCAGGGCATTCAGCAGCGCGATCGGACGGGCCCCCATCGTGAAGATGTCACGCAGGATCCCGCCCACCCCTGTTGCCGCCCCCTGAAAGGGCTCAACGGCGGAGGGGTGGTTATGGCTTTCGATCTTGAAGGCCAACCGGTGGCCCCCACCGAGATCGACCACGCCGGCATTTTCTCCAGGTCCTACCAAAATGCGCGGTCCCTCAGTGGGGAAACCACTCAGCAAGGGCCGGGAATTGCGATAGCAGCAATGTTCGGACCACATCACACCGAACATGCCCAACTCAGCTCGGTTCGGCTCGCGACCGAGCCGCCGACAGATCTCATCCCAGTCACTGGGCTTAAGCCCTTCCAGCTTCAGGGCTGCAGCTATGTCGTACGCAGGGGAGGAAACCACGAATCGCGGAGCACCTCCCCCCAGTGTTGCCGACCGACCGTCAGACCCAGGGGTCTTCGTCCTGTCGGCGGCGGGGGGACGGAGTTTCCTCCCAGCTGTCGTCGTCCCAGACCTCTGATTCACGCTCAGAGACGGCCTCTGATTCGACGTCCCCTAGCGAAGAGCGGATGGGCTCTGGCCGCAGATCATCCATTGGTGAGTCCTCCAACCAACCCTCCAGGCGATCGCCGGCCCGGTCACCCATGACGCGCAACTGGTCCCGCCAACGTTGGGTGCGTTGGAGCAGGTCCTGACGGACACTGGCGCGGGCCATCGGCAAATCATCCAATCCCATCAGGGCGGTTTGAATCTGACCCGGTTGCTGGTCAAGGATGCGATCCGGAGCCAAACGCCAGCGGGAACTGCCTGGAAGTCGCGGGTCGCTGCGGGCGATCAGATAGTGAAGAATCGCGCCGTCCGCTGGTCGGAAATCAAGATCAACAACGCTGCCGATGCGCTCACCATCACGATCCAGCAACGTTGCCTCCATCAACGTCGGCAAGCGTTCCAGCATCACCTGATCGGTGACCGCCGGTTCACCGCGCACAAACACCTGCTGATCCGTAAAACCACAACATTGGTTCAAACGCCAGACATCGCGAGACATACGCAGAGCTGACGGTCGGCTGACCCAACCCAGCAACCGATGCACAGGCGGATGCATCCAGGCCATCACCCCAGGTCCGTGATCCAAGCCCAGATCACAACGGACGGTATTACTCAGAAGATCACTGAGGAGAAGCTGATCCGGAAGAGACACATCAGGAACGAATCTGAACGGGCATTACCAGATACGTGAAAGCTTCAGACGTTTCATCGGAACGAAGCACAGCCGGCGTGGTGGGTGCATTGCAGTGCAGAACAATCCGATCAGAGCCCATGGCCTTGAGACCATCCAGCAAATAGCGAACATTGAAAGCAATCTGCATGGCATCACCATCAAGGCTGGCTGGTAGTGACTCGGAGCCGCTGCCCACATCCTGTGCATCAGCACTGATCAACACAACACCCTCCTCAGGCTGACTGCTGAATTTCACGACGTTGTTGTGTTGATCAGCAAGAACAGCAATGCGTTCCAGAGCAGCAATCAATGAACGACGATCCATCCCGAACGTGCGGGTGAATCCATCGGGAATCAACTGGCCGTAATTGGGATACGTGCCCTCCAGCGTGCGGCTGGTGACCATCTGGTCGGCCGCCAAAAACACCACCTGACCGCGATCACAGAACAAACTGACGGGTTCATCGGAACGCCAGGACGCCATCAAACGCTCGACCTCTCGAAGAGAACGTGCGGGGAGGGTCACCGCGAAACCCTGTTCATCAACGGCATCAGCGATGGCCGCATCCTGCAGAGCGTCGTCAACATTGAGCACCGCAAGGCGGTGTCCATCGGTGGCAGCAGCTTCTAGAGCCCGCTGGTTGAACTTCAAATGAACACCGGTGAGCAGTTGCTTCGCTTCATCGCCGCTGCTCGCGAACAGGGTGCCCTTGAGCGCCTGCACCAACCGTTCAGGCTGAAGTTTGAGCGTCATGCCGCTCTCCACCATCGGGAGATCGGGGTAGTCATCAGCACTCATACCGCGCATCTGATAGCTCCCACTGAGGCTGGTGAGCTGAACCTGCTCGCCGGCATCCTCTACCGCGAGAGTGACCGGAGAATCGCTGGATAAACGGGAGACAATCTCTCCCAGCAATCGGGCCGGAAGCGTGATCGCTCCACTGGTTTCCACACTGGCGGCGAGAGAGGTCTGAATCCCCAGACTCAGATCGAACCCCGTCAGGCTGAGGCGATTGCTTCCAGCATCGGCCGTAAGCAACACATTGGCCAGAACCGGGTGGGTGGGCCGGGTTGCCACCGCACGGCTCACCAATTGCAAGGCGCTATTCAGTTCGGACTGTGAACAGACCACCTTCATCGTCTTGACGACCTGAGTGCGCTGAGGTGCCCCACCGTTTCACAGGCTGAGGGGAAGTGCAATGGCCAGAGCAACGGGATCCTCTTTTCGGCTGTTTTGTTCTTATGGATTTAAAAAAATAAAAATAAAACAGTCGTAGTAGGGCCTGGGGAAAAGGGGGAAAGCTGCTTGAAAGTCAGTGGTCAAGAGAGTTCTGCTTCACCAATGCTTGAGGAGAATTTTTTACGGAATGGGGAGTGCAGACCTGTTTTCCACGTCTTCACAGGAGGTGGATAACCATCCACCTGGCCGGAGGAGTTGCTTTCACCCGTTTTCCACAGCGTGTGCATTCGGTTTTTGGTTGTTTTCTGCAGCCGCTTTGTCGGCTGGTTTTGTCCAATGGCCATGAAAAAGCCCCCGTTGGGGGGCTGGAGGACGTCGATCGAATTCCGTTTTAGAAGCCCATGACATTGGCAACGGTGTCGAGATCGGGATTGAGGTCGGTATGGAAGGCGGCGTCGTTGTTGCTGATGGCGCAGTCGGGATCCTTGAGGCCGTTGCCGGTCAGAACGCAGACCACCGTTGAGCCAGCTGGTACTTCATCCTTGCGCTTGAGCAGGCCTGCCACAGATGCAGCACTGGCGGGTTCGCAGAAGATTCCCTCCTGGCCGCCCAAGAGTTTGTAAGCCTCGATGATTTCCGCATCGGTGACATCCAGGAACGCTCCTTTGCTGGCTTCGCGTGCCGCCAGGGCCTTGGCTCGGTTGACCGGGTTGCCGATGCGGATGGCTGTGGCGATCGTTTCGGGGTCCGTCACCGTCGTGTTGTTCACCAGAGGAGCGGATCCGCTGGCCTGGAAGCCCATCATCCGGGGCAGGTTCCGGCTTCGGCCCGCCTGCTGATATTCCTGAAAACCCATCCAATAGGCGGTGATATTTCCCGCGTTGCCCATGGGAATGCAAAGCCAGTCGGGTGCGTCTCCGAGGGCATCCACGATTTCGAAAGCAGCCGTCTTTTGGCCCTGAAGCCGGTAAGGGTTCACCGAGTTCACCAGGGTGACCGGATACTTCTCCGCCGCTTCCCGAACGATGTCCAGGGCACGATCGAAGTTGCCGCGGATCGCTAGGACCTCAGCGCCATACACCAGAGCTTGAGCCAGTTTTCCCTGGGCGACATAGCCATCAGGGATCAACACGAAGGCCCGCATTCCTCCCCGCCGGGCATAGGCCGCTGCTGCTGCACTGGTGTTCCCTGTGCTTGCACAGATCACCGCTTCACAACCGGCTTCCTTGGCTTTGCTGATGGCCATGGTCATGCCCCGGTCCTTGAAGGACCCTGTGGGATTCAGGCCGTCGTATTTCACGAACACTTTCACGCCCTTGCCGATCTGTTCCGCAATCGATGGCACGGGAATCAGAGGAGTGGCTCCCTCCCGAAGGGTGATCACCGGGGTTGCATCGGTGACGGGAAGCCAGCTGCGATAGGCCTCAATCAGTCCAGGCCAGTCCTGCATCACAGGGGTGGCAGTGAAACGCCGACGGAGGTTCTGAAACAGGGACACCGGCTGGGATGGGGGGATTTCCGGAATCTAGGCGGCGTCCGTTCAGGAATTGGTCAGGGTTGCGCGTCCTTCAGTCCGTCCAAGGGGGAGTCGGAGAAAAACTGCACCAGGCCGGCAATCGATTCCGCTTTCTCAATCACCCCAAACAAAGCTGGCAGGTTCACCGCCATAACGGCATTGGGATACCCCTTCAGAAAGCTCACAGCGGTGAGGCCTTCCTCGCTTTGCAATCCACTGATCACCCCTGCTCGGATCGCCGGAACACTCACCTCGGGTTCTGGTGTGTAGATGGGGTAGATGATGCGTGAAGCACGGCGCAGGATGGCTTCACCGATCCGTGTATTGATTAAACGGCTGGTTAGCACTAGCGGAAGTTCGAGGCTCTGATTGAGCATTCGCGATACCTCCTGAGGGTTCTGCCCGGACAGTTCAAGCAGATTGCCCAGCAGGCCGATGGCTTCACCGGTCTCGGCCAGGTGTTCAAATTCCTTGACGGGAATCGAGCGGCGGAAGGCACCACTGACAAGGGCTACATCCGTGGCGGCATGCAGAGGTTGCATGACGCTGCTCCAACCGATTCCAAGTCCTGCCGCCATGGCCAGCAGTGACGAACGGGTGAAGGGCTTGAGAAGCATCACGCTGACGGTGTTCTCAGGAACTTAGGCAGGAACTCCAGCGGCGACCCGCACCAGGCGGACAACTCCTCGTTCGGCCAGCCCTTGAGCCACTTGGAATCCCATACGGCGGGTGTCCGGCTCATTCAGAACTCTGGGCATCCGTCGCAGCAGAAGTTCCGGTTTGAACCCCGGCAATGACTGCAACACCTGAATCAATTCTCGTACTGGCTCCAGTTGCATCAGTGGATCCGAGAGCCCTGGAGGCGTCTGGGCGATGGCGGAGGGTTGCAGTCGTTTGGGTAGACGTCGACCCAGGCGCTGCATCGTGGACCACCCCAGAGCGTCCAGTCTCTCCACGGCGGCGGTCACCAATTGATCCCGAAGCAGTCCCGCCTTGGGAGAGAACAGGAAGTCGAGCAGTTGGTCGAGTAGCGCTTCCAGGTCCAGTTGGGCCTGACTTGCAGCGCTAGACACAAGATTTTCCAGACGGGTCCAGCGGAAGGCATCTCCGTCGAACAGCATCTCCTTGAGGCTCTGACGTAATTGGGGATCCGGGTCTTCCATCAGCCGACGCGCGAAGTAGGGATACGCCGCACCGAGAATCTTGAAGTTCGGATCCACACTCAGAGCGATGCCCTCGAGGGTGACCAGTGACCGAATGATTAGGGCGTAATAGGGCGGTACCCGGAACGGGAATTTGTACATCACACCGGACATGTCATCGGTGACCGCTTTGAAATCCATGCGGTTGACGCCGGCTTCCAACGCTTGGCTGAAGACCTTCTCAAAGGCCGGAACAATCGGTTCCAGGTTCACGTCTTCCGCCAGGAAACCAAGGGTGACGAAGTCTTTGGAGAGCTTCCCGAAGTTCCGGTTCACCAGATGAACAACCGCTTGAATCAAACCCGTGCGTGACTCGCGGCTGACCTCGCTCATCATCCCGAAGTCGAGATAACAGAGGCGTCCATCCTCGAGGGCCAGGAGATTGCCGGGGTGGGGGTCGGCATGGAAGAAGCCATGCTCCAGCAACTGTTGAAGGCTGCAATTCACGCCCACCTCCACCATGTCGTCTGGATCGACGCCGAGTTCCCGAACGGCATCCAGATTGGTGAGTTTGACGCCGTCGATCCATTCCATCGTCAGCACGCGGCGACTGGTGGCGCTGCGGTAGATCGTCGGAACAGCGATTCGAGGGTTGTGCTGATGCAGCTCAGCGAAGGTCTCAGCGTTCGAGGCCTCGTTGAGATAGTCCATTTCTTCGAACACCCGTCGCCCCAGTTCGTCGATCAAGGCGACGAGGTCGCTGCGGATCAGTCCGATGTTGCTGTTCAGCCAGGCTGCGATGTTGCGCACGATGTACAGATCCAGGGTGATCTGTTCGCGCAGGCCGGGGCGCTGCACTTTCACCGCAACCCTGGCGCCACCCTTGAGGGTTCCCTTGTGCACCTGTCCCAGGGAGGCGGCGGAAATCGGATCCCGGTCAAGCTGCTCGAAAATGTCATCCACCGGTGCCCCCAGGTCGTCCTCGATGCAGGCCATGGCCAGGCCGCTGTCGAAGCCAGGCAGTTGGTCCTGCAACTGGGCCAGTTCCTCCAGCAGCAGCGGCGGGACGATGTCCGGTCGGGTGGAGAGTGCTTGGCCGGCTTTGATGAAGGCGGGGCCGAGATCCACCAGCAGTTCTGCGCACTCGCGGGCTCGATCCCGGGCCCGTTGCTCGTCTTTCAGTAACTGGAAGATCCAGTCGAAGACGACACCCAGTAGCAACAAGCCGATGGGCACCAGGGTTTGCCAGAGCCGTCGGATCAGCCGCTGGGGATGGCCTGCATAAATCCGCGTGATGGCGGCGGGGTCGTACTCGAGCAACCCCGCGGCTTCGATGAAATCCCCGAGCTCTTGCGCCATCAATAAAAGGGATGTGCGACCCCCCTTCTAAACGACCCAGGCCGCCGCTACGGTCGGCATCACCACAGGGCTGGATGTGCTCACCGGTCTGCTGCTGCAGAACATCGCTCTGATCGAGAGTCTTGAACTGGAGTTCAGCTCCGGCTTCACGGTGCTCACCGGTGAAACCGGCGCAGGCAAGTCGATTCTTCTTGATGCCCTCGATGCGGTTCTTGGGGGAGCCCAGGGTGCCAGTGGTATTCGTCTGCTTCGCGCTGGGGTTGATCGAGCCAGGATTGAGGCTGCATTTCAACTCAGCCCATCCCTTGAACAGTGGCTGGTTGCGGCGGAGTTTGACCCTGAAGAGGAGCTCCTGATTAGCCGTGAGTGGAAACGGCAAGACGGTGATCGCTTTTCCAGTCGCTGCCGTCTGAACGGCAGCACGGTGAACCGTCAGCAGTTGCTTGAGCTCAGACCACTGCTGATTGATCTCACCGTTCAAGGCCAGACCCAGTTGTTGTCACGCGCTGGGCAACAACGTCTTTGGTTGGACTGTCTCGGTGGCTCCCAGCTGGCGGCGATTAAACAGCAAGTGGCTGATGCCTGGAGCAAATGGCGCCTGGCTGCTGATGCTCTGATGGCCCTCGAGCAGGAGCAGCAACGTTCCGAACAGGAGCGGGCTGAACAGGAGGAGCAGCTGGAGCAGCTGCAGGCTGCCGATCTGGAAGACCCCGACGAACAGCAGCGGCTTGAACAGGACCAGGACCGCCTTGTTCATGGCGTGAGGCTGTTGGAGGGGCTGGCCGTGCTGTTTGGGCGTCTCCGCGATGGCGCGGATCAGGGGCCTTCTTTGCAGGATCATTTCGCGATGTGCATCCAGGAGCTGCAGGCCATGGCCCAGTTGGATGGTTCGCTTGAGTCCCTGCGGGATCAGGCTCTGGATCTTGAGGCTGGTGTGGATGCTTTGCTGCGTTCCCTCGATCAGTACGGTCTTGCACTTGAGAGCGATCCAGACCATCTCGAGCGGATCCAAGACCGACTGTCGGTTTTAAAACGCCTACAGCGCCGCTATGGCCTTGATCTGGCCGGTTTGATTCAGCGTCGAGATGACCTGTTTCATCGTCTGGGTGCTGAGGGATTCGCGGCGGATCTCGTTCGCCTGCACCAGGACGAGAACGACCGACGCCAGACGCGTGATCAGGCCAATGCGGCACTGCATCGCGAGCGTTCCAAGGCGGCGGAGGCTCTGGAGGCCTCGTTGCTGGACTTGTTGCCTCCCATGGGGCTGGCCAACGTGCGTTTCAAGGTGGATCTCACCCCCTGTGATCCCGCTGAGCATGGTGCGGATGCTGTGCAGTTCCTGTTTTCTGCCAATCCCGGCCAGCCGATGGCACCGTTGACGGAGGTGGCGTCTGGGGGTGAGATGTCCCGTTTTCTGCTGGCCCTCAAGACCACCCTTGCCGCTGTGGATGGGTCCAGCACGCTGCTGTTCGATGAGATTGATGCCGGCGTCAGTGGACGCGTCAGTGGAGCGATGGCGAATCTCCTTCAGACTCTGGCCCGTCAGCGTCAGGTGTTTTGCGTCACCCACCAACCGCTTGTGGCAGCGGTTGCTGATCATCATTTCCGGGTCAGCAAGCATGTTGAGGATGGCGTGACCCATTCGCGAGTGTCCCGACTGCGGGACACCCAGGAACGTCGCCAGGAGCTGGCTGATCTCGCTGGTGGCGATCAGGCCGATGCCTATGCAGCCAGCCTGCTGGACCAGCGAACAGCTTGAAGGCTTCGGTTCTTCCTAAGCTTTTGGGCCTTCCAACGGGTCCTGATGGCGCGAGCTGCTGCCAAGATCACTGACTCAGCTGACCCGCTGGCGAATCAGGATGACGTGATTCGGGTGAGGGGTGCTCGACAGCACAACCTCAAGAACGTCGACGTCACGATTCCCCGCAACAAGTTGGTGGTCTTCACCGGGGTGAGTGGCAGCGGTAAGAGCTCGCTGGCGTTCGACACGATCTTTGCGGAAGGGCAGCGCCGCTATGTCGAAAGTCTGTCGGCTTACGCCCGGCAGTTCCTAGGCCAGGTGGACAAGCCCGATGTCGATGCCATCGAAGGGTTGTCCCCCGCGATCTCCATTGATCAGAAATCCACCAGTCACAACCCGCGCTCCACGGTGGGCACCGTTACGGAGATTCAGGACTACCTCCGTTTGCTGTTCGGCCGGGCTGGCGAACCCCATTGCCCCAAATGCGGTCGCTCGATTAAGCCGCAGAGCATCGACGAGATGGTCGATCAGATTCTTTTGTTGCCGGAGGGAACCCGGTATCAATTGCTGGCGCCGGTGGTGCGTGGCAAAAAGGGCACCCACACAAAGCTGATCAGTGGCCTGGCGGCTGAGGGTTTTGCTCGGGTGCGCATCAACGGTGAGGTGCGCGAACTGGCCGACAACATTGAACTCGACAAGAACCACAGCCACAACATTGAGGTGGTGGTCGATCGCCTTGTGTCCCGTGAGGGAGTGCAGGAACGGCTGACCGATTCGTTGCGCACGGCTCTCAAACGTGGCGATGGTTTGGCGCTTGTGGAGGTGGTGCCCAAGAAAGGTGAGGAGCTTCCTGACGGCGTTGAACGGGAGCGGCTTTACTCCGAGAACTTCGCCTGCCCCGTTCACGGCGCTGTGATGGAGGAACTATCGCCGCGACTGTTTTCGTTCAACAGCCCTTATGGCGCCTGTGAGGCTTGCCATGGCATCGGGCATTTGCGCAAATTCACAGTGGACCGGGTGATTCCGGATCCCAGTCAGCCCGTTTATTCCGCCGTTGCCCCTTGGGCAGAGAAAGACAACAGTTATTACTTTTCACTGTTGTTCTCGGTTGGTGAAGCCTTCGGCTTTGAGATCAAGACCCCATGGAATGAGCTCACGGATGACCAGCGGGATGTGCTGCTCAACGGAAGCCGTGAACCGATTCTGATTCAGGCCGATAGCCGGTATCGCAAGGGCAAAGGGGGATACACCCGCCCTTTCGAAGGCATTCTTCCGATTCTTGAGCGGCAGCTTCGCGATGCCAGCGGTGAAGCCCAACGGCAGAAGTTGGAGAAGTATCTCGAGCTCGTACCTTGCGAAGCCTGTGGCGGTCAGCGGCTCCGACCGGAAGCCCTGGCTGTGACGGTCGGCCCGTATCGGATTCCAGAACTCACTGCTGTCAGCGTCGGTCAGACCCTGGAACGGATCGAAAAATTGATGGGCGTTGGTGCCTATGAGGGTTCAGAGCCTTTATTGAGTCCCCGTCAGATTCAGATCGGTGATCTGGTGCTCAGGGAAATCCGCCTGCGCTTGAAGTTTCTGCTGGATGTCGGTCTGGATTACCTCAGCTTGGATCGTCCGGCGATGACGCTCTCCGGCGGTGAGGCCCAGCGCATTCGGTTGGCCACTCAGATCGGCGCTGGTCTCACAGGGGTGCTTTACGTGCTCGATGAGCCGAGCATCGGCCTGCACCAGCGGGACAACGATCGTCTCCTGAACACTCTCGTGAGGCTCAGGGATCTTGGAAACACCCTGGTGGTGGTGGAACACGATGAAGACACCATCCGTGCTGCAGATCACGTGGTGGATATTGGTCCCGGTGCCGGTGTTCATGGTGGCCACATCGTTGCCGAGGGAAGTTTTGATGACTTGGTTGCGAGCAGCGAATCCCTCACCGGTGCCTATCTGAGCGGCCGCCGTTCCATTCCCACGCCGGCCGAACGCCGCCAGAGCGGTTCACGTTCCCTCAAGCTGATCGATTGCAATCGCAACAACCTCAAGAACGTTTCGGTTGAGTTTCCACTGGGACGGCTGGTGTCCGTCACCGGTGTAAGCGGCAGCGGCAAGAGCACCCTGGTGAATGAGCTTTTGCATCCGGCTCTGGAAAACGGCCTGGGTTTCAAAGTGCCCTTCCCGCAGGGTGTGGGGGAGCTGCGGGGCCTGAAGTCGATCGACAAGGTGATCGTGATCGATCAGAGCCCGATTGGACGGACGCCCCGATCCAATCCGGCCACCTATACCGGTGCTTTTGATCCGATCCGGCAGGTGTTCGCTGCCACGGTGGAGGCGAAGGCCCGTGGTTACCAGGTGGGGCAATTCAGTTTCAACGTGAAGGGCGGCCGCTGTGAGGCCTGCCGCGGTCAGGGCGTGAATGTGATTGAAATGAACTTCCTGCCGGACGTCTACGTTCAGTGCGATGTCTGTAAGGGCGCTCGGTTCAACCGCGAAACCCTGCAGGTCAAATACAAGGGTTACACCATTGCTGATGTGCTCCAGATGACGGTGGAGCAGGCCGCTGAGGTGTTCGATGCAATTCCTCAGGCTGCAGATCGGTTACGCACGCTGGTGGATGTGGGCTTGGGCTACGTCAAACTTGGCCAGCCGGCGCCAACTCTTTCGGGGGGTGAAGCCCAGCGGGTGAAGTTGGCGACGGAATTGTCACGGCGGGCCACCGGCAAGACCCTCTATCTGATCGATGAGCCCACGACCGGCCTCAGCTTTTATGACGTGCACAAGCTGATGGACGTGATGCAGCGATTGGTGGACAAGGGCAATTCAATCATCTGCATTGAGCACAATCTCGATGTGATTCGTTGCAGTGACTGGGTCATCGATCTCGGCCCTGAAGGTGGTGATCGTGGAGGCGAGATCTTGGTCACGGGGACTCCAGAGGAGGTTGCCCAGCACCCCACCAGTCACACAGGCCGTTATCTCAGCCGGGTTTTGGAGCAGCATCCCCCTGAACTTCCCGTTCCCCTGGCAGCTTGATGGCTCGACTTCGGACACACCTGGCCGCCCTGGGTGTTGGCATCTCGCTGGCCTTGGCAGGGGGTCCCGCTTCAGCATTGGAGCGGCTGGTGTTGCGACTGCCGTTCCTGGAAACGGAGATCACGATCAACTTCGATGACGGTGAGTCCGCTGAACAATTGATCCAGTCCAGTCCGGATCTGCAGGATCTGGAACTGGCCAGTGGTGGCAAGTTGTTGCCGCTGTTGCGCCAGGTGTTCCTCACGCCACTGCCCTTGGAAACCAAGGCGTTGCTGGCGGGATCGACCGGTCAGCCGCTTCTGGAGCAGGCCCTCCATGCGGCGACGCAGGTGGTGGCTCTTGAAGGAGTTGAGCCGGATGTGAGCGGGCGGATGCTGACCGAGGCCCTGATTCGTGCTGAACGCCGGGGGCAACCCAACATCCTTGGTTTTTTGCGGGAGTTGCCTGGAGAACAGGCATCGATCGATCTGTCGCGTCTCGCTGAGGTGGCCAATCGGCTTAAAACCAATCTTGAGGAGGGGGTTGCTTTGGCCCGTTCCGTTGAGCCCGCATCAGTGACGGCTGCTCTGCGGGGGCCACTGCGGCCCAGTTGGTCCCGTGAGGTTGTTCAGGTGCCTGTGCCCCATCGGCCGAAACCCCTGCGGGTTCTGATGCTTCAGCCTGCAGCGCCTGGGAATGGTCGCTTGGTCTTGATTTCCCACGGGCTCTGGGACGATCCGGAATCCTTTGAAGGTTGGGGTGAGGTGCTGGCTGCCCATGGCTACACCGTGCTGCTGCCAGACCACCCCGGCAGCGATCTCAATCAGCAGAAGGCGATGCTCGCTGGTGATGCGCCGCCGCCGGGTCCTGAAGAATTGCGTCTTCGGCCCCTTGATGTGTCCGCTTTGTTGGATGCCATCAGTGCACGCCGTCTTCTGGCAGACGCCAACTTGAATACCGATGCCGTAGCGGTGGTGGGTCATTCCTGGGGAGCCACCACCACGCTCCAATTGGCCGGTGGTGTTCCTATTGATTACAGACTCAAAGCCCGTTGCAACGACCTCAAGGATCCGGAGCGAAACATCAGCTGGGTGCTCCAATGCAGTTGGCTGTCGGGGGTTAACCAAGCCGCTGTTGCCGATCCAAGGGTCAAGGCTGTTGTGGCCGTCAGCCCGCCCTTGCGTTTGTTGTTCGACGGCAGCCGCTTGGAGAGCCTTCCAGCCAAGTTGCTGCTGATCAGCGGTACCCGCGATTGGGTGGTGCCTTCGGGTCCGGAAGCCATCGCTCCGATGCGTGAGAGCAAGGCCGTGCAGTTCGGTCACCGTTTGGTGTTGGTGCAGGGTGCTGACCACTTCAGCCTCCGCAGTTTTCGTGGTGAAGCGTCTCCGGCACGCGTTGGGCCGGCCATCCTTGGCTGGATCAACGAGCAGCTTGAGGTGGATGGCGCGATCACCTTCTCCAGGGGTGGTTGGGGTGACGAACAGGGCAGCCTGGTCGATGTGAGCGACCGCCTCTGACATTGCCGGGTTGTTACATACAGCAGTCGGCATGAGTGCAGTTTCTTGAGCTCAGATCACCTGCGAGAGAATGAGAGTCGGCTTTTTTTAGCTGTTTGATTTGCGTGCCTTCTAAGGTTTTTTTCATTTTTTAGCTCTTCTTCCGCCTCTAAAGAAAAACCAACGGCACTGAATCTGTGTTCCGTTGTTGTTTGTGAGGTGAGCGAATGGGGATCCGGTTGTTGCATCTGCATCTTCACGGTCTGTTTCGTTCTCATGAGCTCGAACTCGGACGGGATGCTGATACCGGTGGCCAGACGCTCTATGTCCTCGAGCTTGCGCGCAGCCTGGCGCAGCGGGCCGAGGTTGAGCAGGTTGATGTGGTGACGCGGTTGATTCAGGACCGTCGTTTTGATCTCGACTACAGCAAACGGGAGGAGGTCATTTGTCCGGGTGCCCGCATCCTGCGTTTCCCATTCGGACCGAAGCGGTATCTGCGGAAGGAGCTCCTTTGGCCCCATCTCGAGGAGCTGGCTGATCAACTGGTGGAACATCTGAGCCAGCCTGGCCACAGGGTGGACTGGATTCATGCCCACTACGCCGATGCCGGCTTGGTGGGTGCTCTGGTCAGTCAGCGGCTGGGCATTCCGCTGGTGTTCACCGGGCACTCTCTCGGCCGGGAGAAACAGCGTCGCCTCCTCGCCGGTGGTCTTGATCGCTCTCAGATTGAGCAGACCTATGCCATTAGCCGTCGCATCGATGCCGAAGAGCGCGCTCTGGCGCAAGCCGATCTGGTGATCACCAGCACCCGTCAGGAAGCTGATCAGCAGTACTCGCGTTACGGCCACTTTCAGGCGGCTCAGGCGGAGGTGGTCCCCCCCGGGGTCGATGCCACACGGTTCCATCCCCACGGCTCGTCGCAGGAATGCTCTGCTGTGGAAAGCCTGTTGCAGCCTTTCCTGAGGGAGCCAGATCGCGCACCCCTGCTCGCGATTTCCCGTGCGGTTCGTCGCAAGAACATTCCTGCGCTTGTGGAGGCCTATGGCCAGTCACCGGTGCTGCGGCAGCGTCACAACCTCGTGCTTGTGCTGGGATGTCGGGATGACCCGCGTCAGCTCGAGAAGCAGCAGCGCGATGTGCTTCAGCAGGTGTTCGATCTGGTGGATCGCTTTGACCTCTATGGCCAGGTGGCATATCCCAAACAACACAGTCGTGCCCAGATTCCCGCCCTGTATCGCTGGGCTGCCCGTCGTGGCGGGTTGTTTGTGAATCCGGCTTTGACGGAACCCTTCGGACTCACCCTGCTGGAGGCCGCGGCCTGTGGTTTGCCGATGGTGGCGACCGACGATGGGGGGCCACGGGATATCCAACACCGTTGCGACAACGGTCTTTTGGCAGACGTCACCGATCCTGGGGCACTTCAGGAAGCCCTGGAACTCGCCGGCAGTGATGGACCCCGTTGGCGACGTTGGAGTGACAACGGGGTGGAGGCGATCAGTCGCCACTTCAGTTGGGATGCCCATGTGTGCCAATACCTCGCCCTGATGCAGCAAAGGATTCGTTCGTCACCTGTTCGAGCGTTGTCGGTGGTGCGGCGGCCCAGTCCTGTCTCCAGGCTCCTGGCGCTGGATCTTGACAGCAGTTTGGAGTTACCGGAGGAAAGCTCCCTTGCTCATCTGCGCGATCGGCTTCAAGCCGAACCCTTTTCCGCCTCGACAGGGTTGGTCATCCTTACGGGTCGCTCCCTGGCTCAGGCACGTCAGCGCTACCACGAGTTGCACCTTCCCGATCCCAAGGCCTGGATCTGCCGGGCTGGAACAGAGATCCACCATGGTTTGGATCGTGCAGCGGACCCCGTTTGGGCGCAGCGGATCAGTGAGGCCTGGGATCGCGATGCTGTTCTTGCAGCGATGGGTCACCTGCAGGAACACATCCGGCTTCAGGACCTTGATCATCAAAGTCGTTTCAAGGTCAGCTACTTGTTGCGTGCCTCCAACCGTGGGTTGATCGGATTGGCCCGTCAGTGCTTGCGGCGCCATGCTTTGCAGGCTGAACCCCAGCTCCGCTGTCACTGGTTTTTGGATGTTCTGCCGCAGCGGGCCTCCCGCAGCGAGGCCATTCGCTTCCTTGCTCAGTCTTGGGGGCTCCCCCTGGAGCGGGTTCTGGTGGTTGCCAGTCAGCAAGGGGATGGAGAGTTGCTGGATGGCTTACCCGCCACGGTCGTGCCTGCGGATCACGATCCTTGTTTGTTGGGTCAAAGGATCCAGCAGCGGGTGTACGTGTCGAAACGCCCCAGTGTTGGAGCCGTGCTGGATGGCTTAACCCACTACCGGTTTTCAGGCAGCCGTTGATCCCGGGATCACGGTTATACAGGCGGCTGCCCTGTCGGCCTTTGCTTGTGCTTCCTTCCGATCTCCTCCCCTTGCCAGTGCCACACCCATCCGCCGACCAGGGCGGGCCGTGGGCTTGCCGAACAGAAGCAATTGGGTGTCAGCTTCCGTCAGCGCTTGTTCGACCCCTTCAAAAGCGACCGAGTGCATATTCGTTTGGGCCAAGATCACACGGCTGGCAGCGGCATCAGCTGCGGTGATCTCGGGGATCGGCAGGCCAAGAACGGCACGCAGGTGCAGTTCGAATTCGCTCAGGTTTTGGCTGATCAATGTGACCAGGCCGGTGTCGTGGGGGCGGGGAGAGAGTTCCGAAAAGATCACCTCATCACCACAGAGGAAAAATTCCACACCGAAGAGACCTGCACCGCCGAGGTTGTCGGTCACCGTCCTGGCCATGGCCTGGGCCTGATTCAGTTGCTGTTCCGTCAGTTGGGCGGGCTGCCAGCTGCACTGATAGTCCCCTCCTTCCTGTTCGTGGCCGATCGGTGCACAGAAGAGGGTTTCGCCGTTGCGCTGGCGAATGGTGAGCAGGGTGATTTCCAGATCGAAGCTGAGAAATTCCTCAACAATCACTTGGTCTGAGGTGCCGCGGGCGCCGGCCATGGCGATATCCCAGGCTTGCTTCAAGTCATCAGGGCCTTTCACCACGCTCTGCCCTTTGCCCGAGGAACTCATCACCGGTTTCACCACGACGGGCCAGCCCAGAGGTTTCGCTACCTCTGTGAGTTCCTCAGCATTGGAGGCATAGGCGAATCGGGCCGTGCGGAGACCGAGTTCGCCGGCTGCCAGGTCGCGGATGCGGTCTCGGTTCATGGTGACGGCCGTCGCACGGGCCGTTGGAATCACGGTGATTCCCTCCTGTTCCAGTTCCGCTAACGCATGAACTGCGAGCGCTTCGATCTCCGGGATCACCACGTCGGGCTGGTGGCGCCTGACCACTTCGAGCAAGGCATCGGCATCGGTCATCGGCAGCACTTCCGCCATGTCAGCCACTTGCATTGCTGGAGCACCTGCATAGCGATCACAGGCGATCACCCGGCAGCCAAGTCGTTGGGCAGCGATGGCCACTTCTTTGCCCAGTTCCCCACTGCCCAGCAGCATCACGGTGCGAGGAAACGACGGCATGGTGATCTTTGAATGGCTGGCCGCATCATCAATCAACGCAAGTCCTGAGACTTTCCGCAGCCTGGGAGTGCAGGGCTCGATGTGCTGCTACGTCAAGGATGAGTTCTTGATGGAGTCCAGTGCTTCGGGCGACATTGTTGGCGGTTCTCGCTGGGGGATGTCTTCAGCTCGGGGCGGCAAGAGCCAGGCCTGCTGATCCCATTCCACCGGTTGCTCCCTGGCTGAGTGATGCAGAGGCGCTGGCTTTGCTGCCGGTGTCAAGACCCGCTACAGCCATCTGAGTGTTGGTGCTCCCGCTGGTTCCTATAACCGTGGCCAGATCATTGGTCTTTGCGGTAACACGGGTCGCTGGTCGACCGGACCTCACCTTCACTTTGAAGCGGAACCGCTGCATTTCCTCGACGCGCTTGAAAGTCCCAGTGCTGAGCAGCTGAAATCGATGGAACAGACGCCTCAGTGGCGTCAGCGTTCGGTGGAGGCGAGCCGCTGAGGGCTCAGTTCGAATCGGCGTTGTTGCTCTGACGACGCACTTCTCCGATCAACCACACGCCCATGAATCCAAGCGACGACACACCGAAATAGATCAGCACCCAACGCAGAACCCGATCGGGATCAGCCGCTGCGCTGGCGAGCAGCTCAGCGGTTTTGGCAAGCAGGTTTTCCATCAGTTTTGAAGATCGGGGATCAGCGTGAGTTGGCGGACCGGCGATTCTTCGCTGACGAATCCCCAGGCTTCAAACACCGTGGGATCGGGATGGGTGATGCGCTGTTCTGTTCCATGCCGTTCCAGCTGGAACCCTTCGCTGGACATGCGCCGCATCAAACTGGCTGACTCCTCAAAGCGGGCAGCCATCGCCTCGAGGCTCGAACAGTCAGCTGTGAGACCGGATTCACGCCAGGTGAAATAGGTCATCCTGCCTTGATGCCTCGAAAGCATGACTTTAAGGGATGTGAGCCGAAGAAAGCTTTCGTGCTGGATGTAGAAATCTCCTCAGTTCAGGATTTTTAGTTCACGCCTCCTTCCATTTGGCGGGCTATGTTGTGGTCATCTTCTAATCTTTAAAACGTCACTTGTTTCTGCTAGTTGACGATCACTCTTTCGAAAAAGATATTGATTTTTTGTGTTACGAATTCAAGTTTGGCTCATTGACGATTTGAACTGCTTCATCATTGAGATCGTTCCAAAAAGGATGTTTCCCAGGATTTGATCGAAGATCAACGCTTAGGGATGCATCACCAGCCCCAGAAGCACAAGACCTGCTGTGACCAGCCAGAACGCAGGCACCACGCTGCGCTCATCGGTGCCTCCTAGCTCAAAATGGTGATGGAGTGGCGCCATGCGGAACACGCGTCGGCCTTGTCCATCAGGCCCTTTCGTGGCCTTGAACACCCAAACCTGGATGATCACGGAGAGGGATTCAGCCACGAAGACGCCTCCCATCACCAGTAGTGGCCAAAGACTGTTGGACAACAGGGCGACACCACTCAGGGCTGCCCCCATCGCGAGGGATCCGGTATCGCCCATGAAGGCTCGAGCCGGGTTTCGGTTGTGCACAAGAAATCCCAGCCACGCCCCTGCCATGGTCATGCAAAATCCAGCTAGGGCGGGATCTCCACTGTCCCCTCGCAGCATTAGCTGAAGCGCCAGACCCGTAAACACCAGAGCTCCACAGCCGCTGGCCAGACCATCCAGGCCATCGGTGAGGTTGGTGGCATTGCTCTCCGCCAGAACAACAAACAGCCCCAAAGGCCAGATCAGGATCCCCAGCGGAAGTTCAAGGCCCAAAGGCAAGGCAATGCTGCTGCTGATCCAGCCCTGCCAGGCTGCGACGACCAGAAAGACAAGGGCCGCAAGGGCTTGCAGCAGCAATTTCCCTCGCGCTGTCAGACCTGTGTTCGTGTGTTTGGTGAGGCTGCTCCAGTCATCGACGCCGCCGATCAGCATGAATGCCAACGTCAGCGAAGCCAGGCTGAGCAGTTGTTGCGATGCCACGGGGTCCCGCGTGATCAGGCTGCCGAGAATGACTCCGACGGGAACCACGAGCAGACCCCCCATCGTTGGCGTTCCCGCTTTGCTCCGATGGGATTCCGGTCCCTCCTCGCGGATGAACTGCCCCATCTTCAAGCGACGCAGAAGCGGAATGCCTAAAGCTGCCGTAGCGGTTGCGCAGACCGTTGAAATCAACAGAGGCAGGCTCAGCTGCGCATTGGGGATCCATTTGTCGGCTGCAAAGCTGGTCGCCAAGACCACCAGCATGAGCAAGCTGGCACTAATCGAGCCGTTCTCCCACCAAGGACGATGGATCGAATCCGTGGATTGCAAAGCAGCACTGGACTGGTCGCTGGGACCCTAGATGAGTCGCTCATTGACGACCAGTCAGTGGTTGGGGGACATCAGTCCTCCCACTGCTCCTCATTTTGCTCGTCATCCTTGTTGTAATCCTCTTTCTCACCCATGAGCGCCGAGAGTTCTTCCTCTTCGACAGTGCTCACTTCGGGGGAACCGGATGCTTCGTCGGCAACGAGACGGCCGCTGGTTTCCAGCCAGGACAGGAGATCGGGCTCCTCTCGCAGGGGCAGCACGGGTGCTGGGTCACGGCGCCCGTAGCGGGTGAGGGACGGGTTGACGCTGTCCAGGGCGTTTAAATCAACCAGATCGCTCATGCAGGGACGGACACAGGCCAATCAACCAAGATAGACCACGTGGTGTTTTCGAGCTCCAGCTGAATAAACCTGCGCTTCTGGTTGTCTTGTGGGGTCTGGCTCTGATGATCAGTGCTGGCTTGCACTTGTGGGGTCTGCAGCGGCCTGAACCGTTGCAGACCTCCTGGATCCTTGCGCTGCTCCTGGTCTTTGCTCCGGCTGCGGTGTTGGGTGCATGGCTGCTTGTGACCTCACCTCAGGATGCGGCCGGCGAGACGAGAGAATCAGAGGAGTGTGATCAGGAGACCCATTGATGGGCCGCGCCAAGAAGGTGGTACTTGCCTATTCCGGGGGAGTGGATACCAGTGTCTGTATCCCGTACCTCAAGCAGGAATGGGGTGTGGAGGACGTGATCACATTTGCTGCAGATCTCGGCCAGGGCGATGAGCTGGAACCGATTCGTCAGAAAGCGCTCGATGCCGGTGCCAGTCAGTCGCTGGTGGGAGATCTGATCGAGCCGTTCATCAAGGATTTCGCTTTTCCGGCGATTCGTGCCAATGCCCTGTACGAAGGCCGTTACCCCCTCTCCACCGCTCTGGCCAGGCCTCTGATCGCCAAGCGCCTTGTCGAGGTGGCCCGGGAAGTGGGTGCTGATGCTGTCGCCCATGGCTGTACAGGCAAAGGCAACGACCAGGTGCGTTTTGATGTGGCCATCGCAGCGCTGGCGCCTGATCTCAAGGTCCTCACCCCCGCCCGTGAGTGGGGCATGAGCCGTGAGGAGACCATTGCTTACGGCGAACGCTTTGGGATGCCCGCCCCGGTGAGCAAGAAATCGCCCTACTCAATTGATCTGAATCTGCTTGGCCGCAGCATCGAGGCTGGACCTCTGGAAGATCCGATGGTGGCTCCGCCGGAAGAGGTCTTCGCGATGACCCGATCGGTGGAGGCTGCTCCCGATGCCTCAGAAGAGATCGAGATTGCTTTTGAAGCGGGCAATCCTGTTGCGATCAATGGGCAGCGTCTGGATCCCGTGGCGTTGATCCGTGAAGCCAACCGTTTGGCGGGAACCCACGGCATTGGTCGTCTCGACATGATCGAGAACCGTGTAGTGGGAATCAAATCCCGGGAGATCTATGAAACGCCTGGGCTGTTGCTTCTGATCCAGGCCCACCAGGAACTGGAAAGCTTGACCCTGGCCGCCGATGTTCTGCGTAGCAAGCGGCAATTGGAGATGCAGTGGGCTGACCTCGTTTACCAAGGTCTTTGGTATGGCCCCCTCAAGGATGCTCTTGACGGCTTCATGGATCGCACCCAGACCTACGTCAATGGTGTCGTTCGTCTCCGGCTCCACAAGGGAACAGCCACGGTCACCGGTCGCGGCTCAGCGGACAGCAGTCTTTACGTTCCCGAGATGGCGTCCTACGGCAGTGAGGATCAGTTCGATCACCGTGCTGCGGAGGGTTTCATTTACGTCTGGGGTCTGCCAACCCGGCTCTGGTCAGCATCCCACCGTCGTTCAGGCTGAACGCTGCTGCCTCTGCAGGAACTTGGGGAGCCTCAGGCCCGGAAAGCGCACGACGTTATCCGGTTCTGAGGTTCCAGGGAGAGCTGCCTGCTGGGGGCGCTCGATCTGTTCTTGATCAACCTGTTCAGCCAGTAGTTGATACCGCTCCATCAACGGCTCAAGTCGCTGTTGGAATCGACGCTCAAAAACGTCGGGCAGTTCTGCAAGAAGGTCTTCGTAAGCCTTGATCTCGGCTTCGAGCTCTGTGATTCTTTTCTTCAACAACCCAACAACCTCAACGTCGCCATGACGTTCGTTCCAAGCGGGTTCTGTTGAATGACGCTGATCAGGTTGTGAATCCATGGGCGGACGCTATCGCCCACCCATGGATTCACACAATGCTTATCAGTCAGCTGATGCAGCTGCAGCTGTAGCTGTTTCGGCTTGCTGTTGCTGAGCGGCTTCACTACCGGGCATCACCCGAGGTGCGGGAAGGGGACCTTCCTGCTTCACGGTCAGGTAGCGGATCACGTCCTCACTGAGGCGCATGGCCTTCTCGAGAACAGCAACGTGCTGGCCATCACCGTTATGGCTCAGCTGCACGTAGATGCCTTCCTTGTGCTTGGCAATCGGATAGGCCAGGCGGCGCTTGCCGCGCATCTGGTTGTCCAGCACATCAGCACCGGCTTCCACGAGCATGTCGCGGTACTTGGTGACATGGCTTTCGACCTCCTCTTCCGGAATGTCCGGACGGAGGATGTACATGGTTTCGTAGTACGGATCGTGCGTCATGGGCAGCTCCAACGGGGCTTCAGGCTCACCGGAGTGAGCGACGGATCCAACACCTTATCCCCTGGTGTGCCCCTCCACCTTCAGTAGAGCTGCATGCGCACGGCTTGGCTGATGCCTGGCAGATCCGGTTCACGCCCTCGCCAGCACTCCACAAGAGCGAACACCAAAATGGCCAGCACCGCGATCACGATCGTGCTGGACAGGGTGCTCAGCAGCAAGCTGCCTCCAGCAATCGGTTGGAGCAGGATTCCAAAGGCAAAGCTCAGAACAACGATCACGATGTCTGTGAGCAAGGCCTGCAGAGTGTTGAATCGCAGGAAGTAGGGAACGGCTGGATTCCGAACCACCGCCAGAAAAAGCACGAAGAACAGCAGCAGGCCACCAAAAGGCACCCCCCGATTCAGTTGGATCAGAGGCACTGCTGGAACGATCAGCAGTCTGAGCAAAGGGATCTGGTTAAACACACCGTCAGCCCCGAGGCCAAAGGGAATGGCGTCACTCCAGGGGAGCAGGTACACCAGCGGTGCGAGTAGCCGCTGCCAGAGGGGAATCTGCACGGTGGGGCTAGGACTTACTGCGACGTTAGGTCGCAAGAGCAGTCTCGGCGGCGCTTCGCATCGCCTCGATTGGAACGTCATGGCGTCCACTCCAAAGCCGCAGCGATGCAGCGCCCTGCTGCACCAGCATCTCGAGGCCATCGATGCATCGATGGCCGCGGCGTTGCCCGGCAGTGAGCCAGCTGGTGGGCCTTGGTGTGTAAATGAGGTCGTACAAAACCGCCTTTGGGCTCAGCCCTGACCAGAGTTCCGCACCCAGGGGCATTGCTTTGGGGTCACCGTGCTGTGCCATTCCCACCGGGGTCGTGTTCACCACGAGAGCTGCTTGGGCGACGGCTTCTTTGAGCTGAGGCGCGTTCTCGAGGCAGGCCGTTAAAGGGGCATTGTCTTGTTGCAGATCGGTGTTGAAGGCCTGCAAGGCTTCGCTTCGTCGTCCCACCACGGTGATTGTGTTCAGCTTCAGGCTTTGCAGGCCGGCGACCACCGCACGGGCCGATCCGCCGCAGCCGATCACCACGGCATCGCGTCCGGCCCAGTCTTCGTTGGCACCAAGTGGTGCCAGAAAGCCCTCCACGTCGGTGTTGGTGCCGTACCAGCCACCGTCGACCCCTGGGACCAGGGTGTTGACGGCACCAAGTCGCCGCGCCAGAGGGCTCAGCTCATCACAGAGTTCAGCGATGGCCTGCTTGTGCGGGATGGTGACGTTGAGGCCCTGGCAGCCAACGGCCCTGAGACCCTGCAACACCAAATCAAGGCTCTCGGTTTTGCAAGGAAGGGCCAGGTAGCGCCAGTTGAGCCCCATTGATTCGAGGGCTGCGTTGTGCATCACCGGCGAAAGCGAGTGGCGCACTGGATTGCCGAGCAGGCCCAAAAGGCTGGTGCCGCCGTTGATCATTGCCAGGGCCGGATCGCTCCACCAGCCTGCCTGTTCGGGAACCACACCTCGCCTGTCACCGGGTCTGATGTGGAGGATGAGCCCATTCAAATCACCATCTCAGGAGGTGGGCAACGATGGGAAAGGTTGTCGGCATTGACCTTGGCACCACGAACAGCTGTGTTTCCGTGATGGAGGGCGGCAAGCCCACCGTGATCGCAAACGCCGAGGGCTTCCGCACGACGCCCTCCGTGGTTGCTTACACCAAGAACCAGGATCAGTTGGTGGGTCAGATCGCCAAACGTCAGGCGGTGATGAACCCGGACAACACGTTTTATTCCGTCAAACGCTTCATTGGCCGTCGTGTCGATGAGGTGAACGAGGAATCGAAGGAGGTGAGCTACGGCGTTGAGAAGGCCGGCTCCAACGTGAAGGTGAAGTGCCCGGTTCTCGAAAAGCAATTCGCGCCTGAGGAGGTCTCAGCGCAGGTGTTGCGCAAGCTGTCTGAGGATGCCGGAAAGTATCTCGGTGAAACCGTCACCCAGGCGGTGATCACGGTTCCCGCCTACTTCAACGATTCCCAGCGCCAGGCCACCAAGGACGCCGGCAAGATCGCTGGCCTTGAGGTGCTGCGCATCATCAACGAGCCCACCGCTGCGGCTCTGGCCTATGGCCTCGACAAGAAGAGCAATGAGCGCATCTTGGTCTTCGACCTCGGCGGCGGCACCTTCGACGTTTCCGTTCTGGAAGTCGGCGACGGCGTGTTCGAGGTGCTCTCCACCGCCGGAGACACCCACCTCGGCGGTGACGATTTTGACAAGGTGATCGTGGATCACCTGGCCGAGACCTTCAAATCCAACGAAGGCATTGATCTTCGTCAGGACAAGCAGGCTTTGCAGCGTCTGACCGAGGCCGCTGAAAAGGCCAAGGTTGAGCTGTCCAATGCCACTCAGAGCGAGATCAACCTGCCGTTCATCACGGCAACGCCCGAGGGTCCGAAGCATCTAGATCTCACCTTGACCCGCGCCAAGTTCGAGGAACTGGCCTCCAAGCTGATTGATCGTTGTGCCATGCCCGTGGAGCAGGCGCTCAAGGACGCCAAGCTCTCTTCCGGTGAGCTGGACGAGATCGTGATGGTGGGTGGTTCCACCCGCATCCCGGCGGTGCTGGAACTGGTCAAGCGCATCACCGGTAAAGATCCCAACCAGACGGTGAACCCCGACGAGGTGGTGGCTGTTGGAGCTGCCATCCAGGGCGGTGTGCTGGCCGGAGAGGTGAAGGACATCCTTCTTCTCGACGTCACGCCCCTCTCTCTGGGTGTTGAGACCCTCGGCGGTGTGATGACCAAGATGATCACCCGCAACACCACGGTTCCCACCAAGAAGACAGAGACCTACTCCACGGCTGTGGATGGTCAGACCAACGTGGAGATTCACGTTCTCCAGGGCGAGCGCGAGATGGCATCCGACAACAAGTCGCTCGGAACCTTCCGTCTTGATGGCATTCCTCCGGCACCCCGTGGCGTGCCTCAGATCGAGGTGACCTTCGATATCGATGCCAACGGCATCCTCAGCGTCACCGCTAAGGACAAGGGCAGCGGCAAGGAGCAGTCCATCTCGATCACCGGTGCCTCGACCCTGTCGGATACCGAAGTCGACAAGATGGTGAAGGACGCTGAGGCCAATGCCAGCGCTGACAAGGAGAAGCGCGAGAAGATCGACCTCAAGAACCAGGCCGAAACCCTCGTTTATCAAGCTGAAAAGCAGATGGGCGAACTGGGCGACAAAGTCGATGCTGACGCCAAGGCGAAGCTGGAGGAGAAGCGCCTCAAGCTCAAGGAAGCCACCGAGAAAGACGACTACGACGCGATGAAGACCCTGCTGGAGGAATTGCAGCAGGAGCTCTACACCGTTGGTGCTTCCGTTTATCAGCAGGAGGGTGCTGCAGCGGGCGGCGGAGCTCCTGGTGCTGATGCCGGTGCTGGTGCCGGTGCTAACGCCGGTGGTGGTGACGCCAGCGACGACGTTATCGACGCGGAGTTCACTGAGACCAAGTGATCGGTTGATCCATCGACGCGTTAGGGCCCCGCGGGGCCCTTTTTTCATGGCTGCTCGAGTGCAGCGGCAACCCACTCCGCTGTGGCAGGTGCGAGCAGCACGCCATTGCGGTAATGCCCGCTGGCAAGAATCAGTCCAGGCTCCAGCTCCTCCAGCAGCGGTGCAGGACGATCCACGGGTCGGGCTCGCAGGCCGCTCCAGTGGCTCACCACGGTGGCAGTGCGCAGCCATGCAGGTGCCCGTTCATTCAGGCTGCGCATCAAGATCAGAGGGTCTGCCGAAGCGCAATCACCCGGTTCCACGGTGGCCCCAAGCAGCAAGCGCCCGGGTGATGTGGGAATCAGGTTGAAGCCCTGATCCACCAGCACTGAGGGCCAGTGGGTCCAGCTCGTTGGCCCCGTCGTTAGCTGGAGTGACAGAGCCTGGCCCAACACCGGCGTCATCGCTCGGGCGTGGCCCAGGGGTTCCAGCAGAGCATCCGTGGTCAGTGCTGTGGACAGCACAACGACGTCATGGATTGTGCTCTCACCGTCGGCTCGATGCACACTCCACCGGTGGTTGTTGCGCTCCAGGTGGACCACTGCTGTGGTGGTCTGCTCCACGCTCTGTTCCTTCAGAGCCTCTCGCAGAGCTTGCTGAAGCAGCAGCGGGTCGATTCGACCGTCTTGACGCGAGTGGAGCCCACCATGGCTGGCTGTTGGCCAGACCTTGTTCAGCGCTTCTTTGGAGACTATTTCCAGGCCCAGGTCGACGCGTTGGCTAGCAAGCCACTCCATCCGTTCAGCCGCTTGTTCGTCCTCGGCGATTTGCAATAAGCCCAGATGCAGCTTGAGCTCAGGCTGGTGCGTTTGCAGCGCTCTGATCCATTGCGGCCAGAGCTCCATGCTCCGGCGGCGCAGCCTCCAGCCCCGTCCGCTGCTGCGGCGAAACACATGACCCATCAGCACCCCAAGAGAGGCTGACGTGCCACTGAGATCGTTTGCCGATCCCTGGCGATGAACGGGGTCGTTCAGGCGAGGGTCGTAAACAGAAACATCGTGACCTCTCTTGGCCAGATGCCATGCGGTGCCGAGGCCGATGGCCCCAGCACCAATCACTCCAACGGAGCGGGTCAGCTGAAGGCCTCAGCAGGGATCAGATCGCTGTAGGCATCAAATCCTGCAGCAACGGCGCTGTAGGACTTCTGCAGGCGGCTGAAGTCCTGCAGGCGTGCCGCTTCATCCAGATCAGCCAGAGCTTCTTTCAAGGAGCGGGCCACCTTGGTGGCCTCCTTACGCTCGTTCTTGTCGAGGCGCTGATTGATGTAGAGCATTTCACGGCTCACTTCCTGCATGGGGCCATGCAGAAGGTTGCGGGTGAAGACCCAATCCTTTTCGCTCACCAGCCGGGCCAGATCAGGCAGACGGGATTTTGCGTCTTCAAATGCTGCGGCCTGGCGGCGGATCACCCCCAGATCATCAGGATTGATGCCGGCAGCATCGACAGCAGCCGGGGCCATCAGACCCATGCTCAACGCGACGCAGAGGCAGAACGCAGCCAGGCGTCTCAGAGCCTTCAGCATGGTGATCAAAAATTTTCTGTGACTTTAACCAGCCCCTCCTGCGCGGGAGAATTTGTTTTTCAAAGGTTGTTGTGAGTGACGCCACGGTCATCCTCCAGATGATCTGTCCCGACCGCCCGGGCTTGGTCAGCGAATTAGCGGGTTGGGTGGCAGCCAATGGCGGCAGCATTCGCCATGCCGATCACCACACCGACGCCGGAGCGGGGTTGTTTCTCAGCCGGATCGAATGGCAGCTCAAGGGTTTCGGCATTCCCCGGGATGCCCTGCCCGAGGCAGCTCAGGCCCTAGGAGAGCGGCTTGGTGGTGAGGCACAGCTCCACTTCTCAGACGCCTTTCCCCGCGTGGCGATCTTTGCCAGCAAGCAGAGCCATTGTTTGCAGGATCTGCTTTGGCGTGTCCAAAGCGGAGAGCTGCCGATGCAGGTTCCCTTGGTCATCGCCAATCATCCGGATTTGGAACCCCTGTGTGCGTCGTTCGAGATTCCTTTTATTTATGTGCCTGTCAGAAAGGATTCCAAGGCCGAAGCGGAGCACCAAATCTTGCAGCTGCTTGAGGAGAACGCCGTTGAACTTGCGGTGCTGGCCAAATACATGCAGGTTCTTAGTTCGGAGTTTCTCGAGCGATTTCCACAGGTCATCAACATTCACCATTCCTTCCTGCCAGCGTTCAAGGGCGCGCAGCCTTACCACCGGGCCTGGGACCGTGGGGTCAAGCTCATCGGCGCCTCAGCGCACTACGTCACTGAGGATCTGGATGATGGTCCGATCATTGAGCAAACCACGGTTCCCGTCAGCCACCGGGATGAGGTGGAGGATCTGATCCGCAAGGGCCGTGACACCGAACGCCTTGCTCTGGCGCGGGCCCTTCGCTTGCATCTGCGCCGTCAGGTGATGGTTTACCGAGGACGCACCGCCGTTTTTGCATGACGTCTCATCGCGGCGGTCAGGCGTTCCAGCTCGGCCTTTTTCTGCTTCCCTCCAGTGCTCTGCTCTCGGGCATCTGTCTCCTTGTGGCTTGTGTCAGCGGAAGTCGTGGCAGGGATTGTCCTGTTTGGCAGGACCGCTGGACGCAACCGTTTCTTGTCGCTTCCCTGTTGATGCTGGTGGGGTCCCTGGTGGCCGAAACAGGATCCCTTGCTTGGGCTGGGTTGGCCAATTGGTTGCCATTTTTCTGGGCTTTCTGGGCCTTTCGGCCCCATCTCGCCAGTGAACGGCAGCGCCGTCAGGCGGCTTGGATGTTGCTGGCCGGAACCTTGCCGGTGCTGCTGACCGGCCTGGGGCAAATGTTTCTGGGTTGGCAGGGCCCCTGGCAACTTGGAGGTGGTGCCATCATCTGGTTCGTTGCCCCCGGTGGCCAGCCGCAAGGGCGGCTTTCGGCCCTGTTTGATTACGCCAACATGGCGGGAGCCTGGCTCGGGGTGGTTTGGCCTTTGATGCTGGCGGCTGTGCTGCGACCGGATGGGTGGAGGCGGCGTGGTGCGGCTTTGTTGCTCACGCTTTCGACGGTTGTTGCTGTTTTGCTCACCCAGTCGCGCAATGCCATGGGAGCACTGGCCTTGGCGATTCCCTTCGTTCTGGGACCGATGCAGTGGTTCTGGTTGCTCCCCCTCCTGTTGTTGTTGGCCTCTCCGTTGTTCTTGGTGGTGCTGCCCGGTGTCCCCCCTGGATGGCGTCAACTGGGCATGGCTGTGGTGCCGGAGCCGATTCTCGATCGGCTTCTGGAGCGGGGAGGGCCCACCGCCTGGAAACACACCCGTCTGGGCCAGTGGGGGTATGCCTTGGAGTTGGTTGCGGCCCGTCCCTGGCTTGGCTGGGGGGCAGCCGCGTTCAGCGTGCTTTATCCGATCTATGCGGCCAAGCGATGGCATGGCCATTCCCACAATCTCCCGCTGGAGTTGGCGATCAGCCACGGCCTTCCGGTGATGCTGTTGATTGTCGGAACGGTGCTCCTGTTGCTGGTTGTGGCGCTGCGAAAGGGGATCCTGCAAAAAGCACCGATGGAACGGGCCTGGTGGACCGCCACGCTGGTGTTGGTGGCGATGCATGCCACCGACCTGCCGTTTTTCGACAGTCGCCTCAATATTCTCGGCTGGACGCTGTTGGCGGGTTTGGCTGCTTTTAACCAGGAGGTTGCGCAGACTCCTACTCCTGATCCAAGGCCTGATCGTGATGGTCCCGCAGCGTCGTCGGAGCTAGGGGGCCCCTGAGGTGGGTCCAGGGCAGGATCCGTGAGGCCTCCCATGGTTCGTGGATCACGGCACTCCATTGCGGCGGCGGCGGCAGGGCTGGCCCTGGCATCGGTTGGAGCTCACCGTTGAGAGCAGCCCGGTAGGTCTTTTTCCAGCCGCCCATGCTGTTGCGGTTTTCGCCAACGGCAGCGATCACCGGGGCCAGGCGACGGTCGCTGCGGGAGAGCAGGGCCTGAATCACGCTCCATCCATAGCTCTCCGGTCGGAACTCGATTCCCTTCGGTTTCAACCTTTTGGCCAGGCGTTTGAGGCGCTTCTCAGCTTCCGGTCTGACCCCTTGCCACTGGAAGGGGGTCTGGGCTTTGGGCACAAAGGTGCTCACCCCCAGGGTGAAGCGCAGTCCGGCTGTTCCTTTCTTGAGAGCCAGCAGGAGATCTGCCGTTGCTTCGACGTCGTCATCCGATTCCGTCGGCAATCCCACCATCCCGTAGAGCTTGAGACTCGAGAGGCCGCCTTGTTTGGCATGGCGGGCCGCCCCATGGATGGCCTCCGTGGTGAGTTTTTTGTTCACCACCTCGCGCATCCGTTCACTGCCGCTTTCGATGGCGATGGTCAGGGAGCGGCTGCCCCGTTTGGCCAGGATCCGACCCAAATCCGGGGTCACGGTGGCTGCTCTCACCGAGCTAACGCTGACGCGGGTGTCATCGAAACGGTCCTGATCCAGCCAGTGGAGGAGGTCGGCGAACTGGGGATGCTGGGTGACGGAAGCACCCAACAGGCCAAGGCGTTTGGTGGCTTCCAGGCCTTTTTCCACAGCTGGGATCAGACCGTCATCCAACGACGGCGTCCGGAACGGAAGGGTCAGGTAGCTGGCCAGACAGAATCTGCAAAGTTCAGGGCAACTGCGCACCACCTCCACCATGTGGATGTCGGGCCAAGCGGCCTCAGGGGTGACCACCGTTGAGTGACTGAGGGTGTTGCCTCGCCAGGTCTGCTTTTCGACAAGGGCTGGAACCGCTGGATCGATCGGTTCGATGCCGATCAGCTCGCCGTCTGGGTCGTATTGCGGGGCATACAGCGACGGCACGTATACCCCTGGAACCTGAGCCAGGTGTCGGAGTCGTTCCGCCCGCGATGCCTGCCGGCAGCTCTGCAGAGCGTCGATGAAGGCGGGCAGCAGAAGTTCGCCGTCTCCGAGCAGCACGGCATCAAAGAACGGTGCCAAGGGTTCGGGGTTGGCCGTGAGCACCGGTCCGCCGCCGAACACGATGGGGTCCTCATCTCCCCGCTCCAGGGCCCAGATCGGAATCCGCTGGTTTTGCAGTAGCTCCGGCAGCACAGGGCCGTCGAGTTCCCAGCTCAGGGAGAGCCCGAACAGATCGCAATGGCGGGGCAAGGGATCGTGCTGGTCCGTGAACAGTCGCCGAACATCCACATCACTGCGCTGCGCCAACGTGGCCCAGACGATCTGATAACCCAGGCTTGTGATCCCCACGGAATAGGAGCTGGGAAAGGCCAACACGGCCTGCAGGGCTCCGGGCTCCGGTAAGGCCGGCTCAAACAGCAGTGTTTCCTGGTTCAGAGTGGATCTCCTGAAGGGCCTTTGGCTGGTGTGGGGGCTTCAAACGGTCGGCGGTGACGGTTCAAGCGCAGTTGCATTCGGTCTTCGGAGGCCAGCTCCATACCCATCTGGCGCTCGTAGATGGAATCCGGATTGAACAACCGGGCCACCAGGAAACTGGTGAGGCAGGCCACCAGGATGGGCTTGAGGATGAGCAGATCCTTGGTGAGCGCAAACGCCAGGAACATGGCTGATATCGGGGTTCGCGAACAGCCGGCAACGAAGGCACCCATGCCAGCGAACACGTAAGTGGTGGGAACGTGGCCGGTGAGGGCCTCAACGCCAATGCCGCCGGCCAAACCAATGGCTCCTCCCAGCGTCAGCATCGGCATGAACAGTCCCCCCGGTGCTCCTGAGCCCGCCGCTAGACCGGTACTGAAGAACAGCACCACAAAGCTGGCGAGGGCCAGGCTGATGTCGGCCTTGCCGGCTCCGATCAGGTGCTTCAGCTCGCTGGGGTTGTGGAAGGCGTCGGGCAGGGCCGCATAGACGCAGCCCAACACGAGTCCGCTCAGGGTCATGCGCAGAATCAGCCGGTCACCGAACCAACGGTTGCCCTGCCGCTGCATGGTGAGCACGTAGCGGGTGTACAGCTCCGCCAGCACGCCGATCACCACGCCGAGAGCGATCAGGTAAAGCAGATCGACAGGCAGGAAGCGCACCAGGGGGGTGTATTCCCGCTCCAGTTGAAAACCGATGGTGCTGTTCAACCCACTGCCCCCAGGGTCGAGACCGAGGAAGCCGAGCACATCCGCCAGGGTGTCGGCCGAGAAGGTGGTGATGATCACCAGCAACAGGACCACGGGCCTAGCGGAGTGGAGCAGCTCCTCGATGGCGTAGATGAATCCGCCGATGGGAGCGCTAAACACGGCGGCAATGCCTGCTCCGCCGCCTGCAGCGACAATCACTCGCCGAAAGGCCACCGGTGCCCGCAGCCAGCGCGACATCTGCCAGGCAACGGAGCCGCCCATCTGCACAGCTGGGCCTTCTGGGCCTAGAGGGAAGCCTGAGCCGATGGCAATGATGCCGGCCACGAGCTTCACCAGGCCCACCCGAAGCCCCATCGGCACCGACCTGTGGCGCAGGAAACCCATGATGTGGGTGATCCCCGCTCCGCCAGCTGCTGGAGACAGGTTGGTGATCAGCCAGGCGGAGACCATGCCCCCGATGGCGCCGAGGGCGGGGAGCACCACCCAGGCAGGAAATTCATCGAGCAGATCGAGCCGCCAGTCGCGCAGCAGGTTGATACCGCTGGTAAACAGCAGGCCGGTAATGGCTGCTCCGAGTCCAGTGAGCGCCAGAGCCAGCACCACCACCAGCCAGCGGCGCTCCAACAACCTCCTGATGCTCCGGCTGGAGCCCAGGAGGTGGCGTCGTTGTTTGGGTTCGCTCAGGGCTGGCACAGATGAGGTGATTAGGGATCAGGCCTGAGCCAGAACAGTTGCTTCATCGTCAGCACTGACCACACGCCCCTGGTCTTCAAAACCGCTGATCTGATCGAAGTTCAGATAGCGGTAGAGCTCATCGGAGAGGGGATCGATTTTCTCGGCCGCGATGCTGCTGTATTCCTCCGGGGTGGGGATTCGACCCAGCTGGGCGCAGACAGCGGCCAGTTCAGCGCTTCCCAGGTACACCTGAGCACCTTTGCCCAGGCGATTGTTGAAGTTGCGGGTGCTGGTGGAGAACACGGTGGTGTTGTCCTCCACGCGGGCCTGGTTGCCCATGCAAAGGGAGCAGCCTGGCATCTCCATGCGGGACCCTGCGGCCTCGAAGGTGGTGTAGTAGCCCTCGGCTTTCAGGGTTTCCTCGTCCATTCGAGTCGGGGGGCAGACCCAGAGGCGCGCCGTGTTCTGACCGGCGCCTTCCAGCACTTTCGCCGCGGCTCGGTAATGACCGATGTTGGTCATGCAGGAGCCGATGAAAACCTCCTGTACCGGGTCACCGGCCACCTCGCTGAGCAACTTCACGTTGTCGGGGTCATTGGGGCAGGCCACCACGGGTTCGGTGAGCTCGTTCAGATTGATTTCCAGTACTTCGGCGTACTCAGCGTCAGGGTCGGCGCTCATCAGCTGCGGGTTGGCCAGCCAGGCCTCCATCTCCTTGATCCGGCGGGCCAGGGTGCGGGCATCGCTGTAGCCGCGGGCGATCATGTTCTTAAGCAGCGCCACATTGCTGCGCAGGTATTCGCTCACCGTGTCTTCTGAGAGCTTGATGGTGCAGCCGGCGCAGGAGCGCTCGGCGCTGGCATCGGTGAGTTCAAAGGCTTGCTCCAGCTTCAAGTCGGGGAGACCTTCGATCTCCATGATCCGGCCATTGAACAGGTTTTTCTTGTTGGCCTTTTCAACGGTGAGTAGCCCCCGCTGAATGGCCACCCAGGGGATGGCATTCACCACATCCCGGAGGGTGACGCCGGGTTGCAATGACCCGCTGAAGCGCACCAGCACGGATTCCGGCATGTCCAGTGGCATGGCGCCGATGGCGGCCGCAAAGGCCACAACCCCGGAGCCTCCTGGGAAGGAAATGCCGAGGGGGAAGCGGGTGTGGCTGTCGCCGCCGGTGCCGACGGTGTCGGGGAGGAGCATCCGGTTCAGCCAGCTGTGGATGATGCCGTCACCCGGCCGCAGAGCCACGCCACCGCGTTGGGCGAAGAAGTCGGGCAAGTCCTTTTGGGTCTGCAGATCCACCGGCTTCGGATAGGCGGCGGTGTGGCAGAAGCTCTGCATCACTAGGTCGGAGGAAAAGCCCAGGCAGGCCAGTTCCTTCATTTCGTCCCGTGTCATCGGGCCGGTGGTGTCTTGGGAGCCGACGGTGGTCATCAGCGGCTCGCAGCTGGTGCCGGGTCGGACGCCGGCGAGGCCGCAGGCTTTGCCCACCATTTTCTGAGCCAGGGTGAAGCCCTTGCCTGTGTCCGCCGGTGCTGAGGGGCGGATGAACAGTTCCGAAGGGCTGAGGCCAAGCTTGGTGCGTATCTTGTCGGTGAGGGCGCGACCGATCATCAGGGGGATGCGACCGCCGGCCCGCACCTCGTCGCTAATCGTGGTGGGCTTGAGCTCGAACCGACTCACCACGGTGCCGTCGCGTTCGATCGTGCCGGCATTGGGTCGGATCGTGATGACATCACCGGTGTTCAGTTCACTGACATCGCATTCGATCGGTAGGGCGCCGGAGTCCTCGGCGGTGTTGAAGAAGATCGGGGCGATCTTGCCGCCAAGAATCACGCCACCGGCCCGTTTGTTGGGCACATGGGGAATGTCATTGCCGGTGTGCCACAGCACCGAGTTGATGGCGCTCTTGCGGGAGCTTCCTGTTCCCACCACGTCACCGACGTAAGCCACGGGATGGCCCTTGTCTTTCAGGGTCGCGATCGTTTTCAGACCCTCTGGATCTCGGGTTTCGAGCATCGCCAGGGCATGGAGAGGGATGTCCGGCCGGGTGGTGGCGTGGGTGGCCGGCGAGAGATCGTCTGTGTTGGTTTCGCCCTCGACCTTGAACACCGTGACGGTGATGCTGTCGGCCAGTTCCGGCTTGCAGGTGAACCACTCGGCTGCGGCCCAGCTGTCCACAACTTGTTGGGCAAAGCGGTTGCCTGCCGCCAGATCCATCACTTCGTTGAACGCGTCGTAAACAAGCAGCGTTCGGCTGAGTCCCTCCGCAGCACAGCCGGCTAGTGCAGCGTCAGGGTTCTTCAGCAGCTCGATCAGGGCGGCCACGTTGTATCCGCCCACCATCGTCCCCAGCAGGCGCGTGGCTTCCAGCGGTGACACCAGGGGACTGGTGGCTTCTCCTTGGGCCACCGCGCTGAGCCATGTGGCCTTCACGTAAGCGGCTTCATCCACACCCGGGGGGATCCGGTCGCTCAGCAGGTGCATCAGGAACGCTTCTTCGCCGGCAGGAGGGTTCTGCAGCAGTTCGGTCAGTCCCTGGGTCTGCTCGGCGTTGAGCGGAAGAGCGGGAACGCCCTGGGCTTCCCGGGCGGCGGCCAGCTCGCGGTAAGCGCTCAGCATGGAGATCTCTGTTCAGGGACGAACACCATTCTTCCGGACCGTGTCTGTTGACAGTGAGCGGGGTGCGTAGCCTTGGTCGGACTCTCGCGTCCACTCATGGCCACCACCTCCGATTTGCATGTGGTGGAGACACGTCCCCTTGTTGCCCCTGCGGTGTTGCATCAGGAGCTGCCCATTGATGTGGCGGCACTCGAGACCGTGGCGTCCGCCCGCCAGCGCATCCAGGACATTCTCAGCGGTCGTGACGACCGCTTGCTGGTGGTGGTGGGTCCCTGCTCCGTGCACGATGTCAAAGCAGCCCGTGAGTATGCCCAGCGTTTGGCACCCATCCGTGAGCGCCTGAAGGATCAGTTGGATGTGGTAATGCGGGTGTACTTCGAGAAGCCCCGGACCACGGTCGGTTGGAAGGGGTTGATCAACGATCCCCATCTCGATGACTCCTATGACATCAACACGGGTCTGCGTCGGGCCAGGGGATTGCTGCTGGATCTCGCCCGTGAGGGAATGCCTGCTGCAACGGAACTGCTCGATCCAGTGGTTCCGCAGTACATCGCTGATCTGATCAGCTGGACTGCGATCGGTGCAAGGACGACGGAGAGTCAGACCCACCGTGAAATGGCGTCAGGTCTGTCGATGCCGATCGGCTACAAAAACAGCACGAACGGCAGCGCCATCATCGCGATCAATGCCATGCAGGCTGCCTCGAAGCCGCATCATTTTCTCGGCATCAATCGTGAGGGTCATGCCTCGATCGTCAGCACCACGGGCAACCCCTATGGACATCTCGTGCTGCGCGGAGGCAGCCGAGGCAGCAACTACCACCTGGAGGCCGTGCAGGCGGCCGCGGCGGAGTTGAGCCAGGCGGGTCTGCAGGACCGGCTGATGGTGGATTGCAGCCATGCCAACAGCAACAAAGATTTCCGGCGGCAGGCGGAGGTGCTGGCCAGCGTTGCCGAGCAGTTGCGGGGTGGGTCCAATCACGTGATGGGCGTCATGATTGAGAGCCATTTGGTAGAAGGCAATCAGAAGCTCAGCGCCGACTTGTCGCAGCTGACCTACGGCCAGAGCGTCACGGATGCCTGCATCAGCCTCGAGACCACCGAAGCGCTGCTGGATGATCTGGCCGCGGCCGTAGCCAGTCGCAAACAGACGGTCACTGCTTGAGATCAGACCACCAGTCGACTCCACAGAACGCCAACGCTGAGGGGAACGCTGAGGTTGTCGAGTCCGCGCCAGCTGAGCTGTTCCAGGCCGGTTGCGATGGCCACCATGCTCAAGGCTGCTGGCAGGGGCAGGTCAGCCCCCGACCATCGGGCCAGTCCGATCAGCACCAGGCCCGTGACACCTGCCATGGTCATGGTGCCAACGGTTGACTTGGTCTGACCGAAGAGCTCCCATTTCGGTGAGTCGACGCCCCTGCCGATCAACCCTGCTAACCCATCTCCCAGTGCCATCACGAGAACCCCTGCGGAAACGGCATCGGCTCGGGTTGGCCAGAACAGCAGAAGCAGCGTTGTGATTGCTATTCCGTAGGCGATTGTGCCGTAGCTGTTGCGATTGACATCCTCAACGGCGGGGATGAAGCGCCATTGGTGGTTGATCGCCGTAGCAAGAGTGATCACCATCGCAACTGGGATGGCGACAACGAAAGGAATCTGAAAGACCCAGGCCATCGGAACCACGGCTCCGGTTCCGATGTGCACAATTTTTCGACTGAGTTCCCGTTGGTTCGGACGAAGGCGACGACACAACACGGCTCCCGCTGTCACCATCGCCATCCAGCAGAAGATGGCGATGGGTCCGGTGATGGAAAGCAAGTTGCTTATGCGGCTTGTTGGTGGTTTGTCATGGCCCGCAGCTTGAGAATCGCCTTGGCTTCCAGCTGTCGGACGCGCTCGCGAGACACATTGATCTGACGACCGATCTCCGCAAGGGTCAGAGGCTCTTCACCGCCAAGACCGAACCGCAACTTCAGAATCTTTTGCTCGCGCTCGTTCAGTTGAGACAGCCAGCCACCGAGATGTTCTTTCTGGATACTGCGATCCATCCCTTCCATCGGCTCTTCACCATTGGGATCCGGGATCAGTTCGCCAAGGGTGCTGCGATCTTCCTCGCCACGGGCATGGGCATCCAGCGATGCACAGGGTGCGCTCTGGGACATCAGATCTTCCAGTTCCCTGGGTTCGATGCCCATGGCACTCGCCAACTCAAGCCGATTTGGTTGACGACCGAAGCGGTGGGATAGTTCTCGGGAGATGCGACGCATCTTCGAGAGTTTTTCGCTGATGTGGATCGGCAGGCGAATGGTTCGGGCGCTGTTGTCGATGGCCCGCGTCATGCCCTGGCGAATCCACCAGTAGGCATAGGTGGAGAATTTGTAGCCCATGGCGGGGTCGAACTTGTCGACCGCTCGCTCCAAGCCAATGGCACCTTCCTGAACCAGGTCGAGAAGTTCAAGACCTTGGTTCTGGTATTTCTTGGCCACACTCACCACGAGGCGGAGGTTGGCTGCCATCATCCGATCGCGGGCCCGTTTGCCCATGCGGATCTTGTGCCGATGCCGAGAGGTCAGCTCCTCCTCAGGCAACTCCTGAAGTTGTTTCATTGCTTGCACATGATGTGCAAGTTCGATTTCTTCGGCTGCCGTCAGCAACGGAATACGTCCGATGCTGCTCAAGTAAAAACCGATGGAGTCGGTGGCGAGCCGCCCTCCTTGTCGCGAAGATGGTCGACGTCCAGTGGACGGCAACGCAGGTTCCTTCCGGGACGACTGATGCGTCGTGCCGGAAGATTCCAGAGGGATCCCCATCACCCTGGTCTCCTGAATGAATTTGGGCTGAACTTAGCACCGAGCAACAGCGATGACTGTTTCGAATCGGAAGAATTTCCGGATCTAAATCTTTTCGTTCTCGAAGCAACTGTTGCGGGCGTGATCGTGGCTGCTTCAAGTTTGTTTTTGAAGTGATGTTGTATCGGACATCACAGACGCAGCGCTCTTGAAAAAACCAAAGAATTACAAGGATTGGATGCCCTTGCTCCATTCCTTGACCAATTGAATCTGGGAATTGCGTTCTGGGGCCTCATTTGTTGGTTTGCGCTGTGTAAACGTGCCGTTGCTCTGCATGTCCCAGGCGCCCTGGTTGTCATTCAGGTAAAGCTGCAGCAGGCGTTCCAGTTTCTGGCGATGTTCTGGATCTTCGATTGGTGTGACCGCTTCAATCCGTCGGTCCAGGTTGCGGCTCATCCAGTCGGCACTGCCGATATAAACCTCTGGAGAGCCACCGTTGGCAAACCAAAAGATCCTCGAATGTTCCAGGAATTGGCCGATGATGCTGATCACCCGAATGTTTTCGCTCAACCCCTGGCGGTTTGGATACAGGCTGCACATGCCGCGAATGATCAATTCGATCTTCACTCCGGCTTGAGACGCTTCATAAAGAAGCGAAATGATGCTGGGATCGACCAGGGAATTCATTTTGGCTCGGATCACGGCCTGTCTGCCTTGTTGGGCATGCTCAATCTCTCGGCGTATCAACAGCTCCATACCTTTTCGCAACGTGACGGGGGCCACGAGCAAGCGACGGAAGCTTTGCTGCTTCGAAAAACCGGTGAGGTAATTGAACAGTTCAACCAGGTCTTGTCCCAGCTCTTGGTTGGCTGTGAGCAGGCCTAGATCGGTGTAAAGCTTCGAAGTCTTGGAGTTGTAGTTGCCAGTGCCGATGTGCACATAACTCTGCAGCTTCTCTTTCTCCTTACGAACCACCAGAACGATCTTGGTGTGCGTTTTGAGCCCAAGCACGCCGTAGACAACGTGAACCCCTGACTGCTCCAGGTGCCGGGCCCATTGAATGTTGTTGTCTTCGTCAAATCGCGCTTTCAATTCCACCAGTGCCATCACCTGCTTGCCGTTTTCAGCAGCGCGGATCAGGGCAGCGATGATCGGAGAGTCTTTGGAGGTGCGGTAGAGCGTCATCTTGATGCCCATCACCTGGGGATCGTCCGCTGCCTGATTGATGAACTCTTCGACGGTTGTGGAGAAGAGCTCGTAGGGATGATGCAGAAGGATGTCTTGACGACGAATCACCGAGAAGATCGATTCGAATTCATCCGCTTTGATCGCGCCCTCTTCAACCAGGTGCTGCTGACTGCGTGCAAGCACAGCCGGTGTTTGGCCTCCCTGGGTACGACTTTTGAGTTTCGGCAGTGATAGCCCGGTCAGCCCGAAGAGGTCGTCCAGGCCCAGGGGTCCATCGATTACGTAAAGGTCTTCCTCTTCCACGCTCAACCCGGTCATCAGCATCTCCACAACGTCTCTTGGCATCTCGTTGGGAACTTCGAGGCGCACCACCTCACCGCCCATCCGTCGTTTCCGCAGCCCTTGTTCCAGGGCCAGCATCAGGTCATCGGCTTCCAGATCCCTCAGTTCCAGATCCGCATCCCGCGTCACGCGGAAGAAGTAGTGACCTTCGATCGTCATGCCGGGAAACAGCACCTCAAGGTTGAAGGCGATCACCTGCTCGAGAGCAATGGCGGTGTGAACTGGTTTGTCCTCAGTTCCGCTCAGTTCTGAGGGGATGGCGATGAAACGAGCAAGATTCTTCTGCGGAACTTTGACGCGTGCAAATTGACGTTGCCCTGTTTCCGGGTCAACAACCACGGCGGCGACGTTCAGGCTCAGATTGCTGACAAAGGGGAATGGATGAGCTGGGTCCACAGCCAGGGGCGTCAGCACCGGAAACACCGACGTCTGGAAGGTGTTGTCAACCCAGGTGCGCTGGTCTTCGTTGAGTTGTTTGTAATCGAGCAGTTCAACGTTGTGTTCCAGCAGCTTTGGCTTCAGGTGTTGGCGGTAGTGCACCTGTTGCTGCTTCAGCAGGGGAATGAGTTGCTCTCGGATCGCAAGCAGCTGCTCCAGGGGTGACTTGCCATCCTCACTCGGTTTGCTGACGCCGGCCTCCACCTGTGACTTCAGGGAAGCCACGCGAACCATGAAGAATTCGTCGAGGTTGTTGCTGAAAATGGCGCTGAACTTCGCTTGATCCAGCAAGGGTGTGCGCGGATCAAGGGCCTGGGCTAACACCCTCTCGTTGAAGGCGATCCAGCTCAGCTCCCGGTTGATGTAGTGCTCCGGGGCTAGGGCTGCTGCGCACATGGGCTGAACGGCTCGGCGTTCGTGTTGTTAGCCAAAACGTAGCAATCAGGATTCGCTTGTTCGTGTATCGGAGATGTCTGGAAGAGGGCTTCCGGCGACCAGGCCGATCACAAGCACCAGAACGGTTGCCGCTGCTGCAAAGGGACTCACAGGACCGAGCAGGTCGTAGCTCAACCCTGCCAAAGGGGGTCCGAGAAAGCTTCCCAAACTTTGCAGGGCCTGAAGGCTGCCCAAGGCGCTGCCTTGCCCCTCCCTGCCTAGGCGTCTGGACACCAGGCTGCGCAGGCTTGGTGTGACCAGGCCTGTGCCCAGAGCAAGGATTCCGACGGCGGTAAAAATCGCGCCGGCTCGGTCTGATGAGCCGACGCTGGGGATCAGCAGGCATCCAATGATCACCAGACCCAGGCCGAGCAAGGTCAGACGCCATTCACCGAACCGCTTGACCAGGGGACCGATCAGCCCTCCCTGGACCACGGTGGCGACCACTCCCACCACAAGGAATGCGGTGGTGGCCAGCTCAGGGCCCCAGCCGAAGCGCTGCTTGAAATAGAGCACCAGGATGGCTGTGAATCCGTTGAAGGCCAGGAAGAAGAGGAA
Source organism: Synechococcus sp. MU1611 (assembly GCF_020514255.1). Taxonomy (NCBI): domain Bacteria; kingdom Bacillati; phylum Cyanobacteriota; class Cyanophyceae; order Synechococcales; family Synechococcaceae; genus Synechococcus; species Synechococcus sp. MU1611. Next base: position 291,006 of record NZ_VTLC01000002.1, on the reverse strand, counting down.
AAATGCAGCGCAGAGTCGACCCACGCTGGGGTTCATCAGCACTTGGCTCAGCCGTGCAAACGGATTCAGGTCGCGTTTTCTGGGAAGGCTTTTGCGGGAGTCTTGGGGATGGGTCTCCGGCAGCAGATTGAGCACCACCAAGAGGTTGAGTGCAGCGAATCCTGTGGCGACCCAAACGGGAAGTGACACCGCCACCCGGGCCAGTTGTCCTCCAACGAAGGGGCCAAGGATGAAACCCAAGCCAAAGGCCACGCCGATTAATCCGAAGGCACGGGCTCGTTTGTCAGGAGGCGTGATGTCGGCAAGCACTGCGCTAGCCGTTGCAGCCGTACCGCCGCTGATGCCGTCAATGATCCGCGCTGCGAACAGCATCAGCAAGGGCAGAAGGCTTTGGCTGGGCCAAGGCAGGGAAACGGTTACTGCAAACAGCCCGAGTCCAAGAACTGAGCCTGCGACGCAGATGCTGATCACGGGTCGGCGCCCGTAACGATCACTCAGCGCTCCGATCAACGGGGTCACCAGGAATTGAGCGAGTGCATAGCTCCCCGCCAGCAGGCCCAGGGTTCGTCCGTCTGGGGCGAACTGGGCCAGGAGAAATGGCAACAGCGGAAAAACAATGCTTTCGCTGAGCCGGTCGTTGAGCAGCGTGAGAAATGCGCTGAGCAGTGTGGGAATCCGGGGACGCTGCAAGCTTGTCGCCACACAGGAGAGACTCACATTCCCACAGGCGGTTGCCATGGCTTTGCGTCCGATTGCTCCGGAGGATCAATCGCTTCTGCGGGAGATCTATGCCGACGCGATCGAATCGCAGGCCCCTCTTCTCTATTCAGAGGAACAAGTCAGAGCCTGGGCAGCCCTGGCCTGGTTGCCCGGTGTGCTGGATGCGACGTTCCGGGATGGCTCGGGTTGGCTGACCACGGACGGTTCAGCTTTTGCGATCCGTCATCCCGAAGACCGTCTGTCGCTGCTCTACTGCCGCGGTCGGGCATCGCGGCGCGGCCATGGCAGTGCCCTTCTGAACCAGATTGAGGCTGATGCGTTGGCGTCCGGCGTCCTGCAATTGCGGACGGAGGCCAGCCAGCTCAGCCGATCGTTGCTGCAGCGTCGTGGCTGGGTGGTGGAGTCGCCGGAAACAATCCTGATCGGAGGCGTGCCGTTTGAGCGCTATCGGATGGTCAAGCTGCTTCGCCAAGCGCACAGTTGATCCAGCCTGGCTTGGGCCTGCCCCGTCTGCATGACGGATTCCGCCCGTTGAATGCCCAGTTCCAGGGATTCACTGCAGCCGGAGAACCATAAATAGGCGCCGGCATTCCAGCGCAGGGCATCGCAGAGAGGGCCTTTGTTCTGCAGGGCGTCCCGCGCCTGCTCGGCCCAGGTGCTTTCGTCAGCCCATTCCACGTCGGCGTCATGGCAACCATGGTCGCGGGGATGCAGAATCAACCGCTCTGCTTCACCGTTCCGCACCCGTGCCGTGATGCAGGCACGGCCGATGGGCAGGTCGGTTCCTCCTTCCAAACCCTTCACGGTGAGGACATCGGTCTCGCCGCCTTGCTTGAGGGCTTCCCAGGCGCGGGCCTCGGTTGGCGGGTGCACAAAGCCACTGACGAGAAGGTGGTCGCCTTGATGGGGAGTCCAGAGCAATTCCAGGCTGGCGACCGGGGGACGCTTGCCCAGTTCTTCGCGGTAACCGATCAGTGTTTCCGCGATGGGGAAGTGATCCGGTTGATGGATCAGGGCGAAGCCGTTTTGCTGGAACCCGTCTGCAACGGCGCTGATCGGCAGGCCTGAGAGGTCGAGATTGAGAAGGCGGAACAGATCAACAGCGGTGACGCCGTATTTGATCGGCATCCGGTCACCGCCCTGCAGAACCACCGGCTGGTCACAGGCCAGAAGCACCAATGTGGTGAGCGGGTAAATCGGTGCTGTCCGCGTGCGTCCGTCGTAGGGCATGCCGAAACACAGCGGTGCTCGACTGCCGGCCATCGACTGCAGCACCGGCCCATGGGTTCGGTAGGTGTCGAGCATCCCCGTGAGTTCTTGGGGTTCGGGCCGTCGGATGCGATGGGCAATCAGAAAGGCTCCGATTTGTGCGGGCGTCGCTGCGCCCTGCAACATCAGCTCCATGGCATCAGCCGCTTCCTCGCGACTCATGCCCTTGCTGGTGTGTTCACCGCTTCCCACCTTGCGCAGGTGCTGTTTGAAGCGGTCGCGGCCGGAGAGAACTCCGCTCATCTCAAAGTTCCGGCCTAAAGATTTGGTCAGTCTTCAGGAGCGACTGACCCGGCAGGGGTAGCAATTGCTACGAAAGCTCAGGGCCCGCCTAGACGGGATAGCCCCTCGAAGCTGCCATGACGTGGATGCTCCGGGTGGTGGCGGCCATCGGCGTAATAGAGCCGTTCCAGCATCAGTTGGGGTGCTGTGGTCGGTGGAAGGAATTGCCCCTGAAGCAGGCTTGCCATGGATTGGAAAAATTGGCTCATCGAAATTCTTCTTTGAATTCAATTTCACTCGCACCACGAGCCTGTTGGCTGTGCCGATTGCTTCAAAACAGGCTGTTGTTTTGTAGTTGATGCTTCATTGTTAAGTCAGTGTTTGCGCAACAGTTTCTGAGCTGCTGAGACGTTCCGGTTTGGAACGCTGTTTTTGAGGCGGCAATAACAACTTTTCGTTTAATCATGACTGTTTCAGCTGTTCCTTCGACCCCGTCGTTGTCAGCTCCTTCTCAGGAGACCGTCACAGCCAGCTTGATGGCTGCCAAGAAAGCCAAGGGAATGAGCTTTGCCGATCTGGAAGCGGCCATGGGCCTTGATGAGGTCTGGATTGCTTCATTGTTCTACGGTCAAGCCACGGCCTCGAAGGAAGAGGCTGACAAGCTGGCTGCGCTTCTTTCCCTTGATCCGGCCATCACCGCGGCTTTGCAGGAGTTCCCCACCAAGGGAAGTCTTGATCCTGTGATCCCCACCGATCCCTTGATCTATCGCTTCTACGAGATCATGCAGGTCTATGGAATGCCTCTGAAGGATGTCATCCAGGAGCATTTTGGTGATGGCATCATGAGCGCGATCGATTTCACCCTCGATGTCGACAAAGTGGAAGATCCCAAAGGTGATCGGGTCAAAATCACCATGTGCGGCAAGTTTCTGCCTTACAAAAAGTGGTGAACAACCAGTTGTCTTGATTAAAGACATCAAGGCCCCGCAAAAGCGGGGCTTTTTTATTGGCGAAACTGTTGGCTGAGCTGGGTGCTTGCCATCTTCCTTCGAGTGTCGTCATTCAGTTCTTCGCTCAGTTCCAGCAGACAGCGCTGACTGGCAGGTGTGGCGATGCAACCCAGCGCGCGGAATGCTGCCTCTGCAACAGGGAGGGAACCGTTGCGACACAGTTCTGCCAGCTTTTCGCTGATCAACCCGCCATCGCGGCGTTGCAGAACCCGAATAGCGGCCACAACGACTGGATCGCGAAAATCATTCAAGACTTCTTGGCAGAACTGCAGCAGTTCGCCGTCGTCGAGGCAGTGGGACCGGAAGCTGAGCAGTTGCAGACCGGCGAGGCGGTGCAGTTGGCCTGGGTGATGCAGGCAATTCACTACAACTGACTCTGGAACCTCGGCTCCCCAGCAGGCCAGAGCCTGAACCACCATCAGGTTGGCGTCCTCGTTGTCCGAGGTTTGCTCGAGTTGAACTAACAACCAATCGCGGGCTTCGCTCTGGTGGCACAGCCCTGCTGCCATCACTAAATCGGTTTGAACCCCATGGTTGGCGAGGAGTTCTTGGATGACGGGCCAGCCCCGCTCGGCCTGCATCCCCAGTTTTTCGCAGAGGGCTCGCCGCAGATCAATAGAAAGGCTGGGGGAGTAGACCTCCCCCAGCCAAGCGGGCTCCAAAGGAGCGCGTCGTGATCGGGCGAGCCGTTCCCAGAGAACGGCTTCGTCGTTCATGGATGGATCAGCGGGCACCCAGTTCTGCAGCGAGCTCACGCTCCAGCTTTTCATCGTGCTCGGTCGGCAGCACGTTCTCCATCTGAGTGCGGTGGGTGCTGTAGAAGAGCATGCCGATGAACACCATGCCGCCCACGATGTTGCCCAGGGTGACCGGCAGGAAGTTCCAGAAGATCACCTTGGTGAAGGGGACACCTGAACCAAGGATCGGACCGGCGGTGTGAAGGAACTGGTTCACCACGATGTGCTCCATGCCCATCGATTGGAAGGCCGTGATCGGAAGCCAGCAGGCCAGGATTTTGCCAGGAACGCTCTTGCTCACCAGAGCCATGGTTACGCCAAGGCAGACCAGCCAGTTGGCCACCACTCCGCGCAGGAAGGCGAGGAAAAAGCCCATGCTTCCCAGGGCCTCGTACTTCTTCTCAACGTTGATTTGATTGAGAGCCATGATCTTCTGGGCCACGGCATCCCAGATCGGCGGGCCGACATTGTCAGCAGCGCCATCCATGGTGCCGCTGGTGAGGCTGATCGCCATGATCACGGCCACAACTGCGGTGCCGATCCAGTTGCCGATCCAGACCCAGACCCAATTGCGGAAGGTGGCGCCCCAGGTGCTTTTGCCAGCCCAGGTGGCCATCGGCAGCAGCGCAAAGTTACCGGTGACCAGCTCCATGCCGAACAGCACGATGCTGGCGAAGCCGAAGGGGAACAGCAGCGAGCCGACGAAGGGCGCTTTCACGGTGATGCCCACGGTCAGGGCCAGGATCACTGCCAGGCCAAGGATGGCTCCGGAGTAAAAGCCGCGGATCAGCAGGTTCTTCACGCTGACCGTTGATTTTTTGCCGCCGGCGGCAATCATGCCGTCGACAAGCTCATTAGGTAGGACGTAGTCCATCGGTTGAGATTGAGAGTTGGACGAAGGTTTGATGTCAGCCGCTGATGCGGTTCATCAGGCGGGAGAACAGATCAGGGCTGCCGCCCTGACGGTTGATGGCGGCTCCGTCGCGACCACTGGCGCTAAGCCAGTTGACGAAACGAGAGAACACGTCGTTGCGGTTGGCCATGACGGTGAGGGGGTGTGGTCGTTGCGTTGGAGCCGTGACTTCAAAAGGAAGCGTCACGGCGACAGCAGCGATCAGGCCTTCGGGGTGGCCCCAAACTTGTCGATCAACACCTCTTTCAGAGCTGCCTTGATCTCATCGGCGGGGATGGCCTTGCGGTGGATTTCGCCGATGCTTGGGTTGGCGCCTTGGGAACCGCCGATGGTCATCGTGTAGCCCTCGCCCATCACGCCTTCACTGTTTTTTGCCTTGGTGCCGGTGAGGCCGATGGCACCCATGTAGGCCTGGCCGCAGGTGTTGGGGCAGCCGGTCCAGTGGATCTTCAGCTCGTCGGGAAGGTTGAGCTCCTGATCCAGTTCCTTGGCTGCTTCAAGGGCTTGGTCTTTGGTGTTGGTTAGGGCAAAGCCGCAGTAGGTGTTGCCGGTGCAGGACACCGTTCCAGCCGAGATGTGACCAGGTTCCAGAGGGAAGCGCTGCACGAGGGCATCGGCCTTCAAGGCTTCCCGTTTGTCGTTGGCCAGTCCCACGAGAATGACGTTCTGATCTTCCGTGAGACGCACTTCGCCGCTGCCGTAATTGAGGCTTGCGGTGGCCAAATCCTGAAGATCCTGGGCGGTCAGGCGGCCGACTGGAACGTGCAGACCGGCGTAGGACAGGCCCTCCTGTTTCTGGGGATGGAATCCGTAGTGGGAGCGGGGCGTGGTGTTGAACACGGAGCCAGGATCCGATGTCAGCGGACCGAAGAGTTCTTCCACTTGGCTGCGGAACACGTCGTGGCCCACCTGATCCAGATAGAGGCGGAAGCGGCCTTTGGGGCGCTTGTCCCGTTCGCCGTTGTCGCGCCAGAGCCGGATCACGGCGTCGGTCATCTTGCAGATTTCGTCAGGCTTCACCCAGGCATTCAGAGGAATGGCATAGGCATTCATCTGCGATGACAGAACACCGCCGATCCACACACCAAAACCCATCACCCCATCCCGTTCCACGGGATGAAAGACGATGTCGTTGTGGAGCAGGAAGTTGTCCTTCGCCCCTGCAACGGCTGTGTTCCACTTGCGGGGCAAGTTGGAATACTCCGGGTTCCCTTGGCAGTTGTTGGTGAGGAAGTTCTGCAGCTCGGTTGTGTAGGGCCGCGTGTCGACGATCTCGTTGGGATCGATGCCGGCGATTGGGTTGCCAGTGACGTTGCGGGGATTGTCGAAGCCGGATTGAATCGTGCTGAGACCTGCTTCCGTTAGTCGTTTAAGAATCTCTGGCAGGTCGCCCAGCAGCACACCACGCAACTGAAGGTTCTGCCGAGTGGTGATGTCGCAACTGCCGTTTTCGCCGTAGCGCTCGACGATCGAACCAACCACACGAAGTTGATCTGCGGTTAGTACTCCATTGGGCACACGCAGGCGGAGCATGAACTTGCCTGGCGTTTTCGGACGCCAGAACATGCCGTACCACTTCAAACGCAGTTGAAGGTCGGTCTCATCCACCTGCTCCCAGCCGAGTTCGGCGAATTTCTCGATCTCGCTACCGACCAACAGGCCATCCTTGGCCGCCTTGTTCTGCTCGATCTTGTTGAGCTTCTTGCCATCCAGGTAAGGCCTGGAGGGAGAGCTAGTAGTCATAAGTCGATTGAAAAGTGGGCGGATTGATTGCTCAAAGACGAGGTGCGAATCAATCGAGATGGCCCGAAGACCGGCAACGCTTCAAAACGAAGGGTGCGTTGGGTTGATTGAATAATCACCGTGATGGGAACCCTGGTCCGTAACAAAGAGAACACTTTTGGAGTTGATCGATTGCAGGGCTCTGATTTGGCCAATTTGTAATTTCGGCTACATCTGGTGGTTCCCGTGAGGCCGTAAAAGGCAACCTGATTAAGCCTCAGTATTGGCGTCCAATTTCGCCAACCATCCGCACCGCTCCGGCCCGGAGCATTTGCCAAACGCGCTTCATCGCAGCGAAGTCTTGGTCCAATTCGGACGGCCCAGCCGCGCGATCAAGTCTTCTGTCGTAGCGGGCGTCCCTGGGGTCGTATCCCCTGCGGTAGCGGTCGTTCCGGGCGTCGTATCGCTCGATGCGTCCTTCCAGAGGCTCGCGGTAGGAGCGACTGTCCAATGGAGCACGATCAAAATTACGGCGGGGCGCCATGACTTCCTCAACGTTCAGAACAACCCGATGACATCAGCCGGCACGGTCATCGATCCGTGGCCATTGCTACGGAATGACGCTTCCGACGCGAGAAGGCGTGGTCTGCATCTCGTGGTGCACGGCCGAAATGGCGGTGCTGTTCCCGACTGTTTGGCATCCCTGCCGCCTCTTCTGGCTCAGCGGCGATCGGCGCCGGTACAGCTCGAGGTGCTGACAGCTGAACAGGCCGTTTCGGCTCCTCTCCAACCCGCTTGGATCGTTCCTTTGTTGTTGCTGCCTGGAGCTCACGCTCGAACCGATGTGCCGGCAATTCGGGACAGGCTTCGTTCAACTGGGGCCAATGTGAGCTTGCTGCCCTTTCTCGGTGCATGGACCTCCTGGTGGGACGCTGTGCTTTCAGCGCTTCCCCTGCCGGAACGGCGTGATGCCGTGCTGGTGCACCATCCTCTCCGTCCAGGTGTGGCGGATCGGTTTCTCACGATGCTGTCGTCTCGATTGGCGTTGCCGTTGGTTTCCTTCGATGCCTGGCCGGAGTTCCAGCAGCGCCATCCCCGCGCCCGGCCACTCCCGTTGGCTCTAGCTCCGAATCGCATGACGGAGGCGTTAAGCGAAGCTGGTGGATTGCCTCCTCTGCTGGAGCATCCCCCCACCCGTCAGGCCTTGATCGATCTGCTTGTTTCTCTGCCGTGAGCATCGCTGAACAATCCGGAACCGTTTATCTGGTGGGAGCCGGTCCTGGCGATCCCGAGTTGCTCACGCTGAAGGCGCATCGGCTGCTTCGCGAGTGCGATGCCCTGGTGTACGACTCGCTGGTGCCCGAGGAAGTGCTGGATCTTGTCCCTGATGCCTGCGAACGCCGTTTTGTCGGCAAGCGTCGTGGGCATCATTCAGTGCCGCAACCGAGCACCAACGCCGTGCTCGTGGAAATGGCCCAGAAACACAGCACGGTGGTGCGGTTGAAGGGGGGTGATCCCTTTCTGTTTGGTCGTGGAGGTGAAGAAGCGGCTTACTTGGCGGAAAGGAACATCTCTGTTCAGGTGGTCCCGGGCGTGACGGCCGGCATCGCTGCCCCTGCTTATGCCGGAATTCCCGTCACGCACAGGCGGGCGGGGTCATCGGTGACCTTCGTCACCGGTCATGAGGAAATCGACAAGCGCCGTCCCTCTGTGGATTGGCGTGCCTTGGCCGCTGCCAGTGACGGCTTGGTGATTTACATGGGATTGCACAATCTGCCCCGGATCGCGGAGGAACTGATGGCGGGTGGTTTGGCTTCGACAACTCCCGTGGCGGTGATCCAGCAGGGCACGGTGGCGGGGCAGCGTTGCCTCAAAGCAACCTTGGTTGACGTTGCCGATCAATGCCGAGCGCAAGCCTTCAAGTCACCCTCGATCGTTGTGGTTGGTGAGGTGATTGACCAGCAGGTTGAGGCCTGCATGCCCACACCGGCAGCGGTCACGATGCCGATTCCGTTCTGACAATCCACGCTCTATTCCTTCAAGCGAGCCCGGAGCTGGGCCAGGTTGCACGGCCGGGTGTTGGTATCGAGCTGAGCACGGATGAGCCGGTCCCAAGCCGTGGTCACCGCATCCAGAGAACCCGGCAGCACAAACACAAAGGTGCCGTTGGCCACGCCGGCAAGGCAGCGGCTTTGCAGGGTGCTGGTGCCGATGCTCTCGAAGGAGAGCACGCGAAACAGTTCCCCGAATCCTTCGATTGTTTTGTCCAGCAGAGGTGCCACGGCTTCGGGGGTGCCATCGCGGCCGGTCAGACCGGTACCCCCACTGGTGATCACCACATCAACCGCGGGATCGGCGATCCAGCGGCTCAGTTCACTGCGGATTTGATAGCGATCATCGGGGCAGAGTCTTCGCTCGTGAAGCCGATGGTCGGCGGCTTCAAGGCTGCGCAGCAGCTGATCTCCGCTGCTGTCGTCCGCCAGGGTGCGTGTGTCGGAGATGGTGAGCAGGGCGATGGACAGGCCCATGGCACAGCGGCGGAGCCTTCGGACGCTAGAACCGCTCCAGCTGCCATGGACGCGGTGCTGAAGGTGCTGTTGTTCGCCTCCCTCCGAGAACGTGCCGGTTGGGCGGAGCGTTCCCTCCCCTTCACGCCAGGGGTATCAACGGCCCGTGAGGTCTGGAACCAGTTGGATCTTGGCCCGCTCGAGGGCATCAGCATTGCGGTCAATCAGGAGTTGGTCGGTGCGAATCAGCGGTTGCAGGCCGGTGATGAGCTGGCCTTTCTTCCACCGTTCACGGGGGGTTGAAGCATGACCAGTTGTTGTGTGGAGGTGTGCCCGGATCCCTTTGATCCTTGGCAGCAGCTTGCGAACTGGAGTGGGGATGCCGCGGCCGCGGCGATCTTCATTGGTCGGGTGCGTCCCACCACCATGGATGGCCGGCCTCTGCAGGCGCTTGAGCTGGAGCACTTCCCCGGCCTTTGCGAACGTCAGATCACGGCCATGGCACAGCGTTTGCAGCAGGAGCACCGGGTGGGACCGATTTTGGTGCTGCATCGGGTGGGGAGGCTCGCCCCTGGGGACCCGATTGTGCTGGTGGCGGTCCAGGCGGATCGGCGCGGCGCGGCGCAGCGCTGCTCTGCCGCGTTATTGGAGCAACTCAAGCATCAGGCCCCGTTCTGGAAGCGGGAGTGGTGCAGCGGTCAGGGAACCTGGCTGGCGGCAAATACGCCGCTCTGATCAACGCTTGGGTGCTGCAGTTGGTAGCCCAGCTGTTTGAGCCGGGTGTTGCGGATCCGTCGGCCCGCTGAACTCGGATCGTCTTGTCCAAGCCAGTGCACCGGTGCCAGCCCTTGGCGTCGCAGGCTTCGCTCCACGAGATTCCGCAGCAGGATCGGTTCGTCGTTGACCACATTCACCACGCTGGCCCATTCACCATCCATTGCTGCTTCCAGGGCACCGGCGGCATCCGCCACATGCAGCCAGTTGCTGTAAGAGCCTCCGCTGCCGGGGCGTTCCAGGCCGGCGAGTCCGCGCAAACGTCGATCCAGATCGCGGCCGGGGCCGTACAGCGCTCCGAGGCGCAGGATGCAAACGCGCCGGTCGCTGATGCTGTTGAGCAGTTGCTCGCTTTCCAGCAGAACATCGCCATGGCCGCGGCCCGGGTCGGGCGGCGTTTGCTCATCCACCCAGTCACCCTGGGCATCGCCGTACACCGAGCAACTGCTCGTGTAGAGAATCTGTCGAAGATTCGGCAGTTGTGGCAACAGCGACTTCAGGCAGCGGAAGCTGTCGACGAAGGTGTGGCGGTAGCCGTCGGCATCCACCTGGCGATCTCCCTTGGGACCGAGGCAGAACACGGCGCTGCTGCTCTGCTGCAGTGCATCCAGCAATTGGGCAGGGTTGGTGGCATCGCACACCCTCACCCGATCCGCCAAGGAGCTGAGGTGCTCCAGCCGTTCGCTGGTGGTGGTGGTCAGCGTCAGCCTTAGCTGTGGCCGTCTCAGTTGCAGCCGCTCCGCCAGGGCAAGCCCCACATACCCGCAGCCAACGATCGTGAGGTCCATGGCGGGGGATGGCTGTTGCAGCGACCCTAAGGAGATCGACCGTTCCATGCCGTCACGGAGATGACTGATCAATGGACCCTCAACCGTCGCAATTTCGCCGGCCACTGGCAGGGCTGTGGCCACTGGTTTGAACGCGACGGCGCCGATCGGCTGGACCTACAGCGTCCATCCCGCCGGATTGACCCCACCACATACGCGATTTCCTTTTCCGATGATGACCACGGGGTCTGGGATGGGTCGGGGCTGGCGTTTGCTCCCGGCGGCCAGGCCACCTATCCCATCAGCCGAGCCAAATACAACGCCGGTGGCGGTTGTTGGCAGTTTCCCGGGGCGGGGGGCCAGTCCAGCCTGGGGTTGGATGCCGATCGTCCGCGCTTCGGCCACGAGATCAACCTGTTTTGCGGTCGCTCCCGCTCGATGCTGGTGCTGCTCTGGGAACCGCGGAACGGCCGTTGGCGCTTGCAGCGCGTTGGGGCGGTGGGCTTTCGTTGTCGTCTGAGCCCCGATCCCGAACCCGAGCGTCCCGCATGCGGGACACCCGAGGCTCTGCTGGATTTGGTGAAGGGATGGAGCGGTGAGCGGCAGACGCTGCGACCTCAGCTGGGGGTGAACGCCGAGGCCGAGGACGCTGCTCCCGTGGTGTTTGATGCGCACCAATTTCTCCACAATGACTGCTCAGCCGTGATGCCCGATGGCTTGGTGTTCTCGGTGCCCAGTGAAATTTCAGCGGAGCCTTTCAGCCTGGAGATCGCTGGACGTCTCGGCGCTGAGTTGTTTCAGCAGGTCAGCATCCATTTCGATGCATCGGGCCAGCTCTTGGCCTGGGAGCGCCGATGCTTTCGCCCAGCGACGGTTCAGAAGATTCGCTGACGGATCACCTGGGCCCAGAGGCGCGTACCGCTTTGCAAGGAGCCGGCCTCCGCCGGTAGTTCCAACAGAAGATCGGCCCGTTGCAGAGAGCCGATTCGGGAGGAGGCCTGCGAGCCATCCACCCGTGCCAGCAGGGCTCCTGCGGCGTTGGTATCGAGGCGGGCTCGGGCCAGTTCCGGCCGTCCCGGTCGGCGGCTTAAAGGGTCGGCGAGTTCCACCATCACCCGGGGGAACAGCTCCGGTTCGATCTGCCCCTCCAGGGCCTGCAGGGCGGGCCAGAGCAGTTGCAGGGCGGTGACCGCCGCCGCCACGGGATTGCCCGGTAGTCCGAAAAACGGCACGCCTTCACCGATGCTTCCAAAGGCGAAGGGGCGACCCGGGCGAAGGAACAGTTTCCAGAAGTTCACGGCACCCAGCTCCGCCACCAGCGGTCGGATCCAGTCGGTATCGCCGGCCGAGACGCCTCCGGTACTCACCACCACGTCGCAGTCCTTGGCCAGATCAAGCAGGGCCTGCCGCAGGGCGTTGGGTTGATCGGCCACCACCCGTCGCTGGGTCACCGACTGCCCGAGGGCCTGGAGCATCGTCTCCAGAAGCGTGCCGTTGCTCTCCCAGATGGCACCGGGGTGCCGCGCTGTCCCGGGTGGCACCAGTTCGTCCCCGCTGATCAGCAGCCCGATGCGGGGTTGCGGCACAACGGCCAATTCGGCGATGCCGCAGCCGGCGAGGCGTGCGAGATCGGCGGACCCCAATCGCTGTCCAGCGGCCAGCAGCAGGTCCCCCGGCCGGCATTCCTCGTCCTTCGGGCGAATCCAGGGACGATCCGACGCTTCTTTCGCCAGCTGGAGGGTGTTGCCGTCCACTGTGATGAGCTCCTGGGGCAGCACCCAGCCGGCACCGTTCGGCAGTGGAGCTCCGGTGAGGATCCGAATCGCATCGCCGTTGGCCAGGCTTCCGTTGAAGGGTTGGCCTGCGGCGGAGCGCCCTTTCAGCTGCCAGGTTTCTCCGAGCTTGGGCTGGTGGCTTTGCCCCAAGGCGTAGCCATCCATAATTGAGGCCGGAAACCCCGGAACGGCCGTGCTGGCCAGCACAGCTGCTGCGCTCACGCGGCCGAGGGCCTCCTGGAGGGGCACCGTGCTGCTGGCCGTGATCGGCTCGATTGCCGCCAGAACCCGTCGGCGTGCCTCCTCCAGGGGTAGACCTTCGCGTCCGTACGGCTCAGCGCTTCCAAACACCATTGCGCCCCCCTTCTTTGAAATGAAGCTGGATGGCCTCGATCGTCATGGCTGGATCGACCGCCTTGAGCATGTCGTAAAGGGTCAGCAGCCCCACGGAAACGGCTGTCATTGCTTCCATTTCCACCCCGGTTTGGCCCGTTGTCCGGCAACGGCAGTGGACGACGAGGCCAGGCAGGGATTCGTCCGCGTCGATCGACACATCCATGCCACTGAGCGGTAGGGGGTGGCACAGGGGAATCAATTCCCAAGTGCGTTTTGCGGCCTGGATGGCAGCCACCCGGGCGACCGCCAGAAGATCCCCTTTGGGTGTCTCTCCCCGCTGGATCAGGGTCAGGGTTGCGGGCGCCATACGAATGGCTCCACTGGCATGGGCTTCGCGCTTGCTGGCAGGACGGTCCCCCACGTCCACCATGTGAACTTCGCCTTGTTGGTTCAGATGACTTAGCTCTTCCGTCATTTGATCAAGGTCACAACACCGGTCGTGAGTTCGAAATAACCCACCACCAGTTTCAGGGCACCGCTGCTTTTCGCTTCGGCCAAGGCCGAGCTGCGTTGGATCAGCGTGGATGCTGTGGCAAGGGCATTGCGTCTGACGGCCTCCGCCAGATTGCTGCTGCCGCTAATGGTCTCCTCGATGGGATGGATCAGCCGTTCCAGCGAAGGGGTCAAAGGCTTGTCGTCCATCGCCGCCGTGACAGCTCCGCAGCCGCTATGCCCCATCACCATCACCAACGGGGTTTTGAGAACGCTGACGCTGTACTCCACCGAGGCAATCGCTTCGTCAAAAGCACTGTTGCCGGCGTTGCGGATCACGAACAGGTCGCCAGGGGTGGTGTCGAACACCCAGCTCGGTGACACCCGTGAATCAGAGCAGGTGAGCACAGTCGCCCAGGGACGTTGGCTTGTGGACAAAGCTCTGGGGGAATTGAAGCAGCGTGGGTCAGGATCGGTCGTCCGCAGCGTTGCCCTGTTCTCCTGAAGCGCCAGGCGCCACGCATCTGCAAAACGGCGGTTCCCCGCCATCAGGGCCTGAAGTGGATCGTCGGGAACGCAGAACCCATCTTCGGCAGCATCAACAGGCCGCGCTTGTATTAGGGCGGCCAAGGCCATTCCGCCTGTTGAGTGGAGGAATTGACGGCGTTGGATCCCCATGCCGCCAGCTTATTTAGGCTGTGTGATCAGCGCTCGCCGAAGGGGGCCCAGAGCGTGGCCTCGGAGCCGACCACGGGTTCCACGGCGGGCTTGCTGGCAGCAGCCGGTTGAGCACTCACATTCGCGCTCATGGAGGAGACATCCGCTTCGCCCAAGGGAGCCCAGAGAGCAGCTGGCCCGGCAATCACTGGTTCCACTGCAGCCGTGCCGGCCTGGACGGAGGCCGTCTGGCTGCGCACCAGTTGCACGGCGAGGGAACCAACGATGAACGCACCCAGGAAGCCGGCTGCCAGGGTGATGGGGCTGCGGCCGGAAGTGGACGAGACGCTGCTGGTCACGGCAGAAACTCTCAGAACAGAGCTTCAGTATGGAAAGAATTGGTGTGAACGACTACTGAATGGGCTGAATTGTGTAGCGGAATTAACAGTTCCTATGGGATCAAAGTCCTGCATTGGATGTTGCTGGAGAGCTTCAGCCGTGACCCATCCGTGGGACATTCCCAGCAACATTCCGAGGGAGAGGGCGAAGCGCACAGGCCAAGATTTGTATCAACGTAAACATCTCTGTTTCCGCGGTCTTCTGTTGTCATCATTGACACCAATCAAGGCTTTGGTTGATGTCCAGCCGTTGCGATTCCGCCAGCCATTGCTTTGCCTTTGAGCAGGATTTCATCGGCAACTGGCGCTGCATACCGCTGTGTGTGCGTCGGAAACTTGATCTCTGTGGGGTGAAGTTAAAGCTCAATCACTGGTTGCAACTCTCCAGGGATCAACGTCAAACCCTGGTGGATTGGCCGGATGGGGCCGACGCCCTCGAGCAGCTTCGCCAGCACCTGCGCGATTGCACCAGCCCCATGGCCGATGGCATGGCGAAGGATCTTCCACCGGTCAGCGGCGCCCCCTGGCAACAGTTGGCCGAGCTGCCCGCTGCGGTGCAGGAGGCGGCCACGGCGCGAGGTGTGTTGCTGACCCTGGAGCAATGGGCTCAGCTCAGTGAGCTGGATCGCTTTGCGTTGTGCAAGTTGGCCCGGCCGGGGCACGATCACCACAACCTTGAAGCAGCCTTCAGCGAAGTGCTGGTGTGAGTAGCCGGCGCAGTGCCTCCAGCTTTCCTTTCTGCTGCTCGACGGGCTTCACCACCGAGACGGCCGGAGCCACGATCACCGCGCAGGCCTTGAGTTCCGGCTGCTTCGATACCGGGCAGGCCTCGTCATGCATCAGGGTGTTGGCCTCGCAGGCCTTCTCCTGGGTGAATCCCCAGTGCATTGGCAGAAAGACCGATCCACGCCGAATGCGATCGGTGACCTTCACGGTCGCGGTGAGGTGACCGCGGCGCGAGCTGATCGCTGCCAGTTCGCCGTTGCGCAGTTTTAGATCCTGAGCGTCACCGGGGTGAATCTCCAGCAGCGGCTCGGGATGCTGTTTCATCAGCCGTTCCACCTTCCCTGTGCGGGTCATGGTGTGCCACTGCCCCAGATAGCGGCCCACCGTCAGCACCAGGGGGTAGGTCTCGCAGGGGGGTTCCGCCAGCCCGAGCGGTTGATCGGTGCTGAAGCGGGCGCGTTTGTTCGGGGTGGGGAACTGATGGTCTTCGTAGAGGCGTTTCGCTGCTGCGCTGGGGCTGCTGCCGTGGGGGTACGGCCACTGCTGTGGCCCGTCCTGTTCAAGCAGCGCATGGCTCAGGCCACTGACGTCACAGAGGCGCCCTCGGGTCAGTTCGGTGAATTCGGCGTAAACCTCAGCCGCTGAATCGAAGCTGAATTGTTCGGTGTAGCCCAAGCGGCGTCCCACGTCAGCGAAGACCTCCCAGTCGGGCCGGCTTTCGCCGAAGCGGCGTCGATAGGCCGGGCAATAGGTCACCCGTCGTTCGGAATTGGTCATGGCACCGGCCTTCTCACTCCACTGGGCTGCGGGTAAAAGCAGGTGGGCGTAATGGGACGTTTCAGAGTCGGCATAGGCCTCGCTCACCACCACCAGCGGGCACTTGTTCATGGCTGACTTCACCCGGTCGAGATCCGGGAGGCTGACCAGGGGGTTGGTGGCGGCCACCCACCACAGATCCAGCGCGCCCTGTTCCATTGCTTCGATCTGCTGCCAGGCCGCTAATCCAGGCTTGGCGTTGATCCTTCCTTCTGGCAGCCGCCAGGCCTGTTCCACTGCGGCACGGTGCTCCGCGTTGGCCACCAAGCGGTAGCCCGGCAGCAGATGCGCCAAGCCTCCAGCCTCACGCCCGCCCATGGCATTTGGTTGGCCGGTGAGGGAAAACGGGCCCGCTCCTTCCTTGCCGATCTGGCCGGTGAGCAGATGCAGATTGATCAACCCCTGCACCACTGCTGTTCCTTCCCGGCGTTGGTTCACCCCCATTGACCAGAGGCTGAGCACCTTTTCGCGCCGGTGGAACAGAGCGGCCACTTCCCGCAGGCGTTTTTCGGGGATGTTGCAGAACAGGGCAACCCGTCTCGGTGTCCAGCGGGCGGCGACGTCAAAAAAGGCGTCGTAATTCTCGGTGTGGTCGTCGATGAAAGCTGGGTCCTGGCCGTTCTCGCGGAGCACCAGGTGGGCAATGCCGTGAAGCAGGGCCAGGTCGCTGCCTGGTGCAATCGGCAAGTGAATATCGGCGGCTTTGGCCGTGTCGGTGCGGCGTGGATCCACCACCACGATGGTGACGCTGCCAGGGTTTTTTCGTTTCCGCTTCAGAAGACGCTGGAACAGCACCGGGTGGCACTCGGCGGTGTTGGTGCCGATCAGAAACGCCACTGAGCAGTGGTCGAGATCCTCGTAGCTGCAGGGGGGGCCATCGGAGCCCAGGCTGCGGGTGTAGCCCGCCACTGCTGAGCTCATGCACAGCCGCGAGTTGGCATCAAAATTGTTGGTGCCCAGTGCGCCTTTCAGCAGTTTCTGGGCCAGGTAGTAGTCCTCGGTGTGGAACTGGCCGGAGCCGTACATGGCGATGCCATCGGCATTGCCGCGCTGGGTCACGCTTGCCTGAATCTGTCCGGTGATTTTGTCGAGGGCCTCGTCCCAGCTGATCGGTGCGAAGTCGTCCTCGAGCGTTTCGCGGAATAGGGGTTGGCGCAGTCGTCCTTGGGCCAGGGTTTCGCCAACTGTGGCGCCCTTGATGCAGACCTGACCAAGACTGGAGGGATGCTCGCGGTCGCCGCGGGCGGTCCACATTGGATTGCCTTCACCATCCCGCTTTACGGCTTGACCCTTCACAGCAGGAGGGAGCAGCTCCAGGCCACAGCCCACTCCGCAGTAGGGGCACTGGCTGCGCACGCTGCGGGGGGAGTTGACCATGCAGGAACCAAAAAAGAACAAAACCCGGAGCGGCAGCTCCGGGTCGTTGTGCAGCGACAGGGTGCTGCGGAGGGTGATGGATCAGGCCGTTTCGCCTTCGTGCAGCTCTGCGAAGGAGCCCTTGGGCTCCTTGAGGAAGAAGAAGCAGAAGAAGGCCACGACCAAACCTGCGACGCCCAGGATCTGGAAGAAGGCGCTGTTGGAGGCAGCAATCACCTCGGGGGTGGGTTCGCCGCCGCCGCCCATCCACATCGGCAGGAGGCTGAAGATGGTCAGGTAGGTCACAGCACCAACGTTGCCGTAGGCACCGACCAGACCGGCCACCTGACCGGTGACGCGACGCTTGACCAGGGGCACCAGCGCGAAGGTGGCGCCTTCACCGGACTGCACGAAGAAGGAGGCGAGCATGGTGATCACCACGGCAACGGCGATGCCGGTGGTGCCGGTGAAGGTGCCCGGCTTGATCATGCTCATCACCAGGTAGCCCACGCCGAGACCGGCGGTGAGGAAGCCCATGGTGTTCTTGCGGCTGCCGACGCGGTCGGAGATCAGACCACCGGCAGGGCGGGCCACCAGGTTCACGAAAGCGAAACAGGAGGCCAGGATTCCGGCCGTGGCCTTCGGCAGATCGAAGGTGGTTTCAAAGAAGGTGGGCAGCATCGAAACCACGGCCAGTTCGGAGCCGAAGTTCACGATGTAGGTGAGCTCGAGGATCGCCACCTGGCGGAACTCATAGCGGTCTTCTTTGGGATAAACCTTGTTGCCAAGAATCAGATCGCGGTTGGTGCGGATGATTCCCCACGTTTGGAAGGCAAACCAGACGGCGACGGCACCGAGGGCCAGCGGATAGGTGCTTGCGGTGAGGAAGCCAACTTTCGACAGGCGCCAGCAGAGAACACAGAGGATGGCTGCGAAGGGCACGTTCATGCCGAGCAGGCCCCAGAAGTCGCGCATGGAGGTGACTTCCAGGCCTGCGGTCTTCTCAGGCCGCTGGTAGGTCTTGCCGGGGGGTGTGTCCGTGACGTTGAAGAAGTAGAAGAAGCCGTAGGCAGCCGAAACGATGCCGGTGAGGGCGATCGCACCGCGCCAGTTCAGAACAGCACCGGTCGGCAGTTCGAAACCACCGGAGAAGGAGAGGAAGCCGGCGAGGGCCACCATCGTGAGGGCGGAGAAGGCGGAGCCGAAGTTGCCCCAGCCGCCGTAGATCCCTTCCGCGAGGCCGATTTCCTTAGGAGGGAACCACTCGGCCACCATTCGGATGCCGATCACGAAGCCGGCGCCCACGATGGAGAGCAGCAGACGTGCCACCACCAGTTGGTTGAAGTCCTGAGCGGACGCAAACAGCAGGCAAGGAAAGGCTGAGAAGACCAGGATCGACGAATAGGTGACCCGGGGTCCGAATTTGTCCAGAAGCATGCCAATCAGCACGCGAGCCGGGATGGTGAGGGCCACATTGCAGATGGCCACGGTGCGGATCTGACCAACGGTCAATCCGAGGTCCGCTTTCACGGTGGTGGCCAGAGGGGCCAAGTTGAACCAGACCACGAAGGTCAGGAAGAAGGCGATCCAGGTCAGGTGAAGGGTTCGATACCTGCCCTGGAACGACCAGAGGTCGCCAAGCATTGAGAAGAAGAAGTGAAACCTCGGGCGTCAAAACGAAGGGTGCCCGGGGATGGCAAAACGGTCGAAAAGAAGATCCGTTTAACTCGCGCAGTTAATCAATTCGTCGGGCCACTCTTTGGTCAGATTGGTTACCAATTTCTGTTTTTGTGTTCCCCTGCAAACATCAATGGAGCTGATTGATTGGATCAGGTGTTCTTGTGCCTGGATGATTTGGTAGCGGTTGCAACTTTGTTGGGTTGTTGGACTTCGCTGGTGCAGATTGTTGATCAGAGATGTGAACCAAGGCTTGCGGGTTTGTTTGCTCAGTGGCGGTAGCAGCCGTCGCATGGGGCGTGACAAAGCGCTGTTGCCCCATCCATCCGGTGGTGTTTGGCTAACGGCGTTGGTCGACCAGCTGCTGCCCTTGGGGTATCCGGTGCAGGTGTTGAGTCGCCATCGCGAGCATGCAGAGGTGCTGGGGCTCCGACCTGGATGTTCCGTGCTGTTGGAGCCCCCTCCTTGGAATGGCCCCCTGCAGGCGCTTGCCAGGGTGCTGCCGCTTCCGCCCGGGGAGGCGTTGCTGGTGCTTCCGGTGGACATGCCGCGCTTGCGGACGGCTGTATTTCTTCAGCTCATCGCGGCCTGGAACCGTGCTCCTGAGCAAGCAGCGGTGGCCCATGACGGTATGCGGCTGCAGCCGTTGTTGGCGGTGATTCCTTCAGGCTCCCCCTTTCGCTCCTGTCTCGATCAGCAATTGCAACGTGGAGAGTTGCGCTGGATGGACTGGTTGATGCGTGTTCCTCATCAGTCGGTGCAGTTGCCTGCAGAGGCTCTGCTGAATGCCAATTGCTCAGCAGATCTGTCAGCGTTGGAAGGATGAGCACCTCGCTGCCGCTCGCAGATCGTTTCAACCGGCCCCTCGGAGTACTGCGGCTGTCGCTGACGGCCCGCTGCAATCTCGCCTGTCCGTACTGCCGTCCGGATGTGGATGATCCCCCTGGCTTGCTCACGCTTGAGCAGCAGATGCGCGTTATTCGTGTCGCCTCGCGCCTTGGAACCCAAACGCTACGGCTCACGGGTGGAGAGCCGTTGTTGAGCCGTCGGTTGTTGCCCTTGCTTGAGGCGGTGGCGCAGGCCCGGAGGCGTCGATCAGATCCCATAGCAGGTCTTGAAGTGGTGGCGCTGACCAGCAATGGGGTTTTGCTTTCGGAACCGATGGCTCGGTCGCTGCGCGCAGCAGGGTTGAATCGCATCACCATCAGCTTGGATGCAGCAGAAGGGCAGGCAGCAGCGCGCATGGCTGGTCTCCAGGGTGGCGCTGTCGCCGGTGAACGGTTGGTGCGCAAGGTGCAGGACGGCATTTCGTCGGCTCGTGCCGCTGGTTTTGACCCCTCGGCCGGTGAACTCAAGCTCAACGCCGTGATCCAACGGGGGATGAATGACGATCAACTTCTTCCCTTGGCCGGTTTGGCGCGGCAGCAGGGGGTGGAGCTGCGCTTGATTGAGTTCATGGATGTGGGCAACCGCAACCAGTGGAGGCTGGACCAGGTGCTGCCGGCGGCGCAGATGGTGGAGCGCATTCACGCCCGTTGGCCGCTCGAACCCCTGGGGCGCCCCAGGGGTGGCACGGCACAGCGTTGGAACTATTGCGATGGCGCCGGATCCATCGGTGTGATCGCCTCCATCAGTGAGCCGTTCTGTGGAGATTGCAACCGGTTGCGTGTCACCGCCGATGGGCAGGCGTTCACCTGTTTGTTCTCCGCTCATGGCATGGATCTCAAGCCTGTGCTCTCGTCGGAGCCTTGCCTCGAGCAGGCCATACGCGATCTCTGGCAGCGGCGCCAAGACCGCTACAGCGAGGAGCGTGATCCAGAGGCCGGTGC
The DNA here is from genome assembly GCF_020514255.1 of Synechococcus sp. MU1611. Lineage (NCBI taxonomy): Bacteria > Bacillati > Cyanobacteriota > Cyanophyceae > Synechococcales > Synechococcaceae > Synechococcus > Synechococcus sp. MU1611. Next base: position 270,303 of record NZ_VTLC01000002.1, on the reverse strand, counting down.
GTCAACGCATGCGGAGATGGCGTATCTGGGGGGCTGAACCGTTGTGATCGTCACCGTTTTTGAGTGAGGCTCCCGGTACAACAGGTCAGCTAAAGGATCTTCAAGGATCCATCGAGATGTTCGAACTGCTGGCCTACGAGCGCTTTCGCGACACCCCATCGGTTCGTTTTTTCGACGTGACTGTGGACACCTCGAACGCGCGTGACTTGGTGATTCACAGCGGTCCGGCGGTGTCGCCACCCAACGACCCTGAGAGCGGAGCCTGGCAGTTTTATTTGCATCCCCATCAGGAAGACAATTTGCTGGCGGCGAGTGGCGGGAGAACCTTCTTTTTGGTGAATCTGGCCTGGGAGCAGCCGTTTCACATCGTTCGGCTGGAGAGTGGTGGTGACATCCTTCGCATTCCCCCCGGCACCTTCCACCGCTCGATTTCCGATCCCGATGGCTCTGTCGTTTTGAACCAGGCGGTCCGTGAGGAGGGCGTCTCTCTTGTGCGGGAATTTCGCGTCTACAACAGCGCCGAGATCCCGGCCTTGATGGCTGCAACCCATAGCTCTGCTCGGAAGCCCCAGTTGCATGGGGTGGAACCTCTGCTTCAGGCGGCCTGAACGAGGTTGTGTTGTGAGTTCTCCGTTCCGGAGGCTTCGTCGTTGATCTGAATCTGCCAATTCAGCTCACTCGCTGTTCCTGGGGGGCCGCTGAAGCTGCCGCTCACGGCCGCGGTGAGTTCCGGTTTGGAGGAGGTGGCTAGCACCACATAGCGCTCGGTGACCTCCTTGCCGGCACTGGGGTCAAAGCCTCTCCAGCCCGCTCCAGGTAGGTAGACCTCCGCCCAGGCATGGAGGTCGTACTCGTTCGGGGGAGGTTGCTGCAGTTGATATCCGCTCACGAATCGGGCCGGAAGACCCACCACGCGGCAGCAGGCCACCATCAGCATGGCCAGATCTCGGCAAGAGCCGATTCGCTCGCGCAGGGTTCGGCCCGCTGGCCAGGCCGGCCCCACATGGCGTTGGGTGTATTTCACCCGCTCTTGAATCAGTTCAATGAGTTGATTCAGAAAGGCCAGGGTCTGTTGGTTGCTGCCCATCAGCGCTTCCTGGGTGAGGTCGATGGCTGCGGGTTCGTGCTGGCCATTGGGCAACCAGCCCTCTAAGGCGCCCTGCAGATCACTGTTGAGTTGGCCCCGCGGGTAGGGCAGTGGTGGTTCGAGTCCGTTGAAGCAGCTCTGCAGCGGTGGTGCCGGCCGGGTTTCCACCAGACTGCGGGCCTCAAAGACGAGTTGCTCGGTGCTGCCAAGAAAGTGGAGCCGTTGGATTTCGTCGCCGCTGGCGGCCACCAGTTCCCGACGTTGCTCAGGTTCAGGCAGCACGCTGAGGTGATGGTCCAGCAGGGTCTGGAACCCCTGTCCCCTGGGTTTCAGACAGAGGCGATGCTCCCCCAGAACGACCCTGGCCTCATACCGATACGTCAGGCGGTGAACGATGAGAGCGCGCATGCTGGATCGGTGGGAGTGGAACGGAGGTCGGCGCTGGTGAAGTAGCGGGTCTGGATCAGGATGTGGAGTTGATTGAGGTCCTGTTGAAGCCGGTCAATCGCTTCATGCAGACCGGATTCGATCAGGTTGTCGATCCTCACGTAGCTCCAGCGGGCCAAGAGCTGGCCGCGTAAGCAGTCGAGATCATCTGGCGTGTCTTGGCTCGGGTGCTGCTGGATCTGTTGCAAGGTGTCGCTGATGCCCTGGAGGCAGTAGCGCACCGACCGAGGAAAGAATGGATCCAGCAGCAAAAAGCGGGCCACCGATGCGGGGCTGATCGCTTGTTGGACGCTCTGGCGGTACATCTGATACGCGCCCGCCGTGCGCAGCAGGGTGATCCACTGCAGTTCATCCAGCACCCCGCCGACCTCCTCGGTGGACGGCAGCAGCAGGAAGTATTTGACGTCGAGGATGCGGGAGGTTTTGTCAGCGCGTTCGATCAGACGTCCCAGCTGGCTGAACAGCCAGCTCAGATCGCGGCTCAGTGTGGTGTCGGTGATCCCGTACACAAGCTGGCAGCCGCGGCGGATGATCTGCAGTTGCTCCTGCACGGGTTCCCGCCAGATGTCTTCGTCGTCTTGCAGGCTCCAGTGCAGATCATTGATCTGCTCCCACATTTCCGTGGTGATCACATCCCTGATCTGCCTTGCATTTTCCCGAGCCATCGCAATGCAGCTCACGATGCTGTTGGGATTGCTGCGGTCCAGCAGTAGGAAGCGCACCACTTGTTTGGGAGTGGCATCGGGATAGGCCACGTCGAAGCTGTTCCGATCCCCTGTCACCTCCACCAACGGCAACCATGGTTCTGCGCTCCCCGGAGGACAGTCCAGAGCCATCGCTTCACTTACTTCCAGAAAACGCGAGATGTTTTCGGCGCGTTCCAGATAACGGTTGATCCAGTAGAGCGAATCGGCAACGCGACTCAACACGGCACAGCCTCCTTTGGCTGCGGTGCCGACATCCGTTGGTCGTCGACGATCCAGGTGTCCTTACAGCCGCCCCCTTGGGATGAATTCACCACCAGTGAGCCCCGCTTGAGGGCCACCCGCGTCAGCCCCCCTGGGCTCACCCAGCTGTTTGAGCCGCGCAGCACATAGGGGCGCAGATCCACGTGGCAGGGATACAGCTCACCGTCACTGAGGGATGGCACGGTGGAGAGCTGCAGTGTGGGCTGCGCGATGAAGTTGCGGGGATTCGCACGGATCTTGGTGTCGAAGTCAGCCAGTTCCGATCGGCTGGCCTGGGGGCCGATCAGCATTCCGTAGCCCCCGGCTTCCGCCACCGATTTCACCACCAGTTGCTCGAGGTGGTCGAGCACATAGCGCTGATCGTCGGGCCGGGCACAGAGATAGGTGGGAACGTTCTCGATGATCGGCTCCTCATCGAGGTAGTAGCGGATCATTGCCGGCACATGGGCGTAGATCAGCTTGTCGTCGGCGACGCCGGTGCCGGGGGCATTGGCGATGGCGACCCGTCCTTGCCTAAGCACGTCGATCAGGCCCGGCACCCCCAGCATCGAGTCCTGCCGGAACACGGTGGGATCGAGAAAATCGTCGTCGATACGGCGGTAGATCACATCCACGGGCTTGAGCCCGTTGGTGCTGCGCATCCACACCCGGCCGTCTTCGCAGACCAGGTCCCGTCCCTCAACCAGTGCAATGCCCATCTGCTGGGCCAGATAGCTGTGCTCGAAATAGGCGCTGTTGAACACCCCGGGCGTCAGGATTGCCAAGCGAGGGCTTTCACTCCAGGGCGCCAGGTCCTGAAGGGTGCGCAGCAGATGGGAGGGATAGGCGTCGATCGGTTGAACGGCACGGCCCTCGAACAGGCCAGGGAACAACCGTTTCATCACCCGACGATTCTCGAGGAAGTAGGCCACCCCTGACGGGCAGCGCAGGTTGTCTTCCAGGACACGCCAGGTGCCATTGCCGTCGCGGATCAGGTCGAGTCCGGAGATGTGGCACCAGCGGTTGAGGGGCAGGCTGATGCCCTGCATCTGAGGTCGCCAGCCGGAGGAACTTTCCACGTCTTCCCGCGGGATCACACCGTCGTTGAGGATCTGCTGCGGGCCGTAGATGTCGGCGAGGAAGCAGTCGATGGCTTCCAGGCGTTGCAGCAGTCCCCGCTCCAGGTTGATCCAGTCGCTGCGGCCGATCAGTCGGGGTAAGGGATCGAAAGGAAGAATCCGTTCACTGCCCTTGAGGCCGGAATCGTTCAGGCGGAACGTGGCACCGAGGCGACGCAGCAGCTGGCTGGCGGAGGCATGACTGCGGTTGAGCTCGGGCAATCCCATCTGCCCCAGCGATGCAAGCAGGGTGGCCAGATCGTCGCGAGGCCTCGCCGTGTCCCTGCAGAAATATTCGTCGAAGCCGACCGTGGGTTTGTAGTCGGTGAACATTCCGATGGTCTGGGCACATTTCATCCAAGGCGTCGCCCCAACCCCCTCGGGTTGTAGTTGCTACACATTCCGCAATTTCAGGTGACAGGGCGCTGATCGCTTGATGTTTGCGTATCCGAAGGCACCTGAATCGAGGGCGAAGGGCCAGGCGGGGAAGACTCTTTTGCTTATCTGTTTCTGGAGTTCAAAGGGTCTTCGCTTTGGATGAATTGCTCTGGGCGCGACTGATCTTTGCCCTCGGTGCCGTTGTTACTGCGGCGACGGTGGTGATGATTCTGCGCGGACATCTTTATTGGAACCGAAGGGGGTCGACGGATGTCCGCTGACTCGGTTCCCTTCCTCCAGCCCGGGATCGCCTGGGCGCTGGTGGTGTTGTTCTCCGTTCTCTGGGTTGCCCTCGGGATTGCTTGGGGTCGGCGCGGTCAAGGCAATGCCGATGACTACATGCTGGCGGGGCGCAACATCGGGCTGGCCCTGAGCACCGCCACGTTGATGGCCTCCTGGGTCACCGGCAACACCACGTTGCTTGCCCCTGAATTCGGCTACAAGACCGGGCTTTGGGGCATGTTCAGCTATGCCCTGGCAGGGCTTGGACTGATCCTGTTTGCTCCCCTGGCTTCGCGGATCAAGCAGCTGATGCCCAACGGACGCACCAGCGGCGATTTCATTCGGTTGCGTTACGGGCGCCTGGCTTGGTGGGTGTTCATGGTGATCACCGCTATTTACACCCTGGGTTTTTTGATGACCCAGGCGATGGGTGCCGGACTGCTGCTGCAGGCCCTTTCAGGCTTCGATTACCACGTGGGGATGGTGGTGGTGATTGGTGTTGCCACGCTCTACACCCTGTTCGGTGGGATGCGGGCCGTGATCGGCACCGATTTCATCCAGTCGCTCTTGATCATGGTGCTGTTGGCGGTGGTGGCGGTGCTCGCTTTCCGGCAATTCCCGATGCCCGAGGTGCATGCCTCGTTGCTTGCCCGGCATCCCGATCGGCTCGATCTGCTGTTGCCTGCTGGTTTGTTGATCGCGTGGAATTCCGCCCTCTTCTCGATGGGCGAGGTGTTTCACAACAACATCTGGTGGTCTCGGGTCTTCGCTAGCCGTCGCTCGGTGGTGATGACCTCCTTTGTGTTGGGGGGGGTCGCCTGGATGAGCGTGCCGATGGTGACGGGCTCCATCGGGCTGGTGGCATTGGCGCGTGAGTTGCCTCTCGAGCAGGTGAACATGGTGTTCCCAGTGATGGCAGCTGATCTGCTCGGCGCCGGCGGCGCTGCTCTGGTGTTTGTGGTGGTGTTTGCGTCGCTCACCTCCACCCTGGATTCGCTGTTGGCATCCACCGCCGATCTTCTGGCGGAGGATGTGTACTTCCGCCTGTTGCGGCCCCAAGCCAGTGACCTGCAGCTCAAGCAGGCTGCGCGGCTGATGGTGGTGGGGTTGGCGGTCGTCACGTTGGCCCTGTCCTGGCCGCGGCTTGATTCTTTGGCGTCGGTGCTGTTCTTTACCGGTGCCCTGGTGGCCTCCACGGTCTGGCCAGTGGCCTGCGGCCTGTACTGGCGCACGGCCAATCGCACGGCTGCCATTGCGGCCATGCTCGCCGGCAGCGTTGTTGGCCTGCTCGCTTATGTGCTGATAGCGCCTTACTGCGCCGCTGTGTTTTCGGCGGCCGTATCAGCAGTCGTGATGCTGATCGGCAGTCGCACGTGGCCGGAAAGGTTTGACTTCACTTTGTTGCAGGAGGAGGGATGATCCAAAGTCTTTTTTTGATGGCCAGCCTTGTTGGACTCTCCGGCTTTCAGTTTCTGCTGGTGGCCAGTCAGCTTGCCTTGGTGCTGTCTGTGTTCGTGTTGCTACTGATTTGGTGGGTTGAGTGGCGGAACGGTCGTGTGTGGTGACGGCTGCAGGTATTAGTAACCAGCTGAACATTTTTTCCGGATCTTTGCTTAAGAAGATCTTTCTTTGTGGACGAAGGGGTGTTGTTGTTGTTACCGGTAAAAGATGTAGTTCTTGGCCTTAGCACTCGGTTTGGCAAACAGAGTGTTGATCCGATTTAGCTATGGCACAGGCAAATTCAGCAGTAGTTGAAGCGTCGTCGGTACAGATTCGGTTTCAGCCGATGGGTCCCGATGTCTATGGCCAGAACCAACCCCAGGAGCTGCTGGCTGCGATTGCCGAGGACGGAGAGCCGTTGCTGGATTTGGTGAATCAGCATGTGGTGTCGATCCAACCGTTTCGACCCGAGGCCTTGTTGCAGGTGTTTCGGCTGGCGGCGAAATTCGAGAGCAATCCAGATCGGTATTGCCGCCACAACACGCCCCTGACCGGCAAGATTCTGATTAACGCGTTTTACGAGCCGAGCACGCGCACCCGTCTCTCTTTTGACAGTGCCTGGCATCGCCTTGGTGGCAGCTCGATCAACATCACCGACAGAGCTACCACCGGGATTGCCAAGGGCGAGTCCCTTGAAGATGTCGCCCACATGTTCAACAACTACGGCGATTGCGTGGTGCTTCGGGACAGCGATCCCGGTGCTGTTTATGCGATGACGTCAACTCTGCGAATCCCGATCATTAATGCCGGCAATGGCATTGATGAACATCCGACTCAGGCAATGGCGGATCTGTACACCATCTTCAAGTGGCGGCCCAAGCTCGCCGAAGTTGAGGTGGCTGCGGCTGATCGGATTCGCATCGGAATCGTCGGGATTCCATCGCGGATGCGAACGGTTCGCTCACTGCTGAGGATCCTGGCCAAATTCCCGCAGACCGTGGATGAGGTGGTGGTGATTCATGCTCCCGGGTTGGAGTCGGATCTGCAGTTGTTCGACCCTGGGCAGTTGGAGGAGCTCGAGGCTTGCGGCATGAAGGTGCGCTGCAGCACCGATCTACAGGCTGAAGTGCCCGATCTGGATGTCATTTACATCAACGCCATCGCCTGGGTTGGCGATACCTATGAAGTGCACGGGAGAGGATTTCGCCTCACCCGCGACATGCCGTTCAAGCCTGAAGCGATCGTGCTTCATCCCTTGGCGCGGGGAGCGGAACTGAGCACCTGCCTGGATGACACACCCCACAACTGGTATTTCAGCCAGGCCAGGGGAGCTGTGTTCCTGCGGATGGCACTGCTCACCTGCATGGTGAACCGGGCCGAACGCGTCATGGATGTCGTCTGAGCGAGCGTTATGTGCGGAATCGGAGGTGTTTTCAACGCAGACCGTCGTCAGACGGTGGACCGCCAGCTGCTGGTCAACATGGCAGCGATCCAGGCCCATCGTGGGCCCGATGGCTTTGGCGTGGAGGTGCTTGATCAGGCTGGTGTTGGTTTCTGCCATGCCCGCCTCTCGATCATCGATCTGAACGAGTCACGTGGCCGTCAGCCCTTTCTCACCGATGACGGTGAGGTGCTGATGGCGCACAACGGTGAGTTTTACGACTTTCAACGCATCAGAGCGGACCTCACCGCCCAGGGGGTGCGCTTCAGCAGCAAGAGCGATTCCGAGATCCTGCTCCGGCTTTATCAGCGCCAGGGCTTGGAGGCGACCTTGCCTCTATTGCGCGGGGAATTTGCCTTTGCGTTGTTTGATCGCGCGGAGGATTGCCTTTACCTGGTGCGGGATCGCTTCGGCATCAAACCGCAGTACTGGGTGATGACGCCTGAGGGTCTGGTGTTTGGTTCCGAGTTGAAGGTGCTGTTCGCGCATCCAGCGGTTGAGCGACGCTTCACGTCGGAGGGTCTGTTCCACCAGTTGATGCAGACCATGGTTCCTGGCACCACTGCCTTTGCTGGGGTGCAACAGGTGAAGCCCGGCCATGTGCTGAAGGTGCAACGTGCGAATGGGCGGCTGGAGGTGTCGGAGTCGACCTACTGGGATGTCGACTTTCCGCGTCAGGATCAGCGCGATCGTCGCCTCACGGAGGCCGACCACATCGCTGCAGTTCGTGCGTCTTTGCTGGAGGCCGTCGAGCTGCGCATGGTGGCCGACGTGCCTGTGGGCTGTTATCTCTCCGGTGGCATCGACAGTTGTTCGATTCTCGGTTTGGCGTCAGCTGTCAGCCAGGCACCGGTGAAGGCGTTCACGATCGGATTCGATGACGCCCGTTACGACGAGTCGCCGATTGCTCAGGAGATGGCCGAGGCCACGGGGGCTGAGCAGGATCTGATGCGTCTCTCCGGTCAGGAGCTCTATGGCCATATGGAGCGCACCATCTGGCATGCGGAGCGAACGATCTACAACACCTTGGCGGTGGCGAAGTTCTTGATGAGTCGCCATGTCAACAACGTTGACTACAAGGTCGTGATGACCGGTGAAGGGTCAGACGAGTTGTTCGGCGGTTATCCCGCCTTTCGCCGTGACATGTTCCTCCACGGTCTGGATGACTTGCCTCAGGAGGAGCGCGCCAGCTGGGAAACCTTGCTTCAGCAGTCCAATGCCCTGGTGCAGGGAGCGATGCTCGCTGAAAACCAGGTGGACGATCCCGACCTCGATGCGGTGGTTGGCTTTACCCCCAGTTGCCTGCAGCCGTGGCTGGCCTGTGCGCCCTTGGTGCCGGAGCTTCTGGCGGAGTCTCATGCTGCAGCCCTGCAGGATTACTCCCCGGGTAAAGCGATTGCTGAGCAATTGGATGCGGATCAACTTGAAGGGCGCCATGCCCTGGACAAGGCCCAGTACGTCTGGATCAAGACCATGTTGGAGGGCCAGATCTTGACTTGGGGCGGTGACCGGGTCGACATGGCCAATTCCATGGAGGCCCGACCGGCCTTCCTGGATCACCATCTGGCCGCTGTTGCCGTGCAAGTGCCTCCCGAACTGCGGATTAAGGGGAAAACCGAGAAATACGTGTTGCGGGAAGCCATGGCGGGTTTGTTGCCGGAGGTGTTGTATCGGCGTGAGAAGTTCGCCTTCATGGCGCCGCCAGCCCATACGGAGCCCGAGAAGTGGGAGCAGATGAAGCAACTCGCCGATGACTACCTCAGTGATGAGGCGATCGATGCCGCTGGTTTATTGAGCAAGGCCGGCGTTAGCGCCTTGTTTGCACGTCATGCGGACCCTGCCACCACCGATGCGGAGCGTGTGCAGATGGATGCCGTGATCAATCATCTGCTGGGTGTGCAGATGTTGCACCGGATGTTTGTGGCAGAGGACGTGCCAGCCCTGGCCCGTCGGGAGGCCGACCGCCTGGGGTGGCGGGTGCTGATGCCCGTTTGAATTCTTTGATCAGCGTTAAATCGTTGCGCTAGCTACAAGCCAATCGGCCGAGTCAGGTCAAAGTACTTACCCCTTTGAACTGCAGGTCACGGCATTGCCAGGGCTCATCTCGGCGTCTCCGACTACCCCTGCATCGAGGGTCGAGCCAGTCAAAATTGCGGCGCGACCAAACCACAATCGTTTGGTTGGCACGATTGAGCAGCTTGCCAGGATTGGCGCGAAGCCGGATGGCAGCGTTTGTCGACGCGGGTTTTCAGCGGAAGACGTTCAGGGCCGTGAGTTGCTGGCCAGTTGGATGAAGCAGTTGGGCATGCAGGTGCGTGTGGATGCTGCTGGCAATTTGATCGGGCGTCTTGAAGGCCTCGATCCACACCGTCCTGCTTTGGTGACCGGCTCACACCTCGACACCGTGCCCACCGGTGGACGCTTTGATGGTGCCCTGGGTGTTCTTGCAGGTCTGGAAGCCTGCCGCGCTCTTCAGGACCAGGGCATGAGGCTGCGGCACGGCATTGAGTTGATCGCCTTTGCCGATGAGGAGTCGACCATGGTGGGTTGCAAAGGCTTGGCGGGGACGGCTTCCGCTAACCCGGAGAGTTACGTCACCAGCAACGGCCAGGCGATTCAAGAGAATCTGGCGCGAATCGGGGGGCATTGGCCTTCGCTGGCGTCGGCCCGACGCTCCGATGAGGCCTATGCCGCTTTTCTTGAGTTGCATGTTGAACAGGGCGGCGTTCTCGAGCAACGCGGGGATGCCATTGGTGTTGTTGAGGGTGTTGTTGGTCAGCGTCGGTTCAGCATCAATGTGCAGGGACAGGCCAATCACGCCGGCACCACACCGATGGGTCTGCGACAGGACGCCCTCGTGGCGGCGTCGCGCATTGTTCTTGCCGTCGAGGCGATGGCATCCCGCCATCCAGGAGATCCTGTGGCGACCGTGGGTCGACTGGAGGTTTGGCCCAATGCCGCCAATGTCGTCCCCGGCGCTGTCGCCCTGACGGTCGACCTGAGGGATGTTGACCCGACTGTTCTCGATCAATTGGTGGAGGAGTTGATGCAGCAGGTCGAAAGCATTGGTGCTGAAACGGGCTGCCCGATTTCGGTGGACCCACAGTTCAGTGTTGATCCCACCCCTGCTGATGCTGTGGTGATGGCCACGATTGCTGAGGCCTCGGCCGATCTCGGCTTGTCTCACAGCCATCTCCCCAGCCGAGCCAGCCACGATGCGCAGGAGGTTGGTCGCCGTTGGCCGATGGGCATGATTTTTGTTCCCAGTCGGGGCGGTTTGAGTCACTCAGCTGCGGAGTTCACCAGCGACGAACAGTGCTGGGCGGGCACTTCGGTGCTTTTGGAAACGCTGCTGCGGCTCGACCGCCAGCTGCCGTGACCTTTTCGATCCTGGCCCGTGATCCCAGCAACGGCCGCTTTGGCGTGGCTGTTGCCACCTGTCATCTGGCCGTTGGATCCACCGTGCCCCACATCCGCGCAGGAGTTGGCGCTGTGGCGACCCAGGCCCATACCAATCCCTATCTGGGGATCTGTGGTCTTGAACGCTTGGAGCAGAGTGCGGATGCGGAGAGTGTTTTGGCCAGCCTTCTGGCGGATGATCAGCATCGTGATCGGCGTCAGTTTCATCTGATCGACCTGGATGGTCGAACGGCCTGTTGGACGGGGCAGGATTGCGGGGCTTGGGCTGGGCACCGCCATCGGCGTGACTTGTCTGTCGCCGGCAATTGTTTGGTTGACGACGGTGTTGTGGAGGCGATGGAGCAGGCGTATCTCACCAGCGATCCCAGCTGGAAACTTGGTCGACGCCTGATGGCTGCCCTGCAGGCGGGGGAGGCTGCTGGAGGCGATCACCGCTCCGATTTCTGCACCTCAGCAGCCGTGCAGGTGAGTGGTGAAGCTGCCTTTCCGCTGTTGGACCTACGGGTTGATTTCCATGAGCGTGCGGTGGAACAGTTGATGGAGGTTTACGAACGCAGCCAGGCACTTTGGGCCCAGGAATGGAGGGATGAACTCTCAGAGTTGCCCATGCTCAACCGGTTGGTGGCTTAGTGATTCGCGTTGGTTTGTGCCATTAAAAAAAGCCCATCAACACTGGGTGTCGAGGGCTTTTTGCAAAACTCTGAATGGCTCAACTGGGGACTGTGGCTTCCCACTCCACATTCAAACCAGCTTGACGCGCATCATTGACGAGGTCGTCGATGCAATCCATTCCAAATGCAGCCTGGCCAGACAGCAAGGCATCCCATTCGCTGGCTGGGAAGTGGGTTTGCAGCCAGAACACGCCGTGCACGCTGGAGGGATTCACCTGCACAAGGCCTTTGTCGAGGCGGGAAGTGATGAGATCCAACGTCGTTGCTGAGGCTGGATCTATTACGCCCTAATCCTCGGAACTGGAATGTTCGAGTTGCTACAGATTGAGAAGTTGGCCTAGCGCGTGTAGCCCACCCCGCGGTACACGAGCTGCACCGGAGTGCGGTGGCTGTTGATCTGGCGGGATTGGTACACGTTGCGGCGGTAGACCAGCTGCACACCGGGCCTGCTCTCAGTGGCGTTCTTTTGCTGGTACTGATGCCCGCGATAGAGAAGGGTGGTCATTGGAAGGTCCTCGAAGCAAGCTCAGGTCCCCGTTCCATGGCCTGAGGCGAACTGCGCTTCGCGTGGTGCGAAGTGAACGATCGGTAGCTGTTGCTACAAAACTATTGAAGCGTTTTCGGTCGTTGTGTTGATGTTCGGTTCGATACTTGATCTGAAAAGTTTTTGCTTTTGTTTATTTTTATCCGTAGAAATTAGTTGGCCTTGCTGATGTGAATCACCTGGTCTTGCAGCACTCCTGCAGCTGATCGAGCGCAGCATTGAAAAAGTGTCGACCTTGCTCTTGCAGCTTGTCTCCAAGCCAGCGCCACTCCCGCATCAGGCGTTCGGGCCCTTCAGGCCCAAGGGCGCTCATCACATAGGTGTGGTCGTTGGCGATCCAGCGTTGCAGTGCGTCTCTGTTGATCTCGAGGTGGCATTGCAGGCCAATGGCGTGATCGCCGATTCGAAACACCTGTTCCGCACAGTGCAGCGAGGAACCAAGAAGGGTTGCATCGCCTGGCAGGTGGATGCGATCGCCATGCCAATGCAGCACCAAGCTGCTGCTCGGTTGTCCCTGCAGTAAGGCCTCATCGCTCCGTTCAGCAACCCAGTGGATTGCCCCCAGTCCCAGTTCCTTGAGTTGCTGTGGTGGCGCTCCAACCTGCAGGGGTTCCACGGATCCGCCAGCAGCGACAGCCAAGAGCTGCGCCCCCAGGCAGATGCCCAGCACCGGTCGACGCTGCTGGTGCCAGGCCGTCAACCAGTTCAGCTCGGCTTGGAGCCAGTGCAGGTCTTGACGATGCTGCTCGTTCACCCCCATTGGTCCCCCCAGCACCAGCGCGATGCTGTTCGGGCATTCACTTGGGTGCGGCAGGCGGTCGCCTCGGTCGGGCCGCAGGGTCCGGAGAGTCATTCCCCGTTCCCGTGCCAGTTGTTCCACCAGTTCGGGCCCTTCGTGGTCAACGTGCTGGATCACCAGCAGGGTGGTGGTCAAAGCAGCAGATAGCGCTGGGCGAGGGGCAGCACTTCGGCGGGCTCGCAGGTGAGCAGTTCACCGTCGGCGAACACCTCATAGGTCTGCGGGTCCACGCTCACCTTCGGCAGGGCGGAATTGAGTTTGAGAGCGCTTTTGCCCACGCTGCGGGTGTCCTTCACCGCCATGCAGGTGCGCTCCAGACCCAGTTGACGTTGGATATCAGCATCCATGGCGGCTGCGCTCACGAAGGTGAGGCAGCTGGGAGCCAAGGCTTTGCCGAAGGCGCCGAACATGGGCCTGCCGTGCACGGGCCCGGGGGTGGGAATGGAGGCGTTGGCATCGCCCATCTGGGCCCACACGATCGAACCGCCCTTGATCACCAGTTCCGGGCGAATGCCGAAGAAGCCCGGCTTCCACAGCACGAGATCGGCGAGCTTGCCGGTTTCGATCGAGCCCACCTCGCTGCTGATGCCATGGGCAAGAGCGGGGTTGATTGTCACCTTGGCGATGTAGCGCTTCAGCCGATGGTTGTCGTTGCGGTTGGAGTCTTCCGGGAGCGCACCGCGCTGCACCTTCATCTTGTGGGCGGTCTGGAAGGTGCGGGTGATCACTTCGCCCACGCGCCCCATGGCCTGGGAGTCGCTGGCGATGATCGAGAAGGCGCCGAGGTCGTGAAGGATGTCTTCGGCGGCGATCGTTTCGCGGCGAATCCGCGATTCGGCAAAAGCCACGTCCTCGGGGATTTTGGGGTCGAGGTGGTGGCACACCATCAGCATGTCGAGGTGCTCCTCGAGCGTGTTGCGGGTGTAGGGCCGGGTGGGATTCGTGCTGCTCGGCAGCACATTTGCTTCGCCGCAGATCTTGATGATGTCTGGGGCATGGCCGCCGCCGGCACCTTCGGTGTGGAAGGTGTGGATCGTGCGTCCCTTGATGGCGGCGATCGTGTCTTCCACGAAGCCGGCTTCGTTCAGGGTGTCGGTGTGGATGCACACCTGCACATCCATCCGGTCGGCCACCGACAGACAGGCATCGATGGTGGCCGGCGTGGTGCCCCAGTCTTCATGCAGCTTCAGGCCGCAGGCACCGGCGCGCACCTGTTCCTCCAGGGCTTCCGGGGTGCTGGCGTTGCCCTTGCCAAAGAAGCCCAGGTTCACCGGCAAGCCTTCGGCGGCCTGGAGCATTCGCCCGATGTGAAACGCCCCAGGGGTGCAGGTGGTGGCATTGGTGCCGGTGGCTGGTCCGGTGCCGCCGCCCATCAGGGTGGTGACGCCACTGGCCAGAGCAGTTTCGATCTGCTGGGGGCAGATGAAGTGGATGTGGGTGTCGATGCCACCGGCCGTGAGGATGTGACCTTCCCCAGCGATCGCCTCGGTGCCGGGGCCCACCACGATCGTGACCCCTTCCTGGGTGTCGGGGTTGCCGGCTTTGCCGATGCCCACGATCCGGCCGTCTTTGAGGCCGACATCGGCTTTGACGATGCCCCACCAATCGAGGATCAAGGCATTGGTGATCACCGTGTCGACGGCGCCTTCGGCTCGAGGTGTCTGGGACTGGCCCATGCCATCGCGAATCACCTTGCCGCCGCCGAATTTCACCTCGTCGCCGTACACGGTGAAATCCTTCTCGACTTCGAGGATCAGCTCGGTGTCCGCAAGGCGAACCCGGTCGCCGGTGGTGGGTCCGTAGGTCTCGGCGTAGGCCTGGCGGGAGATGCGGTAGGGCATGGGTCAGGCGTCGAGGGATCCGTTGATCTGGCCGTTGAAGCCGATGACGCGTCGGGCACCGGCAAAGGGAATGAGGTTCACGTCGCGACTGTCGCCAGGTTCAAAGCGGATGGCGGTGCCGGCGGGGATGTCGAGACGATGACCGCGGGCTGCGGCCCGATCGAATTGCAGGGCGGCGTTGGCTTCGGCGAAATGGAAGTGGGAGCCCACTTGCACCGGTCGATCGCCACTGTTGGAGACGCTCACCGTGGTGACGGGTCGTCCCGCATTCAGCTCAAGTTCACCCGGTTCGGGAAGCAGTTCGCCGGGAATGAGAGGTGCCATGGGTTCTGCCTCAGCGAATTGGGTCGTGCAGGGTGACGAGCTTCGTGCCATCGGGGAAGACGGCTTCGATCTGCACCTCGTGCACGAGCTCGGGCACGCCGTCCATCACCTGGTCCTGACGCAGCCAGGTGGTGCCTTCCTGCATCAGCTCCGCCACGTTCTTGCCGTCACGGGCACCTTCAAGCACCAGAAAACTGAGCCAGGCCACCGATTCGGGGTGGTTGAGCTTCAGGCCGCGGTTCAATCGTCGTTCCGCAAGCAGTGCCGCGGTCACGATCAGGAGTTTGTCCTTTTCCTGGGGACTGAGATGCATAGCGAAGCTCGGTCTTCTTCAGTGTGTCTCCGCTGCGGTCTCCAAAGGGTTCATGGTGGACGTTTGTCGGCGTAGAGGCTGTTCCTGCAGGGGCCAGACTCTGGGGATGCGTGGCTTTGTCAGTCCCCGGAGTGTTCGCGTGCGCTCCCAGATTCGGCTGAACCAGAAGCGGGCATCGCGGCTGGAAGTGCCGGAATAGCGGGCGATCAGCCCTTGCCCGAGGGCCCCGCAGCGCATCGTGCCCGTCAGCCCCTCACGGTCGGCCCGCGCTCCGTCCAGCAGCGTTGCGGTTGTTTCGGCGCCCATGGCCATGGGTGCGGCCCAGATCAGTGTTCCGAAAACCGGTGCACCAGCTAGGCCATGGGGGCCCTCCAGGCTGGCTCCGCCCAGTTCCACGCGATCAGCCAACTCCCATGTCGAGCCGGTTGAGGTGATGCGCTGAATCGTGAGGCTGGACCGCCATCGCCCCTGCTGCAGGGTTTCACCAGCGGCGGTTCGACCCAGGCGCACGATTTCTGCACTAACAAAGGAGGCATCCATTGGCAGGGTCACCGTCAGGTGCTGCTCGAACAAGGCATCGGCGTACAGCACCAATTCCTGCGGCAGCCATTCCAGATCACTGCCGCTGGCTAGCGAGCAGCACACGTGCTGTTGTGCAGAGCAGCCCTCAGGCTGTAAGCGGCTGCGGCCGATGGACCCGTAAACCTTCTGCGCCGCCACACTGGTGATCAGGCTGCGGCTGCTGGCTTCAAGCTTGATGTCGAGGCTGAGTTGATCGCCGCCTACCAGGCCTCCAGCTGTGTGCAGAATCGGCAGCTCGCAGCGTCCGTCATCACCGCGTTCACTGCGAAGCAACTTGAACGGAGCCGTGCAGCCCCCCTGGTGTCGGGTGCTGCCGTTGGCTGCACGAAACTGCAGGTCGCAGCGGCCGTGCCAAGGATCGAGACGTTGCATGGCTTCACGCTCCGCTGCCATCGCCTTCATCTCTGTAGCAACGCACACCAAAGTGCTGCTGATGTCTGGGCAGGCTTTCTCTGTGGAACTGGAAAGGAGATGGTGGTGACAGATGCAGTGGTGGTGTTGGAGCAGCGCCTGCAGAACAGCAGTGCCATGGCAACCCTGCACTTGCCGTTAACGGCTGAAGAGCGCACGGTATTGCGCGGTCGCCGCACCACTTCATGCGGTCGTCCGGTGCTGCTGCAGTTGCCCCGTATGGGCTCCCTGCAGCCTGGTGATCTGCTGGGCGATCAGTCCGGTTCGACCGTTGTGGAGGTGACGGCAGCGCCGGAAGCGTTGCTGCGGGTGCAGGGGTCGCATCCTCTGGAGCTGTTGCAGGCGGCTTATCACCTGGGCAATCGCCATGTCGCCCTGGAGCTGCATGAGCAGGAGCTGTTGCTCCCGGAGGATTCCGTGTTGGCCACGATGCTGGAAGGGCGTGGATTGACGGTCAGTCGCTGCCTTCAGCCGTTTGCTCCCGAAGGTGGCGCCTATGGGGGGCATCAGCACGGATGACATCCCTGGCGTTGTTGCAACTGGTTAGCCCGGCGTTGCCCGTTGGTGCCTTCAGCTACTCGGAAGGTCTCGAGGTGCTGATTCAGGCTGGCTCCATCGCTGATGAGCAGGCCGTTCAGGCTTGGTTGGAGGCTGAATTGCAACGGGGCGCGGTGCGACTGGAGGCCGCTGCCTTGAGGCCCCTTGCAGAGTCGCTGGTGGGGTGGTCAACCCAGGCGGATGGCGCGGCCAAAGCGCGCCTGATTGATCTGGACGGTTGGCTGTTGGCCACCCGTGAAGCAGCAGAGCTTCGAGCGCAACAGCGTCAGATGGGAATGTCGTTGCTGCAGTTGATGTCTGACATGGGGCAGGACCTGCCCGAACCCATGCCCCTGAGCTGGCCAGCGGCCTGGGCCTGGGCCGCTGTGGGCTTGTCGGTTCCAGCTGGAGACATGGTGGAGGGATATCTCTACGGCTGGGTTGCCAATCAGCTCAGTGCGTCGGTGCGGCTGCTGCCGTTGGGTCCGTCCCGAGCGCAGGTGCTGCAACAGCGGTTGCTACCGATGATTGCCTTGCAAGCGCAGCTGCTTCAGGCTGCCGATCCGCAGCAGCTCTGGAGCAGCGGTGTCGGTGCGGGCATGGCGCAGCTTGCCCATGCTGAGTTGTATTCACGCCTGTTTCGAAGCTGATGAGCAGCAAACTGCGCCTGGGGGTGGCTGGTCCTGTCGGATCCGGCAAGACCGCACTGGTGGAGGCGCTCTGTCGCCGCTTGCGCGACAACCTGCAGCTCGCGGTCGTCACCAATGACATCTACACCCAGGAGGATGCCCAGTTCCTCACCCGTGCCGGTGCCTTGGATCCAGAGCGGATCCGCGGGGTGGAGACCGGTGGTTGTCCTCATACAGCGATCCGCGAAGACTGCTCGATCAACAGAGCAGCTGTGGCAGATCTGGAAGCCCAATTTCCTGACCTGGATCTTGTTCTTGTTGAGAGTGGCGGCGACAACCTGGCGGCGAGCTTCAGCCCAGAGTTGGTGGATCTCTGCATCTATGTGATCGATGTTGCTGCTGGCGACAAGATCCCCCGTAAGGGAGGGCCTGGCATCACGCGGTCTGATCTTTTGGTGATCAACAAGATTGATCTGGCTCCGCAGGTCGGTGCCGATCTTGCGGTGATGGAACAGGACACCCGTCGGATGCGCGGTGATAGGCCGTGGTGTTTCACGAATCTGCACAGCGGTGAGGGGATGGATGGAGTGGTGGAGTTTTTGTTGCAACAGCTACCAAAATCATGAAAACACAAGCTTTTTGGCTCAAAACTGTTCTCTTTGCGACATTTCAAATCTCCTCCTCTGGCGATGGTCATATTTCAGGACGTTTCCTGCGTCCAAGCTTTTAAGTGCCCCCTCATTCCATGAGCACCCCTCTCTCCAAGCGTCTGTTTGCTGGCATGGCCGCAGCATCGCTGGGTCTCGCCGTGACCGCCTGTGGTGGTGACGACAAAGCTTCTGCACCAGCAACCGACTTTGACGACACCGTCACAGTTGGCATCCTGCATTCGCTGACCGGCACCATGGCCATCTCGGAGTCCACCCTGGTGGACACTGAGAAGATGGCGATCGATGAGATCAACGCCGCTGGTGGCGTCAAGGTCGACGGCAAGAGTTACAAGATCGAGTACATCGTCGAAGACGGTGCTTCCGATTGGCCCACCTTCGCTGAGAAGTCCAAGAAACTGATCGACCAGGATCAGGTGCCCGTGGTTTTCGGTGGCTGGACCTCTGCTAGCCGCAAGGCGATGCTGCCTGTGTACGAGTCGAAGGACGCTTTCCTCTACTACCCGATTCAGTACGAGGGTCAGGAGTGTTCCAACAACATCTTCTACACCGGTGCAACTCCGAATCAGCAGTCGGAGCCTGCAACCGTGTTCATGTATGAGAAGTCGCCTGCCGCTGGCAAGCCCTTCTTCCTGGTGGGTTCGGACTACGTCTTCCCCCGTACTTCCAACACGATCACCAAGGAGCAGGTCGCTTCTCTGGGTGGCGAAGTGGTCGGTGAGGACTACCTGCCCCTGGGCAACACCGAGGTTGCTCCGATCATCGCCAAGATCAAGAAGGCTCTGCCCGACGGCGGTGTGATCATCAACACCCTGAACGGCGACCAGAACGTCGCCTTCTTCAAGCAGATCCAAGACGCCGGTCTCACGCCTGCGAACGGCTATTACGTGATGAGCTACTCCATCGCGGAAGAAGAGATCAGCACCATCGGACCTGAGTTCCTCGAGGGCCATTACGGCGCCTGGAACTACATGATGTCGATCGACACCCCGGCATCCAAGAAGTTCGCTGCTGACTTCAAGGACAAGTACGGCGCCGACCGTCAGGTCGCGGACCCTCAGGAGTCGGCCTACAACATGGTTTACCTCTGGAAGAAGGCCGTCGAGAAAACCAATAGTTTCGACGACGACAAGGTGCGTGAAGCTCTGATTGGTATCGAATTCGATGCCCCTCAGGGTCCTGTAACGGTGATGCCCAACCACCATCTGTCCCAGACCGTGCGCATCGGCCAGATCACTGCTGACGGCCAGTTCGAGATCCTCGAATCTTCCGATGGTCCTGTGGCTCCTCAGGCCTGGAACCAGTTCGAGCCCAGCTCCAAGGGCTTCGCTTGCGACTGGACCGACGCTGCGAAAGGCGAGAAGTACAAGCTCTGATCCTCCGATCACAGCCTGATTGCTCTTCAGGGAGGAGCCCGTCGCCGGGCTCCTCCTTTTTGTCGTTTCACTGAACGCTTCGTTTCAGACTTCTGTGCAACTGCTTCTTGAAAGCCTGTTCAACGGTGTGGCCATCGGCTCGGTGCTGCTGATCGCTGCTCTCGGACTGGCCATTGTCTTTGGCTTGATGGGTGTCATCAACCTCGCCCATGGCGAGCTGATCATGCTCGGGGCCTACACCACCTTCGTGGTGCAGCTGATCTTCAAGCTTCCTGCCCTGCAGCCCGTTTACAACGCCTACGTTCTCGTTGCCATTCCCCTGGCGTTCATCGTCAGCGGTGTTGTCGGCATTTTGTTAGAGCGCACCGTGATTCGCCGTCTTTACGGCAATCCGTTGGAAACACTCTTGGCGACCTGGGGTGTCAGTCTGATTCTTCAGCAGTTTGTGCGGAGTGTCCCTCTGGCTCACGCTGCCGGCCTGATTCTGGCGCTGGTGCTGGGCTTTGCTCTGCCTCTGCTGCTTCCGTCGTCTCTCTTGGCGGGGCCGCGAGCCCGCTTGGTGCGGGCTGGGAGCTGGGCTGTTTCAGCCCTGGCAGGTGTGTTGTTGGCTGGTGGTTTGGCCTCACAAATCAGCCGCATCGCCCGAGCTACCTCCCGCAACGTGGATGTGACGGCGCCCAAATGGATGCGCGGTGGGATCGAATACATGGACATCACCTTCCCAGTGCCCCGTCTCGTGATCATCGTGCTGACGATCGTTGCGGTGGTTGGGGTGACTTGGTTCCTCAACAAAAGTGTGTGGGGCATGCGCATTCGTGCGGTCACTCAGAACCGCGCGATGAGTGACTGCCTTGGCATCCCGACGGAGACCGTTGATGTGCTCACGTTTGGCATTGGCTCGGGTTTAGCCGGTGTGGCTGGGGTTGCTGTTTCCCTGCTTGGTTCGGTGGGCCCCAACGTGGGCGGGTCTTACATCGTGGGCTGCTTCATGGTGGTGGTGCTGGGCGGTGTCGGCAATTTGCTGGGAACCGTGCTGGCCTCGTTCGCCATTGGCGTCCTGACCGATCTGATCGGTGCTGGACGTTTGCTCACGATTTGGCCCGACATGCCGGCTCCCCTGGCCGGTGCCGTCAATTTCTTCGCCACAACGAGCATGGCTCAAGTGATGGTGTTTGCACTGATCGTGGTGTTTTTGCAGTTCCGTCCTGCGGGTCTCTTCCCGCAAAAAGGCCGCATGGTGGAGGCTTGATCTGATGTTCCAAGCATTTCAACAACGCCGGTGGCCCTTGATCATCCTTTGGGTGGTGATCGTTGCGGCCATCGTTGCTGCGCCTGCTGTTCTGCCGGTGTTTCGGCTGAATTTGTTGGGTCGCTTCCTCTCCCTGGCGATCGTTGCTCTGGGTATTGACTTGATCTGGGGCTTTACCGGTCTGCTCAGCCTGGGCCAGGGCATCTTTTTCGCGCTTGGCGGTTACGTGGCAGCCATGTACTTGCAGCTGAACAGTTCAGCGGACCTGCCCAATGGCATCCCTGAATTTTTCAGTCTCTACGGGGTTGATCGTTTGCCCGCGTTCTGGCAACCGTTCCACTCACCCCTCGTCACCTTGGTGGGGATTTGGTTGGTTCCGGCTGTTTTGGCAGCGGTGCTGGGCAATCTCGTCTTTCGTAACCGCATCAAAGGGGTCTACTTTTCGATCCTCACCCAGGCCGCTCTCCTGGTGTTTTTCAATTTTTTCAATGGGCAGCAAAAGCTGATCAACGGCACCAATGGTCTCAAGACCGATGTCACGGAGTTGTTCGGTCAGGTTGTGGGTTCGGCAGAGATGCAGCGCAGTTTTTTCTGGCTGACTGCAATTGTTGTGATCCTGGCGTGGTTGTTCTTGCGTTGGGTGGTGCGGGGTCGGTTCGGTGATGTGTTGATTGCCATTCGCGATGACGAACCCCGGCTGCGCTTTGCGGGTTACAACCCAACCCTGTTCAAGACGATCGTCTTTGCCATCGCTGGTGGGTTGGCTGGAATCGGAGGCGCGCTGTACACCGTTCAGTCGGGCATCGTTTCGCCGCAATACATGACTGTTCCCTTCTCGATTGAGATGGTGATCTGGGTTGCGGTCGGTGGTCGAGGCACGCTCGTGGGAGCCATCCTTGGCGCTGTGGCCATCAACTACGCCAAGAGTTTGGTGAGCGAAGCTCTCCCACAAAGTTGGCTTTTCATCCAAGGGGGGCTGTTCATCCTCGTGGTGACGGCCTTGCCTGAAGGCGTCATTGGTTGGTTCCGAGGAGATGGTCCTCGCAATTGGCTCAACCGATTCGGCATCTCCCGTCGGAGTGAGACCTATCCACGTCTCGATCTTGAAGGTCAGGAGGAGGTTCAGTCATGAGTACGGCTTTATTGGAATTGCGCCAAATCACCGTCAGTTTCGATGGGTTTTTGGCGCTGCGAGATCTCAACCTCAGCCTGCAGCCTGGTGAGCTGCGGGCCGTGATTGGCCCCAACGGGGCCGGAAAAACCACGTTCCTGGATGTGATCACGGGCAAAACGGCTCCCACGGAAGGCGATGTGATGTTTCAAGGTCGTTCCCTTGTGGGGCGAGCGGAGCATCGCATTGCTCGCCTGGGCATCGGCCGCAAATTTCAGAGCCCCCGCGTTTTCGAGAAGCTCAGCGTCCAGGAGAACTTGGCCCTGGCAGTGAGCCAGCCGAAGCAGCCCTGGTCATTGCTGGTGGGCAGCCTTAATGGGGATCAGCGAGACCGTGTTCATCAGTTGATGAGCATCGTCAACCTGCAAAACCGTGCCGATTGGGCTGCTGGGTCGTTGTCTCATGGTCAGAAGCAGTGGCTTGAGATCGCCATGTTGGTGGGGCAGGATCCCGACCTCTTGCTGGTGGATGAGCCGGTGGCTGGGCTCACGGATGAGGAGACCGACCTCACGGCGGATCTACTTAAGTCATTGGCAGGGGATCACACCGTCTTGGTGATTGAGCACGACATGGAATTCATTCGACGGCTTGAAAGTCCGGTGACGGTGCTGCACCAGGGTCATGTTCTCTGTGAGGGCACGATGGATCAGGTGCAAGCAGATCCCCGGGTGATTGAGGTTTATCTCGGCACCACTGAGGAGGAGAATCCATGACGAATTTGTTGGAGATCCAAGGCCTCAACACCTTTTACGGTGAAAGTCACATTCTTCGGGATGTTGATCTCAGCGTGAAGTCGGGTGAGATGGTGTGTTTGATCGGCCGCAATGGCGTGGGAAAAACCACGTTGCTGAAATCGCTGATCGGCTTGTTGCGCCCTCGCTCCGGAACGATGGCCTTCGACGGCGCTGAACTGGATCGTCAGGCTCCCCATCAGCGAGCACGGGCGGGGATTGGTTATGTGCCTCAAGGTCGCGAGATCATTCCGCACCTCACGGTCGAAGAGAACTTGCTTCTAGGGATGGAGGCTTTGCCGGGTGGCTTGGTGCGCCATCGACACATTGATCCATTTGTCTATGAGCTGTTTCCGATTCTGCAGGAGTTTCTGCCGCGCAAGGGTGGGGATCTAAGCGGTGGTCAGCAACAACAATTGGCTATTGCCCGAGCGTTGCTAGGAAAGCCAAAACTTCTGCTATTGGATGAGCCTACTGAAGGCATTCAGCCCAATATTGTTCAAGATATTGAAGCTGCTGTTCGGCGGATTATTGCTGATACCGGGATTGGTGTGTTGTTGGTGGAGCAACATCTCCATTTCGTGCGTCAGGCCGATCGCTACTACGCCATGCAACGCGGCGGAATTGTCGCCAGTGGTTCAACAAGTGAACTCAGCCAAGCGGTTGTCGACCAGTTCCTAAGCGTTTAGATCACTTTTCCTCGAATTCATCCGGGTCAGTTCAGCTGGCCCAGAGGGATTCCCTGGCAGGCTCTTCATCTCTGGCGTAGTCACTGACATCGGCACGCACATGCAGCATCTGCCCAGTCATCGACATTTTCCAAATTTCCAAGCGCGCATCTTGAGGTGCTTCGAACCAGAACACCTCTGTTGGCATCACCACCTTCTCTCGATAGAAGTGGTCCTTGCCAATGCATTTCACGATCACCATTCGGCTGGTGTCGTTTTGATAAACGCACTCAATCATTTTGACGATATTGAATCATGCCAATCTGGTGTTTTTGATGCAACCGAAGTGTTTGATTGGTCACCGAATCAGCACAGCTTTAGATTTGGTACATATGCGTTGATACAGATCGAGTCATTTTTGTAATCACTATTACAGTTCTGCCCAAGGCTTTTGATTGCAGATTTTTGTTCAACGTTTGGATCGACGCAAAGATGGCCTTCCGTTTCAAATGAAACAATTCTTTTGCTTGCTCCTGCGCATGATTGTTTCGTCGATATGAGGGATTGAAAAATGCAGGAGCAAGTCAGCTTGAGTGTTGCTCAGCAGTTCGATCTTGAGCGGATGAATCGAGCCATAGAGTCAACGCTTGATCCACAGCAACTGCAGGTACTAGCTAAGCAATTGCTTCAGGCCTGGCACTCGCAACGTGCTGCAACGGCCTGGGTGACTCGGCAGCGTGAGCAGTTGGGCTGAATGTTGTAACTGCCTGGCTTTAGGCAGCCAGCTCAGAGGCAAAGCGTTGTGGGTGGTGGTTAGGCCGTTTCAGAGATCTTCGATCAGCTTGTCCAGCTTCAGCTAGATCAGCTTGCAGAGCTGAATTGCAACTGCGAAGTCGTGACCAGCTGGGCAGTTGATGCGCAATAGGTGCCTGCATCAGTTTTGCGAGGCCAGGCCGCAAGAGGCTTGCAAAGTTCTGAACAGCGAGTTCTTCGCCATGACGGTCGTAGGGCAGTCGGTTGATTGCTGAGTCGAGGCCGAACTGACGGACCCGATCTTCTCCAACCCGCCGATAGAGCACCTCCAACGTTGGCAGTTGGTCCATCGACATCACGCAGCCTTCGTGTTCCATTAGTCCACGCAATACGGTGCCGAAGATTTCGCCAGCCATGCGTTGCAGGCCTTCCGTCGGTTGATGGCCCAACTCCTTGTGCTTGTGGTCGAACAGCCCGAGATCAACTTGGGCAATTCGGCTGGAGGCCACATGGCGGTACACCTCCGAAAGCAGGCCAACCTCCAGCCCCCAGTCCGATGGGATGCGCAGATTCATGGCCAAATCGCTCGTAAAGGCGAATTCACCAGCGAGGGGATAACGGAATGACTGCAGATAGGCCAGGTAAGGGAGAGGCCCGAAAATCTGTTCCAGGCTCGCGAGCAACGGGCCAACAAACAGTCGTGTGGCGCGGCCTTGAAGCGCCTGGGTCTCAAGGGACAGGCGGCTGTAAAAGGCTTTGACGTAGGCAATGCCGTGGGATCGATCCAGCAGCGGGCGAAGCATGCGCTCCGGATACGCCGATCCAAAGGTTCTGATGTCGGCATCGAACAGGCCAACGACCTCAGCGTTTTGGCAAGCCACCCCCAGCCCCTGCCAGACGGCCCATCCTTTGCCTGGTGGCCCGGTCACATCGAGCCCCAGCTCGCCGACGGATTCGAGCAGTTCCCGAACCGCGGGGCCGTTGGTCCAGTGCACCCGTACCGGGAACGGCATCCCTTCAAAAAACTTTTCTGCTGCTTTGACGTCTTCGGGGCTGTTGGCCGCCAGCGCCACCACCAGCTCGTTGAGGCCCTTGAGTCCAGAGAGCGTTTCTCGGATCAGGCCGAGGGCCGGGCGGCTGAATTCCTCCATCAGGCAGGGGATCAGCAGCGTGGTTGGTCGCTGACTCAACTCCTGGTTAAAGGCAACTGCATCAAGATTGCCCAAGCTGTAGTCGTGAACGGTGCTGATCAGGCCCTGCTGAAAATCCATGTGGTGTTCGATGCAACAACAGAGGTCAGAGTCCTGCCCCATACCTGAACGGTGTTGAGGAGGAAGGCAATGCAGCCCCCGCGCGAAGAGACGCTGCGGAACCTGCTTGGCAATTTGTACCCGAATGATTCTTCCGGGGATGGCAAGGAGTTGTCGTCGCAATTGCTGCAGATCTTGAGCGAATCGTCTGCAGATGGCGATACCGAGACAGATGCGGTGCGACGTGTTGAGCGTTGGGATGGCCGCGCTGTGGTCTTGATCACCTATGCCGACACGATTGGTGATGACGGTGTGCCTGGTCTTCAAGCTTTGAAGTCCTTTGTGAATCGCCATCTGCACCCCTTTGCTGCAGTGATTCATGTGTTGCCGTTCTTGCAATCCACCAGTGATGGAGGTTTTGCGGTGGCCAGTCACACGTCTCTTGAGAAGCGTTTCGGTGATTGGAGCGACCTTGCTGCCCTGGCCCAGGGGAGACGGCTTATGGCCGATCTCGTTCTCAACCATGTTTCGGCGTCTCATCCTTGGGTGCAGCAGTTCATGCGGGATGAAGATCCCGGTCGCTCTTGTGTGCTGGAGGCTGCGCCCGATCCCTGTTGGTCGGATGTCGTTCGTCCCCGCAGCTCAAATCTGTTCACGCAGTTGAGGGGGCCAAAAGGTGCGCGTCAGGTCTGGACCACCTTTGGCCCGGATCAGGTGGATCTCAACTGGCGCAGTGCGGAGGTGCTGCTGGGCTTTGCCCGTCTGATGCAGCGCATGGCCCGGCATGGGGTGCGTTGGATCCGTTTGGATGCAGTGGGTTTTGTCTGGAAGCAGCCCAATACCTCATGCATTCATCTGCCTGAGGCGCATCAACTGGTCCAGGTGCTTCGCCTGCTCCTCGATCAGGTGGGACTGGATGGCGTTGTGGTCACCGAGACCAACGTGCCGGAGCAGGAAAACCTCTCGTACCTGAGAAGTGGTGATGAAGCGCATCTGGCCTACAACTTTCCACTGCCGCCCTTGCTGCTGGAGGCCAGCGTCAGTGGCCGCGCCGATCTCCTGAATGCCTGGTTAAGTCGATGGCCCGACCTTCCGCAGCAGACGGGGTTGCTCAACTTCACCGCCTGTCATGACGGCATCGGCTTAAGGCCGCTAGAGGGACTGATGTCCCAGAAACGTTTGCTTCAATTGTTGATCGGCTGTGAGCAACGGGGTGGGTTGGTCAGCCACAGGATGCTCAGTTCTGGAGAAGAAGTTCCCTACGAGATCAACATCAGTTGGTGGAGTGCCATGGCGGATGGGGGGATTGATCCCACCTATCTCCAACGGGAGCGGTTTCTGCTCACCCAACTCATGATCCTGGCCTTGCCAGGGGTTCCCGCGTTCTATCTGCCGGCGCTTTTAGCGGCTCCCAATGATCTAACTCGCTTTCGTCGGACGGGTCATCGACGGGATCTCAATCGGCCCCAATTCACGGCCCAGGCCTTAGAGCGACGCCTGGCGGATCCTGATGCCGATGCAACGGCGCTGCTTCCGGTCCTGAAGCGGGCGCTTGCCGAAAGGGCTGTTCATCTGGCTTTGCATCCTGATGCCCCCATGCAGGTGCTGAGCGCTGACCGCCTTGATCGCGTCATCCTGCAGCGTTCCTATGGGGGGGAAACGTTGGTGGCTGTTCACAACATGACGGCATCGCGGCTGAGCTTGCGCCTCGGTCGCTTGGGGGGCGATGTGAATCAGCCATGGGCCGATTGCCTGAGCGGTCATGTGTTCGCACCACATCAATTGCATTCGCTAGAGCCTTATGCGGTGCATTGGTTGGTTCAGCCATGACCGCGAAGGTCGAGTTGACGTGGTGGGTGGTGACCGATCTCGACGGCACGTTGCTGGATCACACCTACGACTGGTCTCCTGCAAAGGATCTGATCCGCCAGCTGCAACAGCGCAGGATCCCTGTGATTCCGTGCACCAGTAAAACGGCGGAGGAGGTGCGTGGCTTTCGCGCAGAAGCGGGGCTTCATGATCCATACATCGTTGAAAACGGTGGAGCCGTGCACGGTGAAACCCCTGAGGGGGATGCCTGGGAGTTGCCGCTGGGCCCTGGTTGGATGGAGCTGAAACCCCAGTTGCAGCATCTCCAGCGTGAGTTGGGGGAGCCGCTACGTCCGTTGGATGAACTCAGCGAGGAAGAAGGTCAGCAGTTATTGGGGCTCGGCGGCGAGTCGTTGCGCCAGGCCCAGCGGCGTTGCTGCAGTGTGCCGTTCGTTCCGCCCTCGGCGGAGGGGCGGCGCCGACTTGAAGCCTTAGCGCAGCGGATGCATCTCACGGTGGTGCAGGGCAATCGCATGGGGCATCTGTTGGGCCCTGACATCAGCAAAGGCAAGGCCTTGGCAACCCTGAAGCGACATTTGGGTGCTCAGCAGGTGAAGGTCTTGGCTTTGGGAGATTCTCCTAACGATCTGCCGCTGCTCGAGGTGGCCGATGTCGCTGTTGTTGTTCCAGGGCCTGATGGCCCCCACCCGGAGTTGTGTTCCGGCATCGCTGCTGGACGATTTCAGTTGGCCGGCGCCCCCCATGCCACCGGTTGGGATGAGGCTGTGCGCCGGATTCTCAGGATCTAGGTCGTGGAGGTGCCTTCCAGCTGGGCGTGGGGAGATGCTTCGGTCAGGGCGGAGAAGACCGCTAAGGGCATCACGCCAAGTGCTATGCCCGCCAGCACCAGCAGTTGCCCCGCCTGCGGTAGTTGCAGCAGACCTCCGTCGCCAAAGAGCTCGGTGTTCAGCACCAGAAGTCCTAAGTACAGCGGCCACCAGAGGGCCGAACGAACGTCCATGTCGATGCCTGTCCAACGGCGATGGACGACGAACAGCAGCGTTGGAATGCCGATGCAGAGCACAGCTCCTTCAAGGGCGCTTCGTCCACACCAGCTGATGGCCCAGGTGGCCATCACAAAGCTCAGGGGGCACAACCATGACGCCATGGGGAGTTGGTAGCCGCGGGGAGCATTCGGGAGCTGTCGCCGCAACGCCATCAAGCTGATCGGGCCAGTGGCCAGAGCGATGATCAACGTGGAGGTGAGAAAGCTCACGATGCTCTGCCACCCAGGGCCTACCGCCAGCATTAGGGCGCTAACCAGCGTGCTCAGGATCAGTGCAACGTGGGGAACCCCTTGGCGATTCAGCTGTCCTAGAGCTTTAGGGACGAGGCCGCATTCCCCCATCATCCAGCTGATTCGGGCTGAGACACCGATATATGTGAGGGCTGTCGCTCCCGGAGACACGACAGCATCAATCAGCAGCAGGGTGACCATCCAACTGAGACCGAGCCCCATGGCGAGAGCAACGACGGGGCCTCCATGGGCGCTCAGGCTGAGGCTGTGCCAGCCGTTGGTCAGCTGGTCAGGAGGAACGCTGACCAGAAAGCTGAGCTGCAGCAACAGATAAATCGCCAGACAAATTCCCAAGCCGAGCCCCATGGCGAGGGGCACATCGCGACTGGGCCTGCGCGCTTCCCCGGCCAGATCCATGGCGGTGCGAAAGCCCAGCAGGCTGAACAGCACTCCACCACTGCCAACGGCCTGAACAACATCGGCGCCCTGTGTTCCACCTACAGGAAGTCGCAGGTTGCCCCAGTGACCGCTAATCAGCATCAGAGTGATCGCGACGCCCACTGGAACAATCAGCTTCCACCAGGTGAGGTTGTCGATCCACCGCGCAAGGCTACGGACGCCGTTGAGATTGATCCAGCAGAGCAGGATCAGCAGCAGCACTGCCACGGCATGGCCAGCAAGGCTGAGTTCTTCGCCACCGTTGTGCTGGACGGTTAGCCAAGGCAGGCTCGATGAGAGGTATTCGAGCAGAGCCAGCAGTTCAACCGCTGGAAGTGCGACGTACGACAGCCAGACGGCCCAGCCTCCGATGAATCCAGACAGGCGGCCGTGGCTCAGCAACGGAATCTGTGCCAGTGCACCGGAACTGGGGACAACCGATCCCAGTTCTGCAAAAACGAGTGCCAGCAGGAAGGCCATCAATCCGCCGACACTCCACGCCAGCAGGCTTCCTCCCCCCGCGAGTTTGGCGGTGAAGTAAGGCGCGAACAGCCAACCGGAACCGATGGTGCCGGTCACCACCGCCAAGATCAGGTTGGTGAGGCTGAGGTCACGTTGCAGTGCCATGGCGCCAAGCCGTTTGCCTCATCCTGATCAGTGGAGCAGGGATTGCCATACCTCCAATGCACCCGTCATTGCAGCCAAGGGTTTGCCGTTGTGGGATGCGATCGGTCGACAGCTGAGGCTGTTGATCAGAACGGCCTGATCATCTGCCTCGAACTCGGCCTCCAGCTCGGTTTCCATTGCAACGCCCTGGCTCAGAGCGCGGCCCCTCATCACGCCCGGAAGACAGCCGCTGCTGAGTGCTGGTGTGAGCCACTGTCCGCGACGCCGGATCAACAGGTTGGCTGCCGTTCCACAGCACATGGCCCCAGCAGTGTTCAAAAGCAGGGCATCGTCAGCCCCTTGCTCCTGCGCTTCCCTACGGGCCTGAATGGCTTGTCCGTAGGCGAATGTTTTGCAATGGCTCAGCCGGCTGGAGGCATTGCGGCGCTCATGGCGACTGGTGATGGTGTTGACGGCTGAAAACGTCGGCGTGTAGGGCTGGAGCGTGAGCCAAAAGCGGTGGTGTCCTGAGGCTGGAAGCCCGATTCCGCGCTGGGGTGTGCTGCCACGGCTCCAGTTGAGCCGCAGGGCTCCATCGGCTGCGTTCAGCTTGCTGCGTTGAATCGCGTCTTCAATCAGAGGCTCCAGCGTGTCGCGCTCGGGAGGTGCATCCATGCCCAGCCGCGCAGCACTGTCGCTCCATCGCTGCAGGTGCTCCTGCAGAAGTTGTGGCTGGCCGTTGCGGACCAGCACGGTTTCGAAGAGGCCATCGGCCAGGAGCAGGGCCCTGTCGTCGAGGGGAAGCTTCAGGCTTGCTGCAGTTCCCCATTGGCCATCGATCCAGGCAATGGATGAGGTCATGTCAGTGCCTCCAGCAGCGGCTGCAGTTTCCACATCAACTCCTCCGCTTCGCCGAGGGGATCCGAGTCGGCCACAATTCCGCAGCCAGCATGGGCTCGGAGGGTGTCGCCCTGTCGGAGGAGAGATCGGATCAGGATGTTGCTGTCGAAGCTGCCATCCCAGTCGATTCGGAGGAGTGATCCGCAGTAAGGACCGCGACTGGTGGGCTCGAGCTCATGCAGACGTTGGCATGCCCGCAGTTTGGGTGCCCCACTAATCGACCCCCCAGGCCAACAGGTTTCCAAGAGATCGACCCAACTCAACCCGGCTTTCAGTTGTCCCTCCACAACCGAAGTGAGGTGATGCACTGAGGCATAACTTTCGAGGCCCACCAGTTGGGGAACCTGGATTGAACCCGGCTGGCAGGTACGACCGAGGTCGTTCCGCAACAAGTCGACGATCATCACGTTCTCCGCGCGGTCTTTGTCGCTGCAGACAAGTTCTGCGGCGAGGTTCGCATCCTGTTCGGGTTCGGAATGGCGCGGCCTCGTGCCTTTGATCGGTCGAGTTTGCACGGCTCCCTGGGCACTCACCTGCAGAAATCGCTCCGGTGAAGAGGACAACAACGCTTCGTTTTGATCGCTGATGATCAGTCCTGCAAAAGGGGCAGGACAGGCGTTCCGCAGGGTGAGAAACAGCTCAATGGCACTGCTTTCCTGGGGCCAGGCTGTGCTGCAACACGCCGTGAGATTGGCCTGGAAGAGATCGCCGGCTGCGATCAGATCACGGATGCGTTGCACGCCTGCGGCGTACTGCTCTGTTGTGGTGTGGTGACGCCATGCTGCGAGCGGAATCGATACGGTCTCGGCCCTGGGTTGCTGAGCGCTAGGGACCAATTCTTGGGCCAGGCTCTCGAGAGCAGCCGTGCTGGTGGCTTCGATCCACACCTTGCGCTGTTGGAGATCAAATCGCAGCACCGGATCGTGGCGGGCGATCCAAAGCGTGGCCATGCCATCGCTGGCCCAGGGGTTTCCTGGTTCCACCCAAGCGGCGGCTTCGTAGCTCAGCCAGCCGCACCAATGTCCTGGGGCTAGTCCACGCAGAGCGTTGAAGGGATTGGTCGCTCCTGGTTCTCCGGGGAGGCCCCGGCAGCAGATGATCTCCTGGGGGGCGACGGCCAGGGTTGCCCATCTGCCCAGCTCACTTCCGTCGCCATCCAGCCATACCAGGCCTTGTTCTCCATGCTTGGCCCTGAGGATTCGGGCCATGGCTTGGGGCTCCTGCCAGGGCAGTTCACACCGCTTTGGGCTGATCATTCAATCGCTTGGCTGCAGAGGTCCGGCCGTCCTGCCTCCCGCAGTGCCGCATCACGGATGCGGCAGCTGTCGCACACGCCGCAGGGAGAGCTGCCTCCGCCGTAGCAGCTCCATGTGGTTTCGATCGGCACGCCCAGGCGTAGTGCCTCTTCCACGATGCGCGTTTTGCTCCAGTGCACCAAGGGGGCCCACAGCTTTGTGCCACGACCTTCTCGCCCTGATTTGCTTGACAGAGCCGCCAGCTCCTGGAACGTGTCGAGATAGTCGGGGCGACAGTCGGGATAGCCGGAGTAATCGACAGCATTCACGCCAAGCACCAGCCGTTCGGCGCCCCTGGCTTCGGCCAGGCTGAGTCCGACTGCAATGAAAACCGTATTGCGGCCGGGCACATAGGTGGTGGGGATGATTCCCTCCTCCACACCTTCGGTCGGAATGCTGATCGTTGCATCGGTGAGCGCCGAGCCCCCCCAGCTGGCCAGATTCACAGCGATGCAGTGGTGTTCCGCCAATCCAAGGTGCTGTGCGACGGCAGTGGCGGCGTTCAATTCGCGGCGATGCCTCTGGCCATAGTCGAAGGAAAGGCCGATGACACGATCGCCGGCTTCAAGTGCAAGAGCTGCAGCTGTGGCGGAATCCAGCCCTCCTGAGAGCAGAGCAATCGCGGTGCGTTGACTCATGGCAAGACGGTGAGCTCGTGCAGTGCGCAGTAGTCCTGCTCGTCCAGGTCGGTGCCCTTGGCTTGCTCAAGCAGGCTGAGCAAACCGGTGAGCCCATGCTCTTGGAGGCCAGCGGTTGTGGCTTCCTCCAGGAACAGGCGTAGGTCTTTGCGCAGCAAGGCGGTGCTGAAGTTGGGATCGGCGTAATTGTGATCAAGCATCCGTTGCAGCTTTTTGTCGAAGGTGGGGGCGTACAGCGCTGACGTTCGCAAGATATTCATGAACGTCTCCACAGGGACACCGGCCCGTTGGATCAGTTGAAGGGAAAGGGAAAAGCTATGGGTAAGGCTGGCGATCAATTGATTGAGGGCCAGCTTGGTGGCAGCGCCGCTGCCAACGGGGCCCACGAGGAGGGGCTCTTGGGATAGATGAGAGAGAAGCGGTTGTTGTTCTTCGAAGACTTGGGCTTCGCCGCCGGCCATCACCAGCAGTGATCCGTTGAGCGCTTGTGGTTTGCTGCCGAGTACCGGGGCTTCGAGATAGTGCCCCCCTTGCTGAGCGGCTTGTCTGGCCAGCGACTGACTTTCTGTGATCCCCACAGTTCCCATCGTGATCAAGGTGGAGCCATCGAGGGGTCCGATGTCTTTTAAGACTGCGGCTGTGACCGGCCCGTCGCGCAGCACAGTGATCACGCTGTTGCAACTGTGTGGGGCCTCACAGGGGCTGCTCAGGGCTTGGGCGCCTGCGTCGATCAAAGCGTTGGAGCGTTCCTGGGAGCGGTTCCAGACGAACAGAGAAACGCCTTGTTGTAGGAGGCGTCGGCCGATGGCTTCGCCGAGCAGACCGGTGCCTAGCAGAGCAACGCTGCGCATGACTGGAAAAGGGTGAACATCAAGCTGGACTACTTGATCGAGCTCGAAGTAGTCGACGTCGTTGATGGCGCCATCGTTGCCGTGTTCGCGGCGCCTTCTGCGGCGAATGAACGTGGACATGGCTGCCGGTTAGGCCGAACAACCCGAGTGGAGACGGGAGCTAACGATCACCAGCCTATGAATTCACCGCACCCCCAGCCATTTGTGGGTTTGCAGGCTTAGGCGCCAGGTTGGATTCTGCCGAACGTGCTCAATCGCGAGTTGCTGTCCCTCGGGGCTGTTCCAGCCGGGTTGAAGGTAGTGAAGCGCCTCCCCCTGGCCTGCTTGCGCCATTCCATCAGCGAAGTGCAGATCTGCAGCCGCATGGATCACCACCTTGAGCTCTTGCATGCTGTCCAGCACTCCCTGCAGGGGGGGCTGGTGTCGCTTGGGGGAGAGCGTGATCCAGTCGAAGCGTCCGCTCAGCGGATCCACCCCACTGGTTTCCAAGTGCAGGGGGAGGCCACATCGCGCATCGAGTGCCTGGGTGAGTGGATGGAGATCGTGATGCAACGGTTCCCCACCAGTGATTACAACGAAGCTGGCCCCCTCGTCGGCGGCCATTTTGGCTGCCTCAGCCAAGTCATCGATTGGATGCTCAGGGTGCCCCTGGGTGGGCCACGAGTGCTTGGTATCGCACCAGGGACAGCCCACGGTGCAGCCGGCTAATCGAATGAAGAAAGCGCTGCGTCCGGCATGGTGGCCCTCCCCTTGAAGGGAATGAAACGTCTCCACCACAGGGAGGGGCGAGGCATCAGCCATGGATCGGGCTCATGGGATGGCAATGTCTCCTTGCTGACGCAGGGCCTGGGCGGGCGAGTCGGGTAGTCGTTGTTGTGCCGCTTCGATCAACCCCCGGAACAACGGATGTGGTTTTCCTGGGCGGGAGAGGAATTCCGGGTGGTACTGGCAGGCCGTGAAGAAGGGATGCCCTTTCAGTTCGATCAGTTCGACCAAGCGTCCATCCGGTGAGGTGCCGCTCACCACGTATCCGGATTCCAGAAACAGATTGCGATAGGAATTGTTGAATTCGTAGCGGTGACGGTGACGTTCGTAGACCACCTCCTCTCCGTAAAGCCTCTGGGCCAGGGTGCCCGGAGCAATTCGGCAGGGATACACCCCAAGCCGCATCGTGCCGCCGAGGTCAACCACGTCCTGCTGTTCCGGCAGGAGATGAATCACGGGATGCGGGGTGCCAGCATCCAATTCGGCACTGGTGGCTTCCGTGAGACCGGCCTGGTTGCGTGCCCATTCGATCACTGCGGTTTGCATGCCGAGGCATAGCCCCAGGAAGGGCACGCGTTGTTCCCGGGCCCAGCGGATGGCGGCAATTTTTCCGTCAACGCCACGGTTGCCGAAGCCACCGGGCACCACCACGGCATCCATTCCGCGCAGGAGTGCATCGGCACCGTCGGATTCAATCTGTTCCGCGCAGACCCAGTGCAGGTCGAGGGAGGCATCCTGGGCAATGCAGGCATGCTGCAGTGCTTCGACAACGGAGAGATAGGCGTCGTTCAGCTGGACGTACTTGCCCACCAAGGCCACCTTCACCGATGGGCCGGGATTGCGAAGGTTGTGCACCAGCTGTTCCCATGCCGCCATATCGCTGTCATGGTCTGCCAGGTTCAGCACGTCCAGCACTTCCCGGCACAGCCCCTCCTGTTCGAGGGTCAGCGGAACGGCATAGATACTGTCGGCATCCAGGGAGGGAATCACGGCGCGGTTTGGTACGCCGCAGAAACCGCCGATCTTCCGCTTGAGATCGTCACTGATGTCGCGATCACTGCGGCAAACGAGGACATCCGGTTGGATGCCGATGGAGCGCAGTTCTTTGACCGAGTGCTGGGTCGGCTTGGTTTTGAGTTCGCCGGAGGTGCCGATGAAGGGCAGCAAGGTGACGTGGATGTAGGCCAGATCGTTGCGACCCACGTCTCCTCGGAACTCGCGAATGGCTTCGAGAAAGGGCAACGATTCGATGTCACCGACGGTGCCGCCGATCTCAGTGATCACCACATCGGCGTTGCTGTTGGACGCAACCCGGTGGATGCGCTCGCGGATTTCGCCGGTGATATGGGGAATGACCTGAACGGTGCCGCCGTTGTAGTCGCCGCGGCGTTCTTTGTTGATCACCGATTGGTAGATCGAGCCTGTGGTCACGCTGTTCAGCCGTGACATCGCCGTGTCGGTGAAGCGCTCGTAATGGCCGAGGTCGAGATCTGTTTCTGCGCCGTCTTCGGTGACGAACACCTCCCCATGTTGGAAAGGACTCATCGTTCCCGGATCCACATTGAGGTAGGGATCCAGCTTGAGGATCGAAACGTCGTAGCCCCGTGACTTCAGCAGCCGGCCGAGGCTCGCCGCCACGATCCCTTTGCCAATGCTGGAGACCACACCACCAGTGATGAAGACGAATTTGGCCATGACCTGCCAGGCGATTCTTCAAATTACCTGGCGTTGGTCGTGTGCTCCAGAGGCCAGGCGATGAATGCTCTAACTGTCGAGCAAGCTCCGCAGCATCCAGGCGGTTTTTTCATGCACCTGGAGGCGTTGGGTCAAAAGGTCTGCACTGGGTTGGTCGTCTGCCGCGTCAGCTAGAGCGAAAACACTGCGCGCTGTTCGTGCCACCGCTTCATGGCCCGCCACCAGCTCTCGCACCATGTCCAAGGCAGCTGGATTTTGCTCGGCTTCAGTGATGGATGACAAGGCCGCAAGGGTGCTGCCGCCATGGGGGGCCATCAGGCCAAGGGCTCGGATTCGTTCGGCAATCTCATCCAGTGCTGTCCAAAGCTCGGTGTATTGCTCCATGAACATCAGGTGCAGCGTGTTGAACATCGGCCCAGTGACATTCCAGTGGAAGCCATGGGTTTTTCCGTACAGCACATAGGTATCCGCCAAAAGCCGGCCCAGTCCATCGGCGATGGTGCTGCGCTGCTCTTGCGAGAGGCCGATGTCGATGTCCATATCCATGGAGTGGTGGGGACAGGTGGGCTTTGGGTTTAGGAATCCAGGCCCTGGATGTAATCGCGGACTTTGCTGCGGCGTTGGGGTTGTCGCAGTTTGAGCAAGGCGCGGGTTTCGATCTGACGAACGCGCTCCCTGGACAGTTTCAGTTCTTCTCCGATCTGGGCCAGCGTTTGGGGCGTGTCGTCCTCCAGCCCAAAGCGGCGTCGAAGGACAGCAGCCTCCCGACTGGTGAGTTCATCCAAGAGATGTTCCAGATCGTTGTGGAGTTCGTCGTGGGTGAGGGTCTGCTCAGGGGTGGCATGACCGTCTTCGATCAGATCCCCGAGCTGGGTGTCCTGTTCGCGGCCGACGCGGGTGTCTAGAGAGACGGAGCGGGGCACCCTGGCCAGGGTCTGGCGCACGGTGTCCTCACTGATGCCTAGCTCTCTCGAGAGATCCGCGATTGAGGCGATGCGTCCTTCGTTGCTCGCAATCTCTTGCTGGACCCGCTTGATCCGGTTCAGTTTTTCGGTGACGTGGACCGGCAAACGAATGGTGCGGCTCTGGGTGGCGATGGCCCTGGTGATGCCCTGACGGATCCACCAGTAGGCGTAGGTGCTGAAGCGAAAGCCACGGGTGGGATCGAACTTTTCCACCGCCCGTTCCAGTCCGAGTGTCCCTTCCTGCACAAGGTCCAGAAGTTCCATGCCCCGCTGCTGATATTTCTTGGCTACAGCCACCACAAGCCGCAGGTTGGCCTGAATCATGTGGTCCTTGGCCCGCCGACCGTTGCGGAGGGCAAGCTTTAAGTCTTTGGCCTCCAGTTGTGCCTGCTCAGCCCAGACTTGGTACCCCACGTCGATTCGCTGCTGCAACTCCGGCAAGGGCAGTCCGGCCGCCCGGGCCCATTCCTGCTTGGTCGGCCAGTGGCTGTGCTGGTTCGCTTCGCGGCGTTGCAGTTCTTCGAGACGATGCAGTTCCCCGATGGCCGCATGGCTTTCGGCCAGATCCCTTTGCTGGTGCAGTAGGGCTTCGCGGCGTTGCACCAGACGCGCCAGCATCACCTCCTCTTCGTTGGTGAGAAGGTCGACGCGGCCAATGTCCTGGAGATAAAGCCGCAGCAGATCCGTCGTACCGCTGCTGCGGCGCTCACGGGTCCCCCCTGTCCGTCGGGGCTTACTGGGCAAAAGCTGGCCTTGGTGAACTCCAACTTCAGGGTTCCTCGCCGTTGACTGCGGTGCGACAAATGCGCTGATTCCCTTCGGGATCTGTTCAGTCCAGCGGCAGAGGTCAGTCCTCCTGGTCGGGCTCCACCCAGGTGCTGGCCACATGCAGTTCCTCCAGCTGCTTGTCGGCCACGCCACCAGGGGCATTGGTCATCAGGCAGCGGGCTTGCTGGGTCTTGGGGAAGGCGATTGTGTCGCGGATCGATTCCTCACCGGCCAGCAGCATCACCATGCGGTCCACACCGAAGGCCAGGCCTCCATGGGGAGGCGCGCCCACATCGAGAGCATCCATCAGGAAGCCGAACTGCTCCTGGGCCTCCTCGAGTGGCAGGCCAACGGTCTGCAACACCTGGCGCTGCAGTGCGGAGTCGTGGATGCGAAGGGATCCACCGCCGAGCTCCAAACCATTGAGAACGAGGTCATAGGCCTGGGCCCGAGCACCCGGGAGGGTGTCAGCCCATTGCGACGCATCGCTGCCGAGATCCTCGGCGTTGGGAGCGCAGAAGGGGTGATGCAGCGCCTCGTAGCGGTTCTCGTCGCTGTTGAACTCGAACATCGGGAAGTCCACCACCCAGAGGAAGTTCCACTGGTCGTTGTCGCGCTCGGCCTTGACCATGCCCAGCTCTTTGGCCAGGTACTGGCGGACGCGATCCAGGGCCTTGTTCACCGTGGCGGTGTCGCCGGCGCCGAACAGCAGCAGCGTGCCGGGTTTTGCGCCGGTGCGGCTGAGCAGCTCCTGCTTCTGCTCGTCGCTGAGGTTGTCCTTGATCGCACCGATCGTGTCGATCTCGCCGCCATCGCGCACCCGGATGAAGGCCAAGCCACCGGCACCGGCTTTCTGAGCTTCACTGAACACATCGCCGCCGGGCTTGATCCGCACGTTGGAGACGGCGTCGTTGCCGCCAGGGACGGCGATGCACTTCACCGATCCGCCGGACTTGACGGCACCGCTGAATACCTTGAAGCCCATGTCTTTGACGATGTCGCTGACGTTGGTGAGCTCCATGCCGTAACGGGTGTCGGGCCGGTCTGTGCCGTAGCGGTCCATGGCGTCATGCCAGGTCATGCAGGGGAAGGGCCGCGGCAGCTCGATGCCCTTCACGGTCTTCCAGATGGCGCAGATCAAAGCTTCGTTCAGCTCCAGGATCTGCTCCTGATCCATGAAGCTCATCTCGATGTCCAGCTGGGTGAATTCCGGCTGGCGGTCGGCCCGCAGGTCTTCGTCACGGAAACAGCGGGCAACCTGGTAGTACCGCTCAATGCCACCCACCATCAGCAGCTGCTTGAACAACTGAGGGGACTGGGGCAGTGCGAACCATTCACCGCCGCAGACTCGGCTGGGCAGCACGTAGTCGCGGGCACCTTCGGGTGTGGAGCGGGTGAGCACCGGTGTTTCCACCTCGATGAAGCCTTCGTCCTCCAGGAAACGACGGGCGGCTTGGATCGTTTGGGCCCGCAGCCGCAGGTTGTCGTTCATGCGCGTCCGGCGCAGATCCAGATAGCGGTGCCGCAGCCGCAGTTCCTCGCGGGTGTTCTCCTCGTCGTGCACGGACACAGGGAATGGCAGGTTGCCCTTGACGCTGTTGAGCACGGTGATGCCGCTGGCCAGCACTTCCACGGCTCCCGTGGCCAGTTTGTCGTTCAGGGATTCGGCGGGGCGGGCTCGCACTTTCCCCTGCACCTGCAGCACGGTTTCGCTGCGTAGATGCTCGGCGACGGCGAAGGCGTCGGCCCCCAGATCTGGGTCCACCGTGATCTGCACCGTGCCGCTGCGGTCCCGCAGGTCGATGAAGATCACCCCACCGTGATCACGGCGTCGATCCACCCAGCCGCACAGTTGCACCTGCTGATCGATGTTCTGTTCGCGCAGGTCACCGCAACCGTTGCTGCGCATGGGATGTCTCAACTGGAGAAGAGCGAGTTTCCCACAGCAGCGGTGAGGTTCAGGCTCGTCTGTAGAAGGGCTTGCGAACAACCGTTGCCGGTTGGGCCTTGCCGCGGATCTCAACACTCAGTTCAGTACCGACCTTGGCGAGGGATCGGGGCACGTAGGCCAGGGCGATCGGTTCTTCCAGGGTGGGCGACCAGGTTCCACTCGTGACGATCCCGACCGTCTCCCCGTTGTGCATGACGGGGTAGTCGTGGCGGGCGATCGCACGACCCTGAAGCTTGAGGCCCACCAGGCGTTTGGCGGGGCCGGATTCCGCCGCCTGCTCCAGAGCCTGTCGGCCCACAAAATCCATGGGCATTTCGAGGTGCACGAGCCAACCCAACCCTGCCTCGAAGGGGTTGGTTTCGTCGGTCATGTCTTGGCCGTAAAGGTGCATGGCGGCCTCCAGGCGCAAGGTGTCCCGCGCCCCCAGGCCGCAGGGGGTAACGCCGCGATCCAACAAAAGCTGCCAGAACTTTTGTCCGTCCTCGGCGTTGAGCAGCAGCTCTGCACCGTCTTCGCCGGTGTAACCCGTGCGAGCACTGAACACCGGTTGGCTTAGGCCGTTGAGTTTGAGCATCCGGTGGCCAAAGCGGGGCAGGCAGCTGAGGTCTTCGCCGCTCAGTTCCTGCAGCAATGGCATGGCCTCAGGTCCCTGAAGCGCGAGCAGCACCCCTCCGTTTTTGATGTCAGTCACCGTAAGGCCAGCGGGTTCCATCTGGTCACGGATCCAGGCGGTATCGCTGTCGGCGCAGGCGGCATTGATCACTAGCACCAACGCACCCCGTTCAGCATCGATGGCGCCGCAGTCGTAAACGATGAGGTCGTCGCGAATGCCGCCTTGCTCGTTCAGCAGAACGGAGTAGCAGGCTTCGCCGGGACCGATGCGGTGCAGATCGCTGGGGATGAGCCGTTGCAGCGCATCCTTGGGATTGGCACCTTCGAGGCGCAGCACCCCCATGTGGGAGATGTCGAACATGCCGACCCGTTCGCGAACGGCCTTGTGTTCTTGGATGAGGCCGCTGAATTGAACCGGCATCTCCCAGCCGGCAAACGGCACCATGCGGCCACCAACACTGCGGCAGAGCTCGAATAGGGGAGTGCGCTGCAGAGACATGGAGGCGGCCGTTGCGAAGCGCATTCTTATGGAGGGCTTCACCATCCGGAAGGGAACCCGGAAATCCGCCCTTTGCTGCGGTCCGTTTCCCAAACCGTCACTACTGTTGGCGGACTCAGATTTCCTCCTTGGCCAACAGCCCTTGCTGTCGCAGTTGTCAGCACTGCAGCCTTGCTGCAGGGTCGAAAGGCTGGTGCCGTTTGCGTCGGCTGGAGGTGCATGCCGAACTTGCGGATCTCGTGGTCTGTCACCACTGGACTCCCCGTACCCCCAACCTTCCGGTTCTGCAGAGCATCGGCGTTGGTGAGTGTCAGCTGGAACTGGATCGCAGCTTGAGTTGAGCTCGGATCGAAGATTGGCTGTGCCCTCTTTGACTGTCAGCATCAAAAGGTCATTGGATACTCCATTCATTCAAGGTTTTTGACGTTGTCTGCCTCAGCTCCGCTGACTCCTTTGGAACTCATCCAGGAACAGCCTGAGGTGGATCGCCTGATGTTGCCGACCGGCACAACCGTCTTCCGAGCAGGGGAGCCTGTGCAGTTCATTCATGTGATTGAACGTGGATGGATGGAACTGAGCAGTGGTCCGTTGAACCGCATTCGGTTTGGTCGCGGTGAATTGTTTTTCTATGAGGATCTGGTGGATCCCACCGAGTGTCACAGCCGTGATGCCACGGCTGTGACACCTGTTTCGCTGTT
Source organism: Synechococcus sp. MU1611 (assembly GCF_020514255.1). Classification (NCBI taxonomy): domain Bacteria; kingdom Bacillati; phylum Cyanobacteriota; class Cyanophyceae; order Synechococcales; family Synechococcaceae; genus Synechococcus; species Synechococcus sp. MU1611. The sequence continues at coordinate 229,439 of NZ_VTLC01000002.1, read as the reverse complement.
CCGCCTCAGTCGTTCCAACTTTCTGACGCTCATCCACCGGCACCCAACACTGGTGCTGCAACTGCTCAGCAAGCAACACAGCCGTTTGCGGCAGCAGCGGGTTGATGCGCGCCACTTCTATTGATCGGCTCCTAGGAGGAGCAGAAGGCTGCGGGTCACCTTGGCGGCCAGTACGGAGCTGATGCCACTGGTGTCGAGTTGTGGGGCCAGTTCCACAACATCGGCAGCCACCAGATGATGATCTCGGAGGATCTTCACAAGGCTGGCGAAATCAGACCAGTGGTAACCGCCGGGTTCGGGTGTACCAGTTCCAGGAAGAACGGAGGGATCGAACCAGTCCAGGTCGACGGTGAGGTACAGGGGCCTTCCCCTTAAGGGAGAGAGTGCCTGTTGAAGGGCATCGATATCTGGCATCAGTCGACCGCTCTGGTGCAGTTCGTTGAATTCCTCCCGCGTTCCACTGCGGATCGAGAGTTGAAACAGCGTCTGGCTTGGAAGGATGTCCAAACAGCGGCGCATGGCGCAGGCATGGCTGTGGCGCGCCCCCAGCCAGGTGTCCCTGAGATCGGCATGGGCATCCAGCTGCACCAGCACCAGGTCGGGGTGGTGTTGGGCAACGGCCTCCACGGCTCCGGAGCTGATCGAATGCTCCCCTCCCAGCATCAGGGGCTTGAGGTTCAGAGCAAGCACGGCTTCGGTCGCCTGCTTCACCTTGGTCAGAACGGGCTCAGGGTTGCCGAAGGGAATGTCAACGGCACCAAGATCCGCAAAGTCGAGATCATCGAGATCCAGGTCGAGTTGCGGGCAATAGGTCTCCAGGCCAGTGCTGACCTCCCGAATGGCGGCGGGTCCGAAGCGGGTGCCCGGGCGAAAGGAGGTGGTGCCGTCGTACGGGACACCAAAGAGGCCGACGCGGCAGCCGGCAGGGTCGCGTCGGGAGCCCATGAAAATGGTTCCGTCGCTGTCAAACAAACCGTCAAACAGCCCGCTCGGCGGCATTGAAGTCATGACTGCAACTCCCGTTCGATGAAGGCGGGCATGGCATCCATGCCCCCCCGTTGCCAGCGCGGTGACCAGATTTCACAGCCTGCGGCGATGGCCTTGCTGCGCTCGGGATCGGGAGTGCGGTAGCGGGGGGTTCCCATTGAGGCGAAGGTCCAGCTCCACCAGCCGCTGGGGTACATCGGCACCCAGCCATAGAGCGGGTCGGCGTGGTCAAACACCTCGCGCAACAGCCGGATCATGGCGATGTGGACATCACGGAAGGCTTCAGGTGACTCGCTCTGCGTGCCGAAGACCCCGCCGGGTTTGAGCAGACGTCGGCAGTTGTCGAAGAAAGCGCGATTGAACAGGCCTTCGGCGGGTCCGGCGGGGTCAGAGCCATCCACCAAGACAACGTCATAGCTCTGGTCGTCAGCCTCAGCGGCCCAGGCGATGCCATCCCCCACCGTGAGCTGGAACCGCGGATCGGCCCAGGCGGATCCACCGATCTCGGGGAGGTGTTCTCGGCTGAGGTCCACCACCCGCCCGTCGATTTCCACCATGTCCAGCTGCTGGACCCCTGGATGGCGCAGGCACTCCCGGGCGGTGCCGCCGTCTCCCCCGCCGATCACCAGGATTCGCTCAATCGAGCTGGCACTGCATAGCGCTGGGTGCACCAATGCCTCGTGGTAATGGCGCTCCTGCTGTTCCGCTGTCATCCAGCAGCCATCGAGCAACAGTCCCCGCCCATAGCGCTCACTGCGAATCACGCTGATCCGCTGGAACGGACTGCTCTCCTCGACCAGAACCTCTCCCTTTAATCCGTAGCGGACGCCGCGGTGTTCTTCATCAATCCAGCTGCTCATGGGCTGCGGTGGGCATCTCTCCAGCTAAGGACGCCGTTGAATGGCTTTCATGCACCACATCTAGTGGTCTTGGTTGTTGACGAACACAAGATATATTGATTGAATATGTTTGGTTGGGGAGCTGCTGTGGAAGAGGGCAGCTCCAGAGCCATTTCCATCAGATCAAAGCTGCCGCGTTGTCTTTAGCAACCTGCTGCAGGACTTCAGAGCACTGGAAAGTTCAAGCTGTACAAAGTATTCCGTCGTTCCTGAACCAGGAGATGCGTGATGCAAGACCTGGTGGTGAATGAGCGGTTGACCATTCCGTCCAGGGATCTGCGCTGGCGGTTTAGCCGCTCATCCGGTCCAGGAGGGCAGGGGGTCAACACCACCGATTCCCGTGTGGAGTTGGTCCTGGATGTGGAGAACTGCACTTGCCTTGGTCCGTTTCGCCGAGCCCGACTGGTGGAACATTTTCAGACAAAGTTGGTGGAGGGCTGTCTGCGAGTTGTGGTCGCTGAAGAACGCTCCCAATGGCAGAACCGTCAGAAGGCATTGCATCGCATGGCGGAGCTTCTGCGGGAGGGCTTGCAGCCGCCGCCGCGCGCGCGCAAATCAACTCGGCCTGGCCGCGGTGCGGTGAAGCGGCGTTTGGATACGAAGAAAAAGCGTGGTGACCTCAAGCGTCAACGGCGAAGCCGGCCATCCATGGACGATTAATCGGATCAGGACGTCGAAGACTGTTCAGCCCTGATGGCTGCTTTGGCCTGTTTCCACAGGGCCTCGAGTTCGTGGATGCTGCGTCCCTGCAGATCTCCACCCAGAGCGGTCTCAACGCGGGAAAAGCGATCGAGGAAGCGCCGGTTGGTGCCAGCGAGGCCCTCTTCGGGTTCGATCGCGCACCAACGGGCCACGTTCACGAGCGTGAACAGCACATCGCCCAGTTCCTCCTGGGCGTGGTTCCGATCGCCACTGGCTACTGCTTCTTTGAGTTCATCAAGCTCTTCGTGGACCTTGTCCCAGACGCCGTCCATGTCATCCCATTCGAAGCCGGCCTTGGCAGCTTTCTTGGAGATGGTCATCGCTCCAGCGAGGGCCGGTAGCCCACGAACTTTGTCTCTGAGCTGGTCGCTGAGGGGGCTGGTTGAGTCAGCCAGGGCTTCGGCTTGTTCTTGCCTCTTGATGGCGTCCCAGCTGCGTCGAACGTCGTCACTGCTGGAGGCCTCGGCATCGCCGAACACATGGGGGTGTCGGCGGATCAGCTTCTCGCTGATGCCATCGGCAATCGCATCGAGATCGAACCGTTGCTCCTCCCCAGCGATCTGTGCATGCAGCACCACTTGCAGCAGCAGGTCGCCAAGTTCCTCCCTGAGGTGGTTGTCATCACCATGACGGACGGCATCAGCCACCTCGTGCGCTTCCTCCAACACGTAGGGCACCAAGGACGCATGGGTTTGTTCCAGGTCCCAAGGACAGCCCGTTGTTGGATCTCTGAGTTGTGCCACGACCTCGATCAGTCGTTGCAGCGCATCAGATGGAGCGTTGGCCATGCAGGGTCAACAACTTGGGTGAGGCCCACCCTCTCACTGCTGTCGTTTTTTGGACCATTCCTGGGGCCAGGGGTCGCCGTCGAGGATCAGATGGATCCATGCGCTGCTCTCCAACCCCACCATCAGGCTGATGAACTCACGCGGGTGCTGGCGGATCAGCTGCTGAAGGTCCGCCAGGAGCATCGATGGCGAGAGTGTCGGAATGGCAATGGTGACGACAAGGCACCACGTCAGAAGCACGCCCAGTCGCACGCTTGTTCCAAGCACTGGACCATGGGACCAGAGCGAGCGATGGGGGATCAGACGTCGGTACGGCCACCAGAGAAATCCGAGGGCTCCCCAACGCCGCAGCGCGTTTGAGCGCGTATCAAGATCGGGGGAAAGCCAGAGCCCACCAGCCAGCCAGCTCGCTGTGGCGATCACTGCTGCTTGGAGTCCCAGCACCAACCCAACAGCGATTCCGAGCGGGAGGCTCAGGATCCAGATGCTTTGGTCGTGGCGGCGACCCGTTGCCAAGCGTTCGCAGCTCTCGTGCGCCCCCAAAGTGACGCGTTAAGGCAGAATCTGCCCGGTGGGGCGATTAGCTCAGCGGTAGAGCACCTCCCTTACAAGGAGATTGTCACTGGTTCGATCCCAGTATCGCCCATCTCAAAAATCCAGTCGTGCACAGGAATGCCGAGGGGATCACATGTTCAGATCGGAACGCCATCGGCGGGGTTGTGCGGCTCGATAGTTAGAACCTCAGACCGTGCGCATGACGCAGTTGGTCATTGCTGACCAAGCATTTGCCTCGATCAGGATTGGTGGCGCCAGGTCGAAATGCAGCGTTTTTTAGAGGCTCATTTGACTTGCCGCGCATCCAAAGGAGTTGGCCTGTTGATGGGTCACGCCTGCAACTCACCCACTCATCTGAACGAGCCACCGGAGCGCAAACGAACAGGATTCCAAAAGCGATCAACCAAGGTGCAGACATAGGTGGCAATGAAATGAAATTGCTTGGCTGATTCAACAGAGGTTGCTGCAAAAACAATGGAGCTGCATTGCACTCGTGGCAAACAGTGCTTACCGATTGGAGATGCAGTACTTGCCTGACTTCCGATACCCATTGGGGCAGGAGTTCCCAGTTCGGATGAAGGCGTCCTTTGAGTTCTTGCTGGGCATGCAGTAGTCACCCGATGCCCGGTAGGAGTAGGGGCAGCCGCCGATCTTCGGCAACGGGCTCTGGGCTAATGCATGGGGAACAGAGCTCTCATGGCTGGAGAAGCGGCGTTCAAGCCCATCCTCGAGCCAAGGCCGTGCCCATGGATGAATTCCCAGCTGAGACCAGTGGTCTTAGCTCGCAGTTCAGGATGACTTCAGTGAAGCTTTGGCGTGAGGTTCACAGACGTGTGCAATGCTGGTGTGACGCCAAAGAGCCTTGTAAGGGCCCACAGCGCGAGAACCGATAACTCGATTCCATGAACCGAAGATCCAGCACTCCCCCCAGGGAGTGGCGAAAGGCTGGCAGCAATGCCACCCGAATTGACCTCAGTGGCTATGCCTCTGCCCAGCATCGCCGTTTTCTAAAAGCCGAGGCAGATCACGCTCCAAGAGAGCCAATTCCTCACTGACGACTTCTCCGGAAGTTCAAAAGGCCTGGGCTGTTCAAGACATTCTTCAGCTGTAGCCCTCTCTGTGATCAGCCATACAGAGAGCTCAAAATTTGAGAGAATCGCCCTGCACATGGTGGCTTGGCGTACCCGATGATTTCAACGCCTAGACCCTGCTGTACCCCAGCCTGGTTTCGAAGATTTTGAGTGGTAATCCGAAGGACTCCATCAGGCTGCGGCACGCATTGCCGACTGTGCCGTACACCTCAATGCTGAAGCCATCGCCAAGTTCAGCATGCTTTTTCAGGTACTCCTGGACTGGAGGATTGGAGACATGGGCGCTGAAGGCTTCGTCGTTGGCGTAAACCTCTGACCAAACAAATGCCTGTGGATCATCGGGATCCTGATCAAAGGTGTGGTGGATCATCCCCGGTTCAGAGGCCTGAACGGCTGTGTCGGTGGCACGTGCCAGTTCTAAATAGGCGTCCACGCATCCTTCTTTGACGTGAATGCGAGCCAAGAGCATGAAGGGTGTGCTCTGATCGAACGTTGCCATTGGCGTTTTGGCGCGTGGGTTGGGGCGTCGACAACAGCTTGGCCACCATCAGGCCAGCTTGCAGCCCAAACAGTCCCCGAGTGGGTCAACCCTCCAGCGGAAGTGATGAGATGTGCGTTTGGCGTCAGCCGTTGCTGCCGTCATCCATGCCGCGTCGAATCAGGCTTTGCGTCAACCAGAGCAGTCCGATGAAGCCAGCCGCGACGATCAGCAGAGACAAGGTTCAAGCTTTGAGTCGGAGCTTTACAAGCTACTCAGCGTTCGACTGCACCATCCTGGGAATGCAGGTCCCCTCGGCATTCGGTGATGCAACTGTTCCTGGCGTTGGTGGTTCCCGTTGTTCTGCTCGTGGGTCTGACTGCCCTGCTGGCGACGGGCCGGTTGGCCTTGTCTCGGAACGCCGCTTGGTTGTTGGCACGCCAGAACACCATTTGGATGGCTGGAATTGTGGCCCTTGCGGCCGCTGCGGTGGTGGTGGCCATGCAGCGTTGAGCTGATGATGTGGCAGCTTTTCTGAGCTGTTGCACCCCCAGCGTCAGCCACGTCGTTACTGATGCGATCTGTGGTGGCCCCCCCTAAGAGGTGCCGTTTCGGTTATTCGGGGGCGCAGGCTTCGCTTATCGCGGCTTCCGCAACTTGCCTTGCCAGTTGACTGCCGTAGGTGTCACCGGTTTCCTCCACCCACTTCTCTGCGAAGCCTTCAGCTGTCATCCACTGCCCCGCGAACTCGGCGAAGCCTTTGGCTTGGTCGGCATCCAGAACAAACGTCTGAGAGCTGCAATTCACCTTGCCGATCACGTCACCCTGGAGATTGTTCAGGTCTGTGACTTTGGCTGCTTCTTTCTCAGCACACGCGCCAAGGCCAAGAGCAAGAACGCTAGTAGCGATAACAGCAAGGGAGGAGAGTTTCAATGAAGGAGCGGGTCGTCACCACTCCTTCAGGCTGGCGCTGGGTTGACCGCCTGTCAGCCAGCGACGTCCTTTTCGTCCCGTCCGCATCAGCCGGCGGTTTTGATCAGCGGCTGCTGGTCCGTTTGCGAACAACCCTGGGGGTTTCCCGTTCGGTTTTGGCATCAGAGACGGTTTTGTCTTCTCCAGCCGAGTCGTCCTGGACAGGTTCGTCGTCGGGTTCCTGCGCCTCGATGACTCCAAGCACCATGGCGGCTTCCAGTTGATCGCTCATATCGCCGATGGTCAGGAGTGCTTTCAAGACCAGTTGGGCCCGTGGCGCTTTGGGCAGGCCGGGCCGCAGCTTCTTGGTGGTATTCCACAGCTCTAGAGCCACTTCCTGCAGCAGTTCCTTGTCAGCAGCCATTCGAGTCGAACGTGAATCGCACCATTCTCGTCATCGGGGGTCAGTTGTCTTCCGAGATGATGGAGATGCAGGGGCTGTAACAGCCCCCAATTGGATCAGAAGCAGAAGGGCAGGAATTGGGTGCGGCAGGCGGCGTAGCCATCCACAAGGGGGCCCAGACCGATTTGGTGAATGATGCCGGCACCGGTGAGGCCTTCGGTAATGATGCCGATCACGATGCCGAGCATGGCGGCCCGCCCGTTGAAGCGTTCCGCTTTTTTGAGTTGCTCCATATGGATCTCGCGCGCGGCGACGCCTTGGAACCAAGACTCGTTTGCTTGCGTGGGCTTCATCAGGCTCAAGCTGTTGTTACAAAGCTTAATCCACGAAATCAGTTTTTCAGCAGCAGTCGTTCCCCCGGTGTGGGATCGGTCCAGCGGCTGCTTGTTGGCAGTTGGGCTCCAGTTCCGGCCACGGATCCTTTCATCTGCAAGGCGCGGCTCAGGGCGCCGTCGAAGCGCACATCGCCACCGGATGTGCTGGCGAGCACCGTCGTGGGTTGGAAGCGTTCCACCAGTTGTGGCACCACGGAGCATCCTTTGACAAATGCGCCCAGAGCGGGAAGCCCAAGATCCACCATCGGCGTGATGACGGCATCCAGCTGTTGCGGTTCCAGGGCTGGATCCAGAAAACCGTGGGGTTCCAAGTAGAGCGCGCCGGCTGGATGCTCGAGCAGATAGCCGTTTTCCACCGTGGGCACCGGTGCACCGGCACTGGCGCGTACCTGCAGGCCCTGGTGGGTGGTGCTTTCTCCGGGGGAGAGTGCTTTCACGTTGGTGAAGCCCAGGCGTTCAACCACGCGCGTTGCGGCTATGGATCCAATCACCGGCAGGGTTTTCGGCAGCAACGCCAGGGTTTCAGGGTGGGCATGATCCGCCAGCCCCTGGGTGAGTAACAGCAGATTCAGGTTCTCCGGGATGTCGCGTTCGCAGGGCAGCTCCCCTTTCAGCAGCCACTCCCCCGGGGGAAAACTCAGGCTGCCGCGCAGCCAGGGATCCACCAGAACCCGAAGATCATCGAATTCGAGCAACCAACCATTGGCTCCGTAGTAGGTGGCGGCCAGGGTCATGACGGATTTTGCTGCCGCTCGCGGCAGTCGCTGCAGAGACCAAAGAATTCAAGCGTGTGAAACAGGAGATCGAAGCCCTTGCGGCGGTCTTCGGGTACCTCCAGGTCGTGAATTGGACAGTGGTCGAGCGCTTGTGTCTTGCCGCAATCGACGCAGGTGAGGTGGTGGCGATCCCGCTCCAGTGGTGCGTAGAGCGCTTCGCCGTTGGGCAGGTGACGGCAGCGCACCAGGCCCCGTTGCTGCAGCTGACGCAGATTCCGATACACCGTGGCCAGTCCCATGGTTTGGTCGGGAGCGAGGTTGCGGTGCAGTTGCTGACCGCTCATCTCATCGCCACAGGCCTGGAGGCTCGCCAGCAACACCTTCTGGCGGGCATTGATTTCCGTTGAGGGGCGACGAGTGGCCATGGTTTTAGAGAGCGACCAACCAGCGGCCGCTGAGGCTGACCAGGAGCAGCACCATGCTGCCTCTGACCCAGGCCCGACGGTTGAGATCCAGCAAGCGGCGGCTCAAAATCACAGCACCAATCCACCCGATCAACACCACTACGGTCTGGCAGAAGCCGATCACATGGAGGTCGGCGGACCATTGCGGCCAACCAACCGGCAGAACCGTGCCCGCTTCGGACATGCCGATGGGCAGATGGCGTGCCAGGAGTAGGGCCCAGAGCAATGGCAATCCGGCATACAGCCAACGGCGTTTGAGCCACAAACCCGCTGCTGCTGGAAGAGCGAGGGCCAGCGCCGCAAAGCTGAGCCGAGCCAGCAGGGGGCCTTCATGCAAGGAAGACGGTGCAAGCGGCAGCCAGCCGAGCAGGCGCTGCCAGTGGTGCAGGCAGAGTCCGCCAGCCAGCACCAGGATCAGTCCGCGCTCTCCATCGGGGGCCTGCATGTTGCGTTGCAGATCGGCGGCAGGCGGGCGCAGTCGCAACTGCACAGAGCGGTTGGGACAGGCCTGGGTGCAGGTCATGCAGAGCACGCAGTTGCGGTTGTCGCTCAAGTGGGCGGGGTGGGTGCCCAGGGGACAGCCTTCGGTTGCCAGGCCCTCGCCATCAGCGGGTCCTCCCTTGAAACAGGCGTAGCTGCTGCAGCTGCCGCTGCAGGTGCCGACTTCAGCCCGCAATTCAAGGATCGAGAGTTTGGCGAATAGTCCGTTCATGCCTCCGACGGGACAGAGGTATCGGCACCAGAAGCGTTTTTCGAAAACCATTGAGCTGATCACGGCCCCTGCCGTGATCAGTAACAGCAGGCAGCTGCTCAGCCAGGCGGTGTCTTCAAGGTTCCAGACCTCTTCCCAGAGGAGAATCGCGGCAAACCCGGCGGCTAGAGCAGGAGCTCCCCAGCGGTCTAGGTCTCCATGGGGCCAACTCCTTTTTCGCCATGGAGTGATCCGTTGGGCGATCTGTCCCCACACCATGAATGGACAGATCGAGCACCAGAGTCGCCCCACCAGTGGGTAGCTCAGCAGGATCAAAGGCCACCACCAAGCCCAGAACAGGGTCAGCATTGGATTGGCTGCGCGCTCCTGGGGGCCAAGCCAGAGCGCCAGGTTCACAGCCACGAACAGCCAGCTCACCAGGCCGAACAGCAGCGTGTTCCAGAGCGCCGGTGCGCGCATCCACTCCCGCAACTGTGGTTTCCAGCGCCAGACGTCAAAACGGGTGCGCCGTGCTTTGTCTTCGGTCCAGAAGACCTCTTCGGGAAGCAATGGTGGAAGCTCGCCTTGGCTTTGCTGACGCGCCTGACGTAGGGCGCGATCGACCATCGCTTCGAGTTCGCGCAGGTTGTTGGCGAAATCGTGGTTCTGAAGCCGTCGCACCACGCTGTCGGGCAGGGCTGGTGGTTGGTTCCAACCGAGTCCAGGGCTCTGCAGCCTCAGCCGGTAACGCAGCCAGTCCCCCAGGTCGGTTCGGCGCACGCGTAAGGGAGGTACGCGGATGGCTCGCACCAGGCCATCGAGGGCCGGGATGGCGGCTTCGCTGGTGAACAGCACACGACCATGGAACCCTGGCACTTCGCCACGGGCCATCGCGATCAAGCGTTGCTGGAGCTCGTTATCGATGCGGTCCATGCCGCTCACCAACAGGGTGCTGGATCCGAGCTCATTCAGCAGGTTGAGCGTGCTGCCCTGCAGATCACTGGCATCCAGTCGCACCAGCAGACGGCGTCGTTCCGCTGATCCGTAGTGCACCAGGGCGGCGAGATTGTCTTTTTCCAGGCCGGGCTCACCGCTGATCAGCACTGGCTGGCGTTGCGGGTCTCTGGCGGCCTCGAGCACAGCACTGCGCAGCCGTTGGGCATAGCGACTGGATCCCACGACGCCACGTCGGGCCCGGCCCAAAACGAAGGGGGCCAACCGGTGCAACCCAGCGCTGGATTCAGCCACCGATCAGCTGCTCGCTCAAGCTCCAGAGCCGCTGCCGTTCGGCAGGTTGATTCGCTGCTGGGGCAACACGGCAGAGCGCCGGTGCACCCCGCAATCCACCGAACTGCTCAGGGCCGTAGTGCTCGCCACCCTGCGCTGTCGCTGCGGTGGCGGCATGCAGTTGCGGCAGGGCGCCCATGCTGGCGCTTTGAAACAAGGGATCCATCAGCCGGTAGGCCAGGGCCTCCAAGCGATTGCCAACGCTGGCGATCGCCGTGGGTTGCAGTTCGGTGCGTGCGATGCCTGGATGGGCGGCCAGTGAGCCGATGGGGCTGCCCTGTTCGCGCAGGCGTGCATCCAGCTCGAGGGCAAACATCACATTGGCAAGTTTGCTTTGGCCATAGGCCCCATAGCGGTCGTAGCCCTTGCTCCAACTGGGGTCGTCCCAGCGGATCTTGCCGAAGTACTGGGCCCCGGAGGTCACCGTCACAACCCGGGGGTCGGGCCGGTTCTGCATCAGCGGCAGTAGCGCCTGGGTCAGGGCCATGTGCCCCAGGTGATTCACACCGAACTGCAGTTCATGCCCCTGGGCGGTGCACCGGCGCGGCGGCGCCATCACTCCAGCGTTGTTGATCAGTAGATCGAGGCAGCCATAGCGCTCGCCAATGCTGTTCGCCGCCCGTTGGACGCTGGCTAGGTCCGCTAGATCCAAATCCACCAGATCCACCGCACCTCCATCCCGCTCCTGCAGCAAATCTTGTTTGGCCGTCTCCGCTTTGCGGGGGCTGCGGCACGCCAGCACCACGGTTGCCCCGCAGCGTTTCAAGGCTCGCGCGGTTTCGAGGCCCAGGCCGCTGTTGGCTCCGGTGATCAAGGCAATGCGCCCCTGCTGGTTCGGGATGTCAGCAGCGGACCAACCCATGTCTCGAGGAAGAGTGAATTCATTGTGCCGAGTTCGCTTTCAGAGTCGTCGCGCCAGGACCTCCAACACGGTTGGTCCAACCCAGTAGCAACCCGGTTCAGCCTGTGCACGGGCGATTTCATCCTGAGCCTCTAGTGCGTCGTCGGCACTCCAGTGCCCCAATTGTTGAAGTCGCCTGCCGAACACCAGGACAAACCGCTCCATCCATTGCCCGGCCATGGATCCGGCATCGCCCAACACGGGGATTGGCTTTAGGTGCTCGATTTGCCATCCGCGCTGGTGGAGCAAACCGGGGAGTTTCCGGTTGACGTCGGGATCGCCGCCGTCTTCACGAAAACTGCTCTGACAGGCCCGGCCAAAGCGCTGAATCGCTCGTCCGTGGGGATGCAGCCCGAAGGTGTCCCAGTGAACGTATTCATGGATCAGCCAGCGTCCGCCCGGTTGGATGCACTGATCCACCCCAGCCAAGAGGGGCTCCAGCTGGGGCAAAAACATGGCCACCCAGCGGCACCACACCAGATCGAAGAATTCACTTGGCCAGGGATCTTTGAGCAGATCCTGTTGGCGGAGTTCCAGTTGATGCAAGCCCGCTTGTTCCGCCATGCGGCGGCCCGATGCGACGTAAATCTCACTGCGTTCCAACCCCAGGACGCGACCTTGGGCACCCACAGCGTTCGCCAGATCTGCTGCAGCGAACCCTGGCCCCGCACCCAGGTCGAGCACGCTCTGCCCCAAATGGAGGCCGGCGCGCTGCCAGGCGGCTTGGGCCGTCGGTCGCCACAGAGAGTGCTGGAAACGCAGGCGTTCCAGCTCCTCGGTGTGGGTGCCCAATAGGTAGGGGTCCCTTGGTGATGCGGCGTCCGAACCCAGCTTCAGTCTTCCGGGAACAGCAATTCAGCCAGTTCGTCGGCATCGACGTCGTAGACGCGGGCCAGGCTGGTTTCGATGGCGCTGGTCACCTCGCCGGGCAGGAAGCGCATCGAGTTCAGAGCGTCCTCAGCGATGTCATCGGTGAGCAGCTTGTCGTCGCTGTCGAGTTTTTCGTCGTTGATCACCGCCATCACCCAGCTCTGGTAGGCGTAGACCAGATCGGAGAACTCGAGTTCGGGATCGTTCAGGTCCAGGGCCATGGTGCGAATAGCCAGTCGCCCCAGTCTGACCTTTCACAGGAGAGGATGAACAGCATGGATTCCGCTGATGCCACTGGCCTCCAGGCCACGCTGTTTGATTTCTCGATTGCTGAATTGGTGCGGCAACACCGGGAGAGCTTCCAACCCCTCTGGACGGCAGAAAGTTGGGTGAAGTTGTTGATCTGGTTGTCGTTGAATTGCGGCAGCTCCGGGGATGAAGCCGGCATGGCCCGTTTCGTCGAGGCGCTTGGTCCAAGCCTCACCACCCGGATGCGGCGGGTGTTCTTTGAACGGGAACTGGAGGATCTCGATCTTCAGGTGATGGCCGATCCGGCTGAGCAGCAGGTGCTGGTGCTGCCGATGGGCCCTGGTGTTCCTCTGGATCTCGAACGGGCCGCGGCTGTGATTGAACAGGTGAAGCTTCAGGATCAGGTGGTGGCGGATCGTGGTCGCTGGCAGGCCCTGGATGCTGTGGTGGCGATTCCCAGAATGGTGGCAACGGCATGAACTTGATCGGCCGTTACCGCAATGCCGGGTTCGAGTCGGTGGCTGATGCCGTAAGTGAGTTCTTCCCGCGCCGCTTGGATTTGCAGCGTCCTGGCGTGGCCTTTGGGCCGGAAGGTACAGGCGAACCGGCGAAACAGAGCACCGACATCAGCCTGGTGGCGATTGATCGCTCGGAACCCGAATCCTTCGCCCTTTCACAACTGATCTTTCGTGGGGTGACGGCAGGGTTGGATCGCTATGTGCAGGAGCGACCGCTGTTCCGTCAGTGCTGCCCGCAGCAGAGCCTGTTCGTCAATCCGATCTTCAATCTTCAGCACTACGCCCCGGGGGAAGGGTTCAAGCGTTGGCACTGTGATTGGACCATGAGCGATGAGGCCACCGAACCGGTGCACCGAGTGCTGGCCTGGATTCTTTACTGCAACGACGTGGATGAGGCGGGCACCGAGTTTCATTGGCAGGACCACCACGAACCGGCGGAGCGGGGCAAGCTGGTGATCTTCCCGGCGGGTCCATCCCACATTCACCGGGGACGGGTGAGTGAGAGCGCCAGCAAGCTGATCGCCACTGGTTGGATCAATGCCGGACGCCAGGAGGACTACTTAAGTCGCCTCGCCCGTTGAGCTGGGCTGGTCCTCTGGGATTGCGTCTTCCACTTGCAACTGATTGGCGGCAGCACCCATGCGCAGGGTCTGATCTTTTGATGGTGGCCATTCCATCGGATACACCTGACGCTGCGGGAAGGGGATGCCGATGCCGTTCTCTTCAAAAGCCGTCCAGATGGCTTGGCGCAAGTCACTTCCCACACCGAAGGCCTCCAGTGGGTTGCGCACCCAGAACAGCAGCTTGTAGTTGATCGATGAATCCGCGAAATCGACGGTGAAGGCTGCCGGGGGTGGGTACTGCAGCACCTTCTCGTGCTTGCGGGCGACCTCCTCCAAGACCGCAATCACTTGACTGGGTTCGTGGTGATAAGCCGCTCCCACCATCACCCCGTCGCGGCGGGAGGTTTCTTCGGCGGTGTACGACTCAGCCTCTTGGGTGAAGAAATTTTGATTGGGAATCAGCAGTTCGGCGCCATCGCGGCCGCGGCGCAATTGGGTGGCGCGCAGCCCCAGCTTTCTCACCGTGCAGGGGTCGCCGTTGATCATCAGGATTTCTCCGGGGCGCACGGAGCCTTCAAACAGCAGCCAGAGGCTGCTGATGAAATTGGAAATGATCTCTTTGATGCCAAAGCCGATGCCCACGGAAAGGCCTCCGGCTACAGCTACTAAGGCGGTGCCATTGATTCCGATGTAATACGCCACCCCCATCACGCCAATGCCGATCACCGAGTAGCGAAGAATCACTTCGAGCGCTTTGCGGCCCTGGGGCTTAATGCCGAAGAATCCACCCCCAAGCCAGGCGGCGAAGGCTGCCGGACGGCTGGCCAGGGTGATAACCAGATAAACGATCACCAGGGCTGTGCACAATTTGCCGATGGTGAGAGTCACCCCGAACACATCTCCCAGGGAAATCAGCGACAGCGATTCCCGGCTTCCAAGCATCTGGAAGAAGGTGAGGATTGAAATGACCAACAGAATGGGCCGGAAGAAAGATTTATCGATTTCTTCGACCGGTACTTTTGGAAAGCGGCTGAGAATGAGTTGCTTGGTGGGTTCCACGCAGCGCCAGATCAGCCAGAGCAGCGCCAGATACTGCAGGTAGCCCGCTGTGACTCCAACGAGGGTCAAAGTGGTGGCGATTAGAAACAGTGCCGCCGGGACCAGGAGATGGATCAGGCTGGCGATCAGGGGACTCCTGAGTTTTCGCTTCACCCGTGATTCGCTGGTGATGGCGGCGACGAACAATCCCACCTGGAGAAGTACGGAACCCCGCTGCAGATAGCCCAGCCAGGTCGTGGTTTCAGAGGTGATTTCGGTGATCATGAATCGCTCTCCCGCAAACTTTTCAGGATTTTTTGACTGGATTCCTCTGGGGAACTGACGTCGTAGATGGTGTCGAGCAGAGCATCTGAGATGGTTTCATAACGCTCTGGATCGCGAAATACGCGCGCTTTGGATTGCCCTTTGGCGGCGTTTGCCTTCAGGGACTCCTGTGCATACATCACCAAGGCTTCTGTGCCGCCGGGGATTTTGGCGGCAACGATCTTCGCGGCTTTGCGGTTCACGGGCAATGAATTGCGCCCTGCGAGTGCATAAGTTTTTTGCGCCCAGGGTTTGGTGATGAAATCGATCATCACTAATGCTTTCTCTCGCTGCGTTGGGCTGGAGTTGCGTCCAAGCGCCCACACCTGCAGTTTGGTGGCGGCTTTGAGCTTTGTTGAAGGTCCTTTGGGGAGAGGAGCGAGCGCAAGTTTGTCTTTCATTTGCTCTCTCAATTCCCGCAGGCTGCTGCTCCAGCAGGTGATCCAATCCAGCTCTCCAGCCACCAAGGCGTCGCGGAGGGTGCGCTGATCGTTCAGAAAACGAATGTTTTGCTGATAGCTCGCGTTTTCCAGCCAGTGCAACCAAGCCGTCACGTTGGCCTGGCGTTCAGCATCTGGAGGGAGCTTCGCGAGTGCGGCTTCCATGGCTTCGCCAGCGTCAAATGATTCAGCACTCCAGAACAGATCCTTCAGCTGCAGTGCCATGCCGAAGTTGTTTTCTTCGCTGGCTTGTTCCATCTGCTCAAGGGTCTGGGGCGGAGAGGGCAATCGCTCCTTGTTGAAGCAGGCCAACTGCACAAACTGATTCACCGGACGGCCCACCAGTTGCCCGTCCTTGGCTGTGACGAGGTCGAACAGATAGCTCGGTGTGTCAGCACGATCTTCACGAGAGATGACAATCGGATCGACCAACTTGCGCTTGTACAACTCGAGAGCTGTGTCGCTATCGGTGATCAGCAGATCCGGGCCAAAGCCGCTACGGGTTTGATCTTCAATCTCATCAACAAAATTTTTCTGGGAGGACAGGGTTAGTTGAGGGCGGATGGTGGGATCCACACTTCTGATGTGATCAATGGCGTCTTCAGTGACCTCCCGCAGCTGTTCGTAGTCCTTGCTGGAGATCGTTTCTGAGTTATTGATCGTGCGAACCACCTTGATCACAACCGGTGGGTGCCAACTGCTGCAACCTGTTGTAAGGGCCGTTAGTGCAATGCCCAGGGCCAGATGCTGGATCCGGATTAGCCCCATGCCAACGCTTCAGTGGGCCGATGTTAGGGACGTTGGCCGGTGTGGGCAGGGCTTTGCGAGCATGTCCTGCTGAAACGCTGAGCATTCCGTGCCCGAACTGGCCAAGACCTACGACCCGGTTGGCACGGAGGCCCGATGGCAACAGGCCTGGGACGACCAGGGAGCCTTCCACCCCGACCCGAAGGCGCCAGGTGAACCGTTCTCGGTGGTGATCCCGCCACCGAACGTGACCGGCAGCTTGCACATGGGCCATGCCTTCAACACGGCCTTGATCGACACGATCGTTCGCTACCAGCGTTTGGCTGGAAAGAACGTGTTGTGTTTGCCCGGCACCGACCACGCCTCGATCGCGGTGCAAACGATCCTGGAGAAGCAGCTGAAGGAGGAGGGCAAGACCCGCCACGATCTCGGCCGTGACGCTTTCCTGGAGCGGGCCTGGCAGTGGAAGGCCGAAAGCGGTGGCCGGATCGTGGGCCAGCTGCGCCGTCTGGGCTATTCCGTTGATTGGAAGCGCCAGCGCTTCACCCTCGATGAGGGCCTTAGTGAGGCTGTGAAGGAGGCCTTCGTGCGGCTGCATGAGCAGGGGCTGATCTACCGCGGTGAATATCTGGTGAATTGGTGCCCCGCCTCGGGCTCGGCGGTGAGCGATCTGGAGGTGGAAATGAAGGAGGTGGACGGTCACCTCTGGCATTTCCGTTATCCCCTCAGCAGCGGTGAAGGCCATCTGGAGGTGGCCACCACCCGGCCCGAAACGATGTTGGGCGACACGGCGGTGGCGGTGAATCCCACCGACGAGCGCTACGCCCATCTGGTGGGTCAAACCCTCAAGCTGCCGTTTGTGGATCGCGAGATTCCGATCGTGGCCGACGACCACGTGGAGAAAGACTTCGGCACCGGCTGCGTCAAGGTGACGCCGGCCCACGATCCCAACGATTTCGCCATCGGTCAGCGCCACGGTCTGCCCCAGATCACGGTGATGCGCAAGAACGGCACGATGAACAAAGAGGCTGGCCAGTTCGAGGGGCTCGATCGCTTCGAGGCTCGTAAGGCCGTGGTGGCCGGCTTGGAGGAGCTGGGGCTGCTGGTGAAGGTGGAGGACTACCGCCACAGCGTTCCCTATTCCGACCGCGGCAAAGTGCCGGTGGAGCCGCTGCTGTCCACCCAGTGGTTTGTGAAAACCGAGCCCCTAGCGGCCCGCTGCCGCGAAGCGCTGGAGAAGCAGGATCCCCGCTTCATCCCTGAGCGTTGGGAGAAGGTCTACCGCGACTGGCTGACCGACATCCGCGACTGGTGCATCAGCCGACAGCTTTGGTGGGGGCATCGCATCCCCGCCTGGTTCGTGATCAGTGAGAGCGGCGGCAAGTACACCGACACCACGCCCTACGTGGTGGCCCGCAACGAAGCCGAAGCCCTGGAGAAGGCCAAGGCTGAGTACGGCGCGGCGGCGGAGATTGAGCAGGACGAAGACGTGCTCGATACCTGGTTCTCCAGCGGCCTGTGGCCCTTTTCCACCTTGGGCTGGCCCGATGCGAGCAGCGCCGATCTCCAGCGCTGGTACCCCACCAGCACCCTGGTGACGGGCTTCGACATCATCTTTTTCTGGGTGGCTCGGATGACGATGATGGCCGGCGCCTTCACCGGCGAGATGCCCTTTCAGGACGTCTATATCCACGGCCTGGTGCGGGACGAGCAGAACCGGAAGATGAGCAAGAGCGCCGGCAACGGCATCGATCCGCTGCTGCTGATCGACCGTTACGGCACCGATGCCCTCCGATTCGCCCTGGTGCGGGAAGTGGCTGGTGCCGGTCAGGACATCCGCCTCGATTACGACCGCAAGAAGGACACCTCCGCCACGGTGGAGGCTTCCCGCAACTTCGCCAACAAGCTGTGGAACGCCACTCGGTTCGCGCTGATGAACCTGGGCGGCAAAACCCCCGCCCAGCTTGGGGATCCCGACCCCGCTGCGCTGCAGCTGGCGGATCGCTGGATCCTCTCGCGTTTGGCCCGGGTGAATCGGGAAACGGCTGAGCGCTACAGCAACTATGGCCTCGGTGAAGCGGCCAAGGGGCTCTACGAGTTCGCTTGGAACGACGTTTGCGATTGGTATCTGGAGCTGAGCAAGCGCCGGCTCAACCCCGGTGAGAATCCATCAGCCGAAGCCCTCGCTGATCAGCGGGTAGCCAAGCAGGTGCTGGCCAAGGTGATCAGCCAGATGCACCTGATGCTGCATCCGCTGATGCCCCACCTCACCGAGGAGCTCTGGCACAGCGTCACCGGCGAGCCGGAGACCAGCTTCCTGGCCCTGCAGCCCTGGCCGGTGTTGGATCAAAGCGCTTTGGATGATGCCTTGGAAGCCTCTTTCGCTGAGCTGATCGGTGCCATCCGTGTGGTGCGCAACCTTCGCGCTGTGGCAGGTCTCAAGCCCTCCCAGTCGGTGCCGGTGCGCTTCGTTACCGGCCGCAGCGAGCTGGCGGCTGTGCTCAGCCAAGGCACGGCCGACATCACGGCGCTGACCCGGGCGGAGTCGGTCGCGGTGATGACACCAACAGAGGCCGATGCCGCTCCGGTGGCCAAGGCCTTGGCTGGGGTGAGCGGTGAGCTGCAGGTGTTGCTGCCGATCGAAGGTTTGGTAGACCTTGATGCGCTGAAGAGTCGCCTCGAGAAAGACATCGCCAAGGCGGAGAAGGAGATCAAGGGCCTGGCCGGCCGTTTAGGGAATCCCAACTTCGCTGATAAGGCACCGCCGGAGGTGGTGGCTGAGTGTCAGGCCAACTTGGATGAGAAGCAGGCCCAGGCGGATTTGGCCCGTAAGCGCTTGGCCGACCTGAGCTGATCCGGTGATTCAGGTTCAGGGGCTGAGCAAGACCTACCGGGTTGCCGAGAAGCAGCCCGGTTTGGCCGGCACCCTGCGCCATTTCATCCGGCGCCGCACGCGGGATGTGACGGCGGTGCAGGACGTGTCCTTTGCGATTGAGCCCGGCGAGATGGTGGGCTTTCTCGGCGCCAATGGCGCCGGCAAAACCACCACCTTGAAGATGCTCTGCGGGTTGATCCACCCCAGCGCTGGGGATGTGCAGGTGGCAGGGCACAGGCCGCAGCGACGCCAGGCAGAGTTTTTGCGCCGGATCACCTTGGTGATGGGGCAGAAGCAGCAGCTGCTCTGGGACCTGCCGCCGATGGATTCCTTGCGGGTGAATGCAGCGGTCTACGGCATCCCCGATGCTGTGGCCCAGCGGCGGATCAGCGCGCTGGCCGATCTGCTGGAGCTGGGGGAGGAGCTCACTCGCCCGGTGCGCAAGCTCTCCCTGGGCCAGCGGATGAAGGCTGAACTGCTGGCGGCCTTGCTGCACGAGCCGGAGGTGCTGTTCCTCGATGAACCAACTCTTGGGCTGGATGTGAATGCCCAGGCCCGGGTGCGTCAGTTCCTGGCGGACTACAACCGCCGCACGGGGGCAACCGTGTTGCTCACCAGCCACTACATGGCCGACATCACGGCGCTCTGTCCCCGGGTGCTGCTGATCCACCAGGGGCGGTTGTTCCACGACGGCCCCTTGGAAGCTTTGGCCGATCAGCTGGCGCCGGAGCGGGAGGTGCGGCTGAAATTGGAGTCGCCGGTTGAGCCGGGAGCACTGGCTGGGCTGGGACGTCTTGAGCAGCTGGAGGGCTGTGACGTGCGGCTGCTGGTGCCCCGCGACCAGCTCACCGCGGTTGTGGCGCAGCTGCTGGACCGCTTCCCCGTGCGTGATCTGGACGTGACCGATCCGCCCATCGAAGAACTGATCGGTGGGTTGTTCCGGCAGGGGCGCGTCTGATGCGGATCTTCGGGTTGAACCGCAGGATCATCCGGGTGCTGCTGGGGTCCCAGTACGCCCACATGCTCGAGTACCGCGCCGAGATCGCCCTCTGGGCGCTCTCCGGTGTGCTGCCCTTCATCATGCTCAGCGTCTGGAGTGGCAGCGAAGCCCGCTCAGGCTTGGGGCTCGATGGTGTGGCCCTGGATCGCTATTTCCTCAGCGCTTATCTGGTGCGCCAGTTCTCGGTGGTTTGGGTCGTCTATGCCTTCGAGGAGGACGCCCTGTTGGGTCGGCTGTCGCCCTATCTGCTGCAGCCGCTCCACCCGCTCTGGCGTTATGTGGCGGCCCATCTGGGTGAGCAGCTCACCCGCCTGCCCTTCGCAGCCTTGATTGCTGTGGTGTTTTTTGCTGTGCAGCCCCAGGCCTTCTGGCTGCCCTCCTTGGGCGGCTTTCTGCTGGCCTGGCTGGCCACCTGGATGGCCTTTGCCATCGCCTTCCTGTTCCAGAGCTTGATCGCGGCCCTGTGCTTCTGGAGTGAGAAGGCCAGCGCCCTGGAGCGGCTTCAGTTCATTCCCTTCGTGTTTCTTTCTGGTTTGTTGGCACCCCTCACGGCGTTCCCGCCGGCGGTGCGGGCTGTCGCCCAGTGGACGCCCTTCCCTTACCTGATCGACTTTCCAGCTCGGGTGCTGGCGGGCCAGCCGGTGGATCTGATGGCGGGCTTTGGCGCGCAACTGGTCTGGGTTGCTCTGTTGCTGCCGTTGGTGCTGCTGCTCTGGCGTGCCGGCGTGCGGCGCTACAGCGCCATGGGGGCCTGATGGGGCGGTACTGGCGGACGTTGCGTCGCTTCTGGAGCACCGCCGTGGCGGTGCAGTTGGAATACCAGGCCAACGTGTTGATCGAGTTGCTGGCGGTGGCGATGAGCCTCAGCGGCAGCCTATTTTTGCTTTCGCTGTTCTATGGCCCCAATCAGACGTTGGGGGGTTGGAGTTGGGCCCAGGCCCTGATGGTGCAGGGGCTTTACACCGTGTTCGATGGCATGGCCACCACCTGGCTGCGCCCGAATCTTGGGGCGATCGTCACCCATGTGCGGGAGGGCACCCTGGATTTCGTGCTGCTCAAGCCAATTGACAGCCAGTTCTGGTTGTCGCTCCGCACCCTGTCTCCGGCTGGGTTGCCAGAAATTGGCCTGGGGCTTGGGCTGCTGGCCTGGGGCAGCCATCAGGCCGGAGTAGTGCTCACCTTGTCCTCACTGCTCACCGTGCTGGTGATGCTGCTGGCCGGTGGCTTGATCCTTTATTCGCTCTGGTTTCTGATCGCAGCTACCAGCATCTGGTTCGTCAAAACCTGGAATGCCACCGAGGTGTTGCGGGCTTTGCTGGCTTCCGGTCGTTATCCCCTCAACGCCTACCCGCCGGCCTTGCGTCTGCTGTTCACTGTGGTGCTGCCCGTGGCGTTTCTCACCACGGTTCCCGCCCAGGTGTTGCTCGGGGAAGCTGCGATACCAATGCTGCTGGCGGGGTTGGCTCTGGCGGTGCTGTTCTTTGCAGCGGCGCGTGCCTTCTGGTTGTTTGCACTGCGTTTTTACACGTCAGCTTCCAGTTGAGTGCAATGCTCCACGCCATGTGTTGGTGAGTTCGCTTGATCTCCTTGGTTCAGCACTGGCTTCCGGAGGCGTTGGAGCTGCTGCGCTCCCCAGCCGGTGCGCTGGTGTTCATCCCCCTCTATGCCCTCTGGGTGACCTTGCTGTTGCCGGGGGTGTGGGCCTCGATGCTGGCCGGAGTGCTCTATGGCACCTGGCTTGGCAGTGGCCTGGTATTCGTTGGGGCCTGCCTGGGGGCGGTGGTGGTGTTTTTGCTGGGGCGTTCGGTGCTGCGCGACTGGGCCCAGCGCCGCTTGGAGCAACTCCCCAAGCTGCAGGCGGTGGAGCGGGCCGTCAGCAAGGAGGGGCTGAAGTTGGTGTTGCTGACGCGTCTCTCCCCTGCCTTTCCGTTCTCTTTGCTCAACCTGGCCTACGGCCTCAGTGAGGTGAGCCTGCGGGACTACAGCATCGGCTTGATCGGCATCCTTCCTGGCACCATTTTGTTTTGCGGGTTGGGGGCGCTGGCCGGCGATGTGGCCCGTTTCGGTGAGGTGCTTGGGGGTGAGGCCGATGCCGGCACCTGGACGCTGCGGGTGGTTGGCGTGCTCGCCACGCTGGCGGTGGTCTGGCTGGTGAGCCGGGCGGCCCGCCGGGCCCTTCAGGATGTGGAGACGTCGCTCTGATCGGGATCGGCGAGTCGCCAGTCCCTCAGGGCAGCGATCAGGATGAACCAGGCCAGTCGCATGCGGGCGATTGTGCCGGTGCGCTGCTGCAGGTCAGCCAACTTGGCCCGTCCGCAGTCGGTCTTGATCCAGCGATGAAGCGCAGGGGGGGATTGGTTCATGGCAGCAGCATGGCGGTGAGGTCGTCTTCGCTGAGAACCGCCACCCCGAGGCTCTCGGCTTTGGTCAGTTTGCTGCCGGCGGCTTCTCCCGCCACCACATAGTTGGTCTTTTTGCTGACGCTGCCGCTCACCTTGCCGCCGGCCGCTTCGATTAGCGCTTTGGCGTCGCTGCGGCTCAGGCTGGGGAGTGTTCCTGTGAGAACCAGGGTCTTGCCCTGCAGCACGCCGTCGGCGTCAGCTCCGGCTTGGCTCGCGGCTTCCTGCTCAGAGGCACTTGCTTCCAGGGAGAGGCCGACGCTGCGCAAGTCCTGCAGCAGCTGTTGGTTAGCGGGCGTGCGCAGCCATTGGCCGAGGCTGGCGCTGATTTCCGAGCCGATGCCGTGCAGTTCGGCGATCCGCTCCGGGGCATCCAGAGCGGCTGCTGCGAGGCTGTCGATGCTGAAGAAGTCAGCGGCGAGAGCTTTGGCGTTGACCTCACCGATGTGACGTATTCCCAGGCCGTAGAGCTGGCGGTGCCAGGCCTGCTGTTTGGAGGACTCCAGGGCGGCCACCAGGTTGCTGGCTGATTTGTCCCCCATCCGATCCAGGCTGGCGAGCCGGGCGGCATCCAGCCGGTAGAGATCGGCGAGAGAGCGCACTAGGCCGCGGTCCACCAGTTGTTCGATCAACTTGCTGCCGAGGCCATCCACATCCAGGGCGCCCTTGCTCACCCAGTGCCGCAGACCACCCCGCAGGATCGCCGGGCAGCTGCTGTTCACACAGCGGGTGGCGGCTTCATCGCCCTCCCGCACCAGGCTGGAGCCACATTCGGGGCAGTGCTGCGGCAGTTGTACCGGAGTGGCGTCGCTGGGCCTGAGCTCCGGCAGCACCCGCACCACTTCGGGAATGATCTCTCCGGCTTTGCGCACCACGATGGTGTCGCCCAGATGTAGATCCAGTTCAGCAATCCGATCGGCGTTGTGGAGGGTCGCGCGGCTGACGCTGGTGCCCGCCAAAGCCACCGCTTCGAATTCGGCGACGGGGGTGATGGCACCGGTGCGGCCCACCTGAGCGCCAACGCGCAGCAGACGGGTGGGGGCTTCTTCGGCGGGGTATTTGAGGGCGATTGCCCAGCGCGGTGCCTTCTGGGTGAAGCCGGCTTCGTCCTGCAGCAGCAGGTCGTTCAGTTTCACCACCACGCCGTCGGTGGCATAGGGGAGGTCATGGCGACCCTGTTCCCAGTGGTCGCAGAAGCGTTGGATGGCGGCCAGATCGGCACAGAGCTCCCGGTTCGGGTTCACGCGGAAACCAGCCGTGTTGAGCCACTCCAGAGCAGCCCATTGGCTGGGGGGTTGGGCGTCACCCGGCAGATGCAGGGTGTAGGCGAAGAAGTCGAGCCGGCGGGCGGCCACCACTTTTGGGTCCAGTTGGCGCAGGGTTCCGGCGCAGGCGTTGCGGGGATTGGCGAACAGGGCTTCGCCCCGTTGTTCGCGTTCGGCATTGATCGCCGCGAAGGTGGCATCGGGGATGAAGGCCTCCCCTCTCACCTCCACCCATTCCGGTGGATTGTCGATCTGCAGGCGAAGGGGAATCGAGCTGATCGTGCGCACGTTGGCGGTGATCTCTTCCCCGCGGCTGCCGTCGCCACGGGTGGCGGCACGCTCCAGCACCCCATGGCGGTAGCTCAGGGCGAGGGCGTTGCCATCAATTTTCAGTTCCCCCACCAGGGGCAGCTGGGTGTCGTTGGGTCGGTCCAGCACCTTGAGCAGCCGCTCATGCCAGGCCTGTAGGTCGTCGCGGTTGAAGGCATTGTCGAGGCTGAGCAGCCCCACACGGTGTTCAACGCTGCTGAACCCTTCCGCTGGAGCCACACCCACCCGCTGGGTGGGGCTATCGGGACGTTGCAGATCAAGATGGCTCTCTTCCAGCTCGAGAAGCTCGCGATAGAGGCGGTCGTAGACCGCGTCCTCCATCACCGGAGCATCGAGAACGTAGTAGGCGTGGCCAGCACGGTTGAGCAGTTGCCGCAGTTCCGCGGCCCGCTCGTGCGGATCAGGCATTGACCCGGTTGATGCGGGCAATGCGCCAGTTGTCCTCCACCTTGGTGAAGGTGAAGTCGAGGGGCAGCTCCTCGTCACCCTCGGACTTCAATTTCACGGTGAGGAGCAAGTTGCCTTCCTGCACGCGGGGGCGTCCGGACTTGAGATTGCGGAACTTGTTCAGCTTGAGGTCGGCCAGGAAGCGGATGAACTGCTGGCGGCTCACGTGCTGCCGATAGGCCTTGGTGGTGAGCAGGTAGGCGGCATCGATGCGGCCGGCAGCAACCTGCGTGAAGAACTGCTTGATCAGGGGGTTGATCCCGCGGGCGTCAAGCACCAACTTGACGGCGTTGTAGATCCAGTACCCCAGCAGGGTGACTCCTCCCGCCAGCAAAGCTTTGCTGCCGATGTCACGCACCAGTCCTAGTTCCATCACCAGCTGTCAAAGCAGGGCCGAGTCTGACTGACCACGGCAAGATGGCGCTGATTCGGATCCCCTCCCCCCTGCTCTGTGCCTTTGCAGCCCCTGCTGCCGTTGTTTCACCGCCTCAACCGGGAGCATTTCGGAGGTGTTCTGGTGGATGCTGGGCAGCCGCTGACGGCTGTGCGTTGGAGTGATGGGCGGATGAGCCGCACCGCGGGGTTTTATCGGCGTGGCCCAGGGGTGGGCGAGGGACGCGGCAGCGAGATCGTTCTGTCGCGTCCCGTCTTGGAACCGCTGCCGCAGACCGCTACGGAAAGCACGCTTTGTCACGAGATGATCCACGCCTGGGTCGATCTGGTGCAGCGCCGCCGGGAAAGCCATGGACCGCTGTTCCGAGCTCGGATGGCAGCGATCAATGCGGCCCAGAGTCGCTTTCAGGTGAGCATTCGCCACAGCTATCCGGTGCCGCCCCGGCCGCCCCGCTGGCTGGCGGTCTGTCCCCGCTGCGGGCGTCGCACTCCTTGCCGGAGACGCACGCGCAATGCCGCCTGCCGCGCCTGTTGCGTCGAGCACTTTCACGGCCGCTGGGATGCCAGCTGTGTGCTCAGTTATGTGGAGGCGGAGGGCTAGATGGAGGTGTTCTGGCTGTCCCTTGAATGCGGTGGTGTGGTGATTGTGTTGTTGGGATTGCGGCGGGAACAGTGGTTGCGCCGCCGCCGTCGGTAACGTCAGGGGATGGAGGAGCGCTTCGATCGGTTGGACCGGTTCCGTGATCAGCGGGATCGCCGTCTTGACCAATTTTTGGAAACCGGACGTCAGCTCGTCGATGGTGTCTCCGGCCGGCGGCCTGGACAACGACCCGGGCAGCGGCGTTCCGGTTTGGACCTCGATTCAGTGGGCCGCTGGGTCGGTGAAAAAGTCGAGTGGCTGCTGGAAGAGGACGACGACTGGCAGGAGCCTTGGCAAGAGTCCGGGCGGGGCCGCCCGGAGCCCGGGCGTTCCATGCGATCAGCCCGGCGCCCCCTCGATGCGATTTCACGCCGGAGCCGCCGTTCTGTGCCGGCACCAGTGCCAACGTCAACGCCGCCTTTGGCTCAGGAGTTCAAATCAGATCAGCAGGATTGGCCGGAGGATGACAACTTTCGAGTTCAGCGCTGGTCACGGTCGGCGCAAACGACCCCCCGTCAGGAGCCAAAAGAGGCTCCGAATCCGACTTCCGCAAGACGGGCTCTGCCGCGTTCCAGTCGCCGCCGGGCCGATTAACGGCTGGCGTGAAGCGAACGTGGGTTGACCCGATAGCGGCAGCCTCGTTCGGCGAGCTGGTGGTTTACGTCGTCGAGCAGTTCCCCGGGCATTTCTTCCGCCATTTGGTCGGCTGTGGCGGTGATTGACGGCGATCCAACCTGGAGGGCCTCCAGCAGTTGGGTCCACTGCTCGATTTGGAGGCTGCGGCTCATGGGCTCGTACCCCTTTTGTTCCAGCAGATGGCTGCAGACTTCGCGGTTCCAGAGCACGCTTCGCCCTTGGCCGTGGGGCCCTGTCTGCATGGCGGCATTGGCGTCGAGTGCGCTCTGGGTGGGGCGACCCCGACGGTCACGCCAGCCTTGATGCTCGAGGGTCTTGCCGCAGTGAATGGCTGAAATGCCGTAGATCCGACCGAGGTCGGTGAGGCTGAGCCAAGAGGTGGTGGCAGCCATGACACGGTGAACCGAAGTGCCTACATCTTCCTGAGAGCACAACTCTTGGCAAGTTGTCAAGAGCAAATCCCAACAAACTCGAGGGTTTGTTCATGAACTTTGTTGAAACTCTTGGCGCAGCGTGGGCCCGAGCCAGGTTTCGAGCTGGGGGCTGAACACTTCGCGAATCACGGTGAGGGCCTTGCCTTGGCGGAAGAAGCGGTAGTGGCGGCTCCAATACGGGCCGCGATAGCCAAAGGTCTGGTCGAGCCAATCTCCCTCCACCAGGGCCAAGCCGTCCACCTCCCGGAACAGCTCAGAGCGTCCTTCCGTCAGGCTTTTCCAGATCGGTTGATTTCGGTCCCGCAGGTGCCAATCCGCTTCAGCTTGGTTCCACCAGCTTTCCGCCCAGGCCAGGGGTGTGCCGCCGCAGGTCAGCCAGACCTGACGGCGCAGCAAGGGTGCCATCAGTTCCTTCACTTCCTCCGGTGCCCCGGGGTGGTCGCTCTGGTCGGCCTCCATGGCGATCAAATCCACGGCGACTGGTGAACCGGTTAGGAGTCGCAGGTGGCGGGTTGGGCTGCCATCACCCAGCAGCATCAGCCGCCAGGGTCCTGGTAGTTGTCGCGGTCCCTCCGCCGAGAGCACGGCGTCGGTGGGGGCTTGCCAGAGCTGGTGCGGTGATGGGTGAAGTCGCTGGGTGGGGTTCAGAAGAGTCCTCCCACCGAAAGGGTTTGGCTCTGGCCGTTGCGGCTGATCACAGCACCGCTATCGGTGACGTTGTTGAGAACCCAACCGCTGCTGCCGATGGCATCACCGATGCCGGCGGACACCGATCCCTGTCCCAGCTGAAAAATGGCGGAACTGGTTCCACCCGGGCCCTGCACCACGCCTGTGAGTTGGGGGGTGGGCTCGATCGGAGCCGGGGCTTGATCGCTGCTTTGGGGAACGGCCGTCAACGGCTGTTTGATCGGCAGGGTCAGCGGTTCCAGGCTCAAGACCGCTTCTGAAGCCTCCTCGGGCGTGACCGTTGGTTCTGGGCGGGTCTCCTGCGCAGCGAGTTGGTCGCGCAGCCGCTCGATCATGGCGACGCTTTGCTGCCGTTCCAGGTCCAGGCGGGAGCGCTGCAGGCTGCTTACCAGCCAGGCGCTGCAGATCACCCCGGCAACGGCGACGCCACTTATCAGCGGAAGCAGCCAGGGGGTAGGGGAGCGGCGCTCGGGTGCTGCTGCCGTTGGTTCGTGCACATCCACATCAACCGGCACGAGGTGTGGCTGGCTCGGGGCGGTGACCGTCTCATGGTCAAACACCTGGTCCATCACCTGCTCGGCTCGCAGGTTCCAGTAGGCGCGTGAGGTGGGAACCCGTGCTGACACCGCAGACGTTTCAGGACGCCAACGCTATCGAGCTTCTGCGGTGGGGGCGAGGGGTTGGTGTTCCCTTTTCTGCAGTTCCAGCCACATCAGTAGGGCTGTGATGTCGGCCTTGCTGACGCCGGGGATCCGGCTGGCCTGACCAAGGGTGCTCGGTTGAATCGCAGCGAGCTTTTCGCGGGCTTCGTTGGAGAGGGTGCCGATGCCGGCGTAGTTCAGATCGGCAGGCAGCTTGCGCTGGCTCTGGCGTTTTACCTGATCGATCTGTTGTTGTTGCCGTTGCAGGTAGCCGCTGTATTTGATGTCGATCTCAGCTCCTTCCCGCACCGGCAGGGGCAGGTCGGCATCGGCCAGGCCATGGCGCACCAGATCCGCGGCGTGCATGCCGGGTCGGCGCAGCAGGTCGGCCAGGGTGATCGAGCCTTTGATGGCTGCGCCCGTTTCCTGCTCCACCGCCGGGGCCACTGGATCACTCACCTTGAGGCGCACAGTTTCCAGCCGCTGCTTTTCGTCCTCCATCGCCTGGAGCTTGTCTTCGAAAAGCTGCCAGCGGCGATCGTCGATCAGGCCAAGCTCACGGCCCAGTGGCGTCAGGCGGCGGTCGGCGTTGTCACCCCGCAGGATCAGGCGGTATTCGCTGCGGCTGGTGAGCACCCGGTAGGGCTCGCGCAGGTCTTTGCTCACCAGATCGTCGATCATCGTGCCGATGTAGCTGCCCTCACGGGGGAAGTGCACCGGCTCCTGGTTGCCGATTAGCCGGGCTGCGTTGACGCCGGCCACCAGGCCCTGGGCGGCGGCTTCTTCATAGCCCGTGGTGCCATTGAGCTGGCCGGCGCTGAACAGGCCACGCACCCGCTTGGTTTCCAGGGATGGCTTGAGCTGGGTGGCGGGCAGATAGTCGTAATCAACCGAATAGGCCGGCCGCAGCATCACGGCTTGCTCCAGGCCCGGCAGGCTGCGCAGCAGTTGCAGCTGGATCGGTTCCGGCAGGCCGGTGGAGAAGCCCTGCACATAGATCTCCGGGGTGTCGCGACCCTCTGGTTCGAGGAAGATCTGGTGGCTGTCCTTGTCCGCGAAGCGAACGATCTTGTCTTCGATCGAGGGGCAGTAGCGCGGGCCTTTGCTGTCGATCACGCCGCCGTAGATGGCGGTGAGGTGCAGGTTGTCGCGAATCAGCTGATGGGTTTTTGCCGTGGTGCGGGTGATGTGGCAGCTCATCTGCTCACCGCTCACCCAGGCGGCCGGGTCAAAGGAGAAGAAGCGATCGGCCGCATCGCTGGGCTGCTCCTCCAGTTGATCGAGGGCGATGCTGCGCCGGTCCACCCGGGCGGGGGTGCCCGTTTTCAGCCTGTCGGTGTGGAAGCCAAGTTGCTGGAGAGCCTCGGTGAGGCCTTCGGCGGCCTGTTCACCGGCGCGGCCGGCGGCCATGGATTGATGGCCCACCCAGATGCGGCCGCCCAGGAAAGTGCCGGCGGTGAGGATCACCGCCTCAGCGCCATAGACGCTGCCGAAATAGGTGCGGATGCCGCTGATGCGTTGCTGATCGCCTTCACCGCTGGTTTCCAGGCCGGTCACCATCGCTTCGCGCAGGGCGAGGTTGGGGGTGTGCTGCAGCAGTTGCAGCATCTGGCGGGAATAGAGGCGCTTGTCGGTTTGAGCGCGCAGGGCCCACACCGCCGGGCCGCGGCTGGCGTTGAGGATGCGCTTCTGGATGGCGGTGGCATCGGCCAGGCGACCGATCACCCCACCGAGGGCATCCACTTCATGGACGAGCTGGCTTTTGGCGGGGCCACCGACGGCCGGGTTGCAGGGCTGCCAGGCGATGCGATCGAGATTGAGGCTGAACAGCGCGGTGTTCAGGCCAAGCCTGGCGGCGGTGATGGCCGCTTCACAACCGGCATGGCCGCCGCCGACCACGATCACGTCGAAGGATTCGGTGGGGGCGGCGCTGAAGCTCATGGCTTCATTATCCGGTTCTGCAGAAGTGCCTGTCTTGGCTCAGAGGTTGAGGTCTTGTAGGGATTGGATGATTTGGTGGGAATAGGTCCAGCTGCTGGAGGAGTTATCGAAGCTTTGGTTGGAGAAGAGGTCTTGATAGGTGGCGTTGAGGGAGGTGCTGCCGGTGCTGTTCAGGCCGTAGGTGTTGACCTGAATCTTGTTGGGATCTGTGGAGAGATCAGCGAGCTGATCGAGGGCTGCATTGAGGTCTTTTTGCATTTGTTTCCACTGCCATTGGCCTTGGTTGTTTTGGAAGAAATATGGATTGCCCTTGGTGTCGTAGAGGAGGCCAGAGGTGGTGATGTCTTCTTTGCCGAGGGTTTCGGGAAGCGGAATGGCCTGGCCGGTGATGGAATCCGAGGCTGCGTTGGTTCTGGTGTCCCACCAACTGCGGCGTTCTGGCCTGCCATCGAGAACGAGGGAGATGGATGTGGATTGATCGCGCCGGTTGGGGTCGTTGGCTTTGTTGGTGAGGAGATAGTCGAGCCCTTCCAAGGCACCAAGCAATTCGGTGCCGGCATAGAGGTTGGAAGGTCTATTTGAACGGCCCTGATGGAGGTCGTAGCGGTTGGGCTTGGGGAGGCCAAGCTCTTTCCATTTTGAGTTGTTTTTTATTGAATTACCGAAGTCTTCTCCTGCCATTTTGAGCGACAGGATGGCTTGCATGGTGTCAATGCCGCTGCTTGGATTTGAGCGAGAGAGGGTGAAGGTGCTGTGATCGACGTGGTAGTTGTAAGTGATCAAATGAATGTCGAGATCATCGGCATCTTTTTCGTCATTGGGGTTGTCAACAATGGTGTAGTTGTTGAGCTCTTTGATGGCGCGGCTGCTGGATTGCTTGGCCAGCTTTTGCAGTAATTGTGTGTAGCTGATTGTGTTGCCTGTGCTGCGGCGTTGAAACTGATAGCCAGCGCGTTCAGCGTCTTGTGCGAAGGCTTCTAGTGCAAGCAGGAATTGGAATTTGCTGTGATTTCTACCTTCGCTGTGGAGCATCGATGTGGAGGTATCGAGGAGGAGATAGATATCGCTTTTCTCTGACGTCGTCTCTGGAGTTGGAGTTGGAGTTGGAGTTGGAGAGGGAGAAGGGGAAGGCGAAGGGTTTGGAGTTGGCGTGGTGGTGGTATCGACCGTTAAGGTGACGGTGTTGTTGGCGTCAGTTTCGTCTTGGTTGTTGTTGCCAGCAGCATCAGAGAATTTGTCGTTGGCGACGTGAATGACGCCATTGGTGGTGCTGTTGGTGTCTGGTGTGAAGGTGGCGGTGTAGACGGTGCTGGAAACAGCGGACCAGTTGGAAAGAGCCCCACCGGTAACGGTGGTATCGGTCTCAACGAAATCGGTGGATGCTTCTGAGAGGGTGAAGGTGAGTGTGGATGTATCACCAGCACTTAAGGAATCATCGGCATCATCTTCAGTGATGCCGATTGTTGGTCTGACGGTATCGACCGTAAAGGTGATGGAATTGTTGGCATCGGAACCGTCGTTGTTGGTGTTGCCTGCAGAATCGGAGAACTTGGAACTGGCAACAGAGATCACACCATCGGTGGAGCTGTTGGCGGTGGGAGTGAATGTGGCTGAGTAGGAGGTTGCGGAAGCAGCATTCCAGTTGGAGAGGGTTCCACCGGAAACGGGGATATCGGATTCAACGAAATCGGTGGATGCTTCTGAAAGGGTGAAGGTGAGGGTTGCTGTGTCTCCAGCACTCAGAGAGTCGTCGGCATCGTCATCAATGATGGCAATGGTGGGTGGCGTGTTGTCAATCGTGATCGCGATGGTCTGCATCACGTCAACGCTGCGGTAATCGGTGGAGCGTGATGAGGATGTTGTTTCGTTTGAGTAACTCGCCCGAATGATGATGTTGTAGGTGTTGTCTGTATTGCTATCGCTTGGATTATCAAAATCTGGCGCAGTAACAAAGCTCAGGGCGCCTGTTGTCTCATTAATGCTTAACAAGCTCTCATCGTCTCCGCCAACAATGGCCCAGTAAGTCGACTTCGATGCGGCTGTTGATCCATTGGTAAATGTGTGGACTGAGGTGTCTCCATCTTGCATGGAATATTCAATGCTGCTGTCGCCGCTGTCCCCACTTGGGCCTGTGATTCGGATCGGCAGTTCACGCAAGCTCTCGCTTGGATCAGCAGCCATGTCGGCTGGCTCTGATGAAGAACTGCTATTAGCCCCAGTGTCATCAAAATCAAGGATTAAGAAATTGGTGTTATCAGCATTAAAAAAGTTCTCTGAATCGACGTTATATAGAACAAGGAAGTCCTTGTCTGTGGTCTCTTCGCCAGTGGTAAAGCTTCCGGAGAAGTTGCTGGCTTGAAATTGAGTTAATGCTGTTCCAGAGTCGCTGATGGACCAAGTTCCTTGGATGAAGTAGTTGGAGCCAAGGGTTAAATTGTTAAGGCCATCTCCGCCGTTAATAGCATTGAAAGTTGTGCCAGGCAGATAGAGCTGGTCGTCAATGTGGTGGAAGTCATAAATGACGTCTGTGCCGTTGGCGAATGTGATTGTTTCGCCATTGATTAATGTCGAGCTCCCCGATAGGTCTGCCGCACTTGTCCAGATGGTTGAGTGGCCGTCGTGCTGGTAGTAGTAATCCGTAAATCCTGATTTTGCATCTCCTGTTCTGCCTGCTTGGATGATGTCTGAGCCAGGCCCGCCATCCAGGTAGTCATCCCCTTGGCCGCCGGATAGGAAATCATTGCCATAGCCACCTGTGATCAGGTCATGGCCGTTGCCTCCATGCAGTTCATCATTACCGGCATTGTCTGGAACTTCGAGGCCCTGCTGATTGCCATCACCACGCAGGACGTCTTGCTTTTTGCCGCCATGAATCAGGTCATCTCCCTCGCCGCCAAACAAGCCATTGCGCGTTGCATCGCCAAAGCCGCCGACTGATCCTGCATAAATATTGTCGGCACCTCCGCCTCCATAGATGTAATCAAAGCCTGAGCCACCCGAGAGTGTGTCGGCGCCTCCTAGACCATAAATCGTGTCACCGGCGGCATGCTTGCCTTCATTGCCGCCGGTGATTGTGTCGGCATCAGCTGTGCCAGTAAGTGTTTCCGCTGCATTTGTTCCGTTGATCGTTGCAAATTCAACCCTCTTTGTGCCGTCAGGTGTTTTGATTAATCCTTGATCTTGCTCCGATCTGATTGCTCTAAGTTGATCCGAATTGAGACTTTCTAGAGTCCCTTCGGTGAGCAATAATGTAAACAGTTCGCCTTCATCACCGGCTGTATCGTTGTTATTGAGTTGTGCGTCAAGGTGGTGGCCGAGTTCTTCATTCAGAACCGCAATAACTTGAGCATGGCTCGCGCTTGCCAGCCAATTGGCGTTGAGATAAATCGTGTTATTGCCGCTGGCATAGGCGCCGGCTGCCCCAGGCATGGCGCTGCCCGGCAAGACCTCAATGGGGGGAAGGCCACGTGTCTCACCCTTCGCGAGCCGATTGGCGATGCGCTTCAGCTGGTCCGTCGCTTGGCCTGGCTTCAGCCGCAGGGCATCAACGCCTGCTGAGAAGAGGCGCCCGTTCGCTGCCCAGGTTTGGAGCTGGAGCAGCCAATTTTGATAAAGCTGCTCGTCCAGCTTCACCTTCTCAGAAAACTCTCAGATCCTTCGGCGCATTATGAGCTGTTCGTCCAGCACCAGAGGGGCCGAAAAGTACGCAGTTGCTGGCCTTAAAGCTTTTGGGAGGCTCGATGGCTGCGCTGGAGCGTTTCGTGGGGCAGCTCATGAAAGTGCTGCTGGTAGCGATGGGCGAAATGGCTGCGGCTGCTGAAGCCCATCGCCTCCAAAATGTCGCTCACGCCCGTGAGGCCTTGGTTGTAGCGCTGTTTGCGGTTAAGCAGCAACTGCCGCACACGATCCAATCGGACCGAGCGTTGCAGTTCGAGGGGTGTGCGCTTGAAGTGTTCTTTGGATCCTTGGAACAGCGATGTTCGTGATTGAAAAATCTCGCGGCTGATCTCCTCAATCTTCAGTGGTGTTTTGGGATGCTGGGCACACCAGTGCAGCAGGTCGATTGCCGCCTGGTGCCGCGCTTCCCGTTTGGCAATGGGCAGCGTCTGTGCCGCTGGATCTTCAAAGCACTGGATCAGGGCATGAATTAGCTGATCAGAATCCTCTGTCTGTTCTTGATCTTCTTGGCTATGGATCAGTGCCATCAGTTGGCGTTGAAGCTCATCACACAGGGGTGTTCGAACTTCCAGCTGATTGCTCTCTTCCCAGCGTTTCAACATCAGTGGCCCAGCCTGCTGAGCATGGCGATCGAGCCAGGCCGCCTTGCTGATCACCACCGTTGCCAACTGGGCTCCGGCGGGAAGTTTGAGATCGAAATCGATCAAGCCGCGGTTGTATCCCATCAGGCCCGGCCACGGCATGGTGATGCCCTGGGCCTTGTAGCCAACCTCGCCCTCTGATGGATTCAAAGGAAGGGCCAGGGTGCAGGGTTCATGGCGCCGCGAGCCGCTGAGGAACAGGGTTTGATTGGTGTTCAGCAGATTCAATCGAAATCCGTCAAACCCCCAGGCCTGCAGCCGTCCTTTGAGGCGGCT
Source organism: Synechococcus sp. MU1611 (assembly GCF_020514255.1). Classification (NCBI taxonomy): domain Bacteria; kingdom Bacillati; phylum Cyanobacteriota; class Cyanophyceae; order Synechococcales; family Synechococcaceae; genus Synechococcus; species Synechococcus sp. MU1611. The sequence continues at coordinate 195,138 of NZ_VTLC01000002.1, read as the reverse complement.
GCAGCTCAGTTGCAGGGCGACAAGATCTGGAGAGAGCGGCTGAAACAGCTCCTGCAGGTCTCCGCAACTCTCGAATATTGCATCGAGGAGCTTCACCGGGTCTGTTGGGCTGATGTCTGTCGCGCGTTTTCGGCTCTGATGTTGTGTTCCATGGCCGGCTGTTTCAAGCGTCCCTGAAGGATCAGGCCGCCAAGTTGCGGAAGCGGGTGAACTGGGGCTCGAACAGCAGCTTCACTGTGCCCACCGGTCCGTTGCGGTGCTTGGTCACGATCACTTCGGTGATGCCTCGGTCTGGGGTTTCCGGGTTGTAATACTCGTCGCGATAGATCATCAGCACCAAGTCGGCGTCCTGCTCGATCGAGCCCGATTCCCGCAGGTCGCTGAGCATCGGTCGCTTGTTTGTGCGTGACTCAACACCCCTGCTCAGCTGGGAGAGGGCAATCACTGGCACGTTCAGTTCCCTGGCCATCTGCTTCAGGCCCCGGGTGATGCGCGACAGCTCCTGCACCCGGTTGTCCGAGCCCGAGCCTTCCATGAGTTGCAGGTAGTCGATCATCACCAGCCCCAGCTCCTTGCCCTGTTCGGCCATCAGCCGACGGCAGAGCGAGCGCATTTCCAAAACCCCGGAGTTGGGCTTGTCGTCGATGAAGATCGGCAGTTGTCCCAGGCTGTTGATGCCCTGGCCCAGCAGGGGCCACTCCTCCTGCTGCAGTCGGCCGGTGCGCAGTCGGCCCGCTTCAATTCCCACCTCCATCGAGAGCAGGCGATAGGTGAGCTGCTCCTTGCTCATCTCCAGGGAGAACAGGCACACCGGCAGGTCGTGCAGCTGGGCAACGTTCTTGGCCAGGTTCAGAACGATCGAGGTTTTTCCCATGGCTGGCCGGCCGGCAACGATGATTAGGTCGCTGCGTTGCAGGCCCTGGGTCATCGCATCCAGGTCGTAGAAGTTCACCGGGATGCCTGCCACTGAGGTGCCCAGTGAGCGGCTCTCGATCTCCTCAAAGGTCTGGGTGAGGATTTCGGCTGTGGGGGTCAGACCCTTGGAGGGTTTCTCTTGGCTGATGGCGAAGATTTTCTGCTCCGCTTGGTCCAGCACCTGCTCCATCGGCAGGCTCTGATCAAATCCCAGCTGAATCACTTCGTTGCCGGAGCGGATCAGCTGGCGGCGTAGGAACTTGTCCATCACCAGCCGGGCCACCTGCTCGATCGAGGCGGTGGAGGGAACCCGCTCCACCAGCTCCACCAGTCGGTTGTTGCCGCCTACCTTTTCGAGGGCGCCGGTGTCGGCCAGCCAGGCGCTCATGGCGGTGAGATCGGTCGGCTTGCCCTGGCCGTGCAGCATCAGGGCGGTGCGAAAGATCTCCCGGTGGGCGTTCAGATAGAAGGCTTCCGGCTGCAGCACGTCAGCCACACGGCCGATTGCATCAGGATCAAGCAGGATGCCCCCCAACACTGCCTCTTCCGCCTCCAGGTTCTGGGGCGGGACGGAATCGGGTAGGGCCTCGAAGTTCGGCTCGTCGTCGCGACGGCCCTGGCCATAACCACGGCGTCCCCCATCATTCTTCTCTGGCAGGGGGACGCTCACCATGGCGGCAGGGCGTTACGAAAGGAATCACACTCTGGCTCGGATGAGCCGTTTGAGTGTTGTTTGATCAGGGATCAGTAGCTGACCACTTCCAGGTTGATCTCGGCGGTGACTTCGCTGTGAAGCTTCACCGTGACGGTGAACTTGCCGGTGCGATGGATTTCAGGCACCAGGATGTCGCGGCGGTCGATCTCCTTCTTGGTGGCTGCTTCGATGGCTTCGGCCACATCACCGTTGGTCACGGTGCCGAACAGAACGTTGTCTTCCCCGGTCTGCTTCTTGACGGTGAAACGCCCGATGGTGGAAAGGGCGGTCTTGAAGTCGAGGGCTTCCTGCTTCAGAGCTGCCTGACGTTCAGCTTCCTTGGCCCGGCGGTGCTCCACCTGCTTCATCACCGCTGGGGTGAGGGGCACAGCTTTGCCGAAGGGGAGCAGGAAGTTACGGGCATAACCCGGAGCAACTTCCACCAGGTCTCCGTCCTTGCCCAGGCTGAGGAGGTCCTCATTCAGAACGACTTTTACACGCTTAGGCATGGGACCGGAACGATGGATGAAGGCGGGTGCGATCGACCACGTTACGACGTGGCCTGTTGGTAAGAAGTCTCAGAGCCTCAGGAGGCTTCGTTGACGTAACGAGCAGTGCGGACTCGGCTTGCCAGACCAAGACGCTTGAGCAGCCGCACGTGTTGCCAGGTGAAGTCGAATTCAAACCAGCGCAGACCGTGGCGAGCGCTTGCGGGGTGGGCGTGGTGGTTGTTGTGCCAACCCTCACCGAACGAGAGCAAGGCCACCCACCAGCAATTGCGCGAGAGGTCAGGGCAATCGAAGTTGCGGTATCCGAAAGCGTGGGTGGCTGAATTCACCAGCCAGGTCACGTGATAAACCACCACGAGGCGCAGCGGGATGGCCCACAGAACCAAGCCAAGGCCTCCACCATGCACCTGTGCAGCTTCCCCGAACCAGTACAGCCCAAGTCCCAGGGGGATTTGAAGGAGCAGGAACCAGCGGTCGAGCCAGCGATAAAAGGGATCGCATTGAAGGTCGCCGGCGTAACGGTCGAGCTCTCTTAAAGCAGGGATGTCGTGCAGCATCCATTCGCTGTGGCTCCACCACAGCCCACGCCCAGCGTCATGGTGATCATTGGGTTGATCGGAGAAGCGATGGTGATGGCGATGCAATCCCACCCACTCGATCGGACCGCTCTGACAGGCGAGGGTGCCCATGAGCACCAGGATGCGCTCCACCCATACCGGAACCACCAAGCTGCGGTGTGCGACCAGACGGTGCAGGCCAAGCGTGACGCCCAGCACAGTCATCCAGTACAAAACTCCGAAAGCCACAACGCCCTGCCAGCTCCAGAACCTTGGGAGCAGGGCCACGGTGGCTAGCACGTGCATCACCAGCATGAAGCTGGTGGTACCCATCTTCAGCTTCCGCTGACGAGCTGGCAGGGGCTCACGCCGTGCCACCACCGCTGCCCGCTGGCGAAGCTCACGGGTGTCAGCTGTTTGCGAGGAAACCAATCGGATTCTCCTGAAATTGACAAGCCGCTCAGACAGGGAAACCGTGGAGCGGATGGTGCCGTTAGTGACAGAAATCTAAAGGAGTTCACGAAGTGCAGAGGCTTGGCACGTTCGTAAGAGTCGCGTCGGTCAGGACCTATGAAGGCAAGAACTCAGCAAGGAAACGGGTGATTAGTGCAATCGCAAATCATCTGATCGAAGTGGTGGCAAGGGATCAGGCTGAACTTGCCGCAGCGAGGACGGCGTCCGTTCAGCTGCGTTTGCAACGGGTCCTGGATGCGCTATCGGCTGAGCGTGTGGGTACACAGCACTTCACTTCGCTGACCGGCTACGGCCATGGTGACCAAGGGCGTGAGGTGGTGGATCGGGTCTTTGCCCGGGTGCTGGGGGCCGAAGCCGCAGCAGTGCGCCTGCAATTCGTGAGCGGCACCCATGCCATTGCGGCAGCGTTGTTTGGGGTGTTGAGGCCCGGTGATCGTTTGCTGTCCATCACTGGGCGCCCCTACGACACCTTGGAAGAGGTCATCGGTCTCCGCGGTCAGGGTCAAGGCTCCCTTGCAGAGTTCGGGATCGCTTACGACGAAATCGATCTGCAGCCCGACGGGGCAGTGGATGAGGTGGCGTTGAGTCAGGCCTTGGAGCAGTCCTGTCGGATGGTGCTGATCCAGCGCAGTTGTGGTTACAGCTGGCGGCCCTCGGTCACGGTCGATCAGATCGCAAGGCTGTGTGAACGCATCCATGCGCGCCAGCCCGACTGCGTTGTCTTTGTCGACAACTGTTACGGCGAGTTGGTGCAGGAGCAGGAGCCAACCGCTGTTGGTGCGGATCTCATCGCTGGATCCTTGATCAAGAATCTCGGCGGCACCATTGCCCCCACTGGCGGTTACATCGCCGGACGGGCTGATCTTGTCGAGCAGGCCTGCTGCCGGCTCACGGCGCCGGGGATCGGTCGTGAGGGCGGCACTGGATTTGACCTGCAGCGGCTGGTGCTGCAGGGCCTGTTCCTGGCACCGCAGATGGTGTCGGAGGCATTGATCGGCGCGGATCTCGTGGCGGGGGTGTTCGCGCGACTTGGTTTCCCTGTGAATCCCATGCCGGGCGCGGTGCGTAGCGATTTGATTCAGGCGGTTCGGCTGGGAAGTCCGGAAGCCCTCAAAGTCGTGTGTCGAGCCTTCCAGTCGACATCACCAATTGGCGCTTACCTCGATCCGGTGCCTGCATCCATGCCGGGGTATGCCTCCGATCTCGTGATGGCAGGGGGGACGTTCATTGACGGCTCTACCAGTGAATTTTCGGCCGATGCGCCGCTACGGGAACCCTTCAACCTGTACGTGCAGGGCGGCACCCATCGGGCCCACATCCGCCTGGCGTTGTCCCGTGCGTTGTGTGACCTGAATGCGGCAGGACTGATCAATCTCACGCAAACTGGGATCACCTGAAAGTGCGTCGATGGCGTTCGCGTTCCCCGACTCTTTTCGCTTCGCCGACAGCCACGAATACGCCAACGCCGATGGCGAGCTGGTGAGGGTGGGCATTAGCGCCTTCGCCGTTGATCAGCTGGGCGACATCGTGTTTGTCGATCTGCCGGACGTGGGCTCCAACCTGGCGAAGGGCACCAGCTTCGGATCGGTGGAATCGGTGAAGGCCGTCGAAGACATGTACGCGCCCATTGCCGGTGAGGTGGTGCAACGCAATGAAGCGGTGCTGGCCAGTCCGGAGGAACTGCAGAACGATCCCCATGGCGAGGGCTGGCTGCTGGTGCTGCGACCGGCGGATCCCTCTGAGCTCGAGAGCCTGATGACCGCGGAGGCCTACAGCGCCAAGGTCAACGCCGGCTGACCTCAAGGGCGGGATGCGGCTCTTACGATCTCCCCTGTGAGCCGCTGCTTCAGACGTTGATTTCTCCTTTTTCGCAGCGGCATATCGGCCCGAGTGCGGCGGAACAGAGCCGGATGCTAAACGCGCTCGGCTACAGCGATCTGAAGGGTTTGATCACTGATGTCGTGCCCGACGACATCCTTGACCCAGCGCCGCCTTACGAAGCGTTGCCCGAGGGCTGTGGAGAGGCGGAAGCCCTCAGACAGCTGAAGGAGCTGAGCGAGTCCAATTCACTTCGACGCTCCTTGATTGGGTTGGGTTACTACGGCACAGCAACACCGGCTCTGATTCAGCGCCACGTTTTTGAAAATCCGGCCTGGTACACCGCATACACCCCGTATCAGGCGGAAATCGCCCAAGGCCGTCTTGAGGCCCTTCTCAACTTTCAAACCCTGATCAGTGAGCTCACGGGTTTGCCGATCGCTAACGCGTCGCTGCTGGATGAAGCCACCGCAGCAGCGGAGGCCATGAGCCTCAGCTTTGGGGTTTGCCGTCGCCCCGAGGCGACCCGGTTCTTGGTGGACGCCAATGTGCTGCCGCAGACCTGGGCCGTGCTGCAGACCCGCGCGGAACCCCTTGGCATCACCCTTGAGCGGATCGACCCGGCAACGGCGCCGATCGATGCGTCCGTGTTCGGAGTTCTGCTCCAATTGCCCGGGGCTGATGGTTGTCTATGGGATCCAACTGCCGTGATCGAAGCGGCCCATGCGGCTGGCGCTTTGGCCACTGTGGCCATCGATCCGTTGGCCCAGACCCTGATGGCGCCTGTTGGATCCCTGGGGGCTGACATTGCCGTGGGCAGTGCCCAACGCCTGGGGGTGCCGATGGGATTCGGTGGCCCCCATGCCGCCTTTTTCGCCACGGTTGAGGCCTACAAGCGCCAGATCCCGGGTCGTCTGGTGGGGCAGTCCAAGGATGTAGAAGGCCGCTCGGCCCTGCGGCTGGCGCTGCAGACCCGTGAGCAGCACATCCGCCGTGACAAAGCCACCAGCAATATCTGCACTGCTCAGGTGTTGCTCGCCGTGATGGCTTCTTTCTATGCGGTGCACCACGGCCCCGACGGCCTTCAGGCCATCGCCCAGCGCATCGTTGGGCTGCGCAGTCAGTTGGAGCAGGGCCTGAAGGCTCTCGGGTATCCGCTGGCTTTGGCGGACCGCTTCGACACCGTCACCGTGCACTGTGCGGCGGCGCCGGCCGTCCACCGCGCGGCAGCAGCAGCAGGCTTCAATCTGCGGGTGCTGCCAGATGGCGCCGCTCCGGCGGACGCCACCGGATTCGGCATCAGCCTGGATGAGTTGTCGGATGAACGGGAGCTGCAAGTGCTCCTGGGGCTCCTGGCGGAGGCCTGCGGTCAGGAGGTACCAGAGCTTGAGGCTGCGCTGCCCGAGTCCCTGTTCCTGCCGCAGCGCAGCCAACCCTGGCTGACCCAGCCGGTGTTTCATCAGTACCGCAGCGAGACGGAGCTGTTGCGCTACATCCAACGGTTGGTGAGCCGTGATCTTTCCCTGGTGCACGGGATGATCCCCTTGGGCAGTTGCACCATGAAGCTCAATGCCGCCGCTGAGCTGCAGCCGGTGAGTTGGCCTGCCTTTGCGGCATTGCATCCGTTTTCTCCAGTGGATCAGACGGAGGGCTATCGCTGCATGGCCGACGATCTGGAGCGATGGTTGGCGGCTCTGACGGGGTTTGCAGCCGTGTCGTTGCAGCCCAATGCCGGTTCTCAGGGGGAATATGCGGGGCTGCTGGTGATTCGCGCCTGGCACCGCTCCCGCGGGGAGGCCCATCGCGATATCTGTCTGATTCCTACCAGCGCCCATGGCACCAACCCCGCCAGTGCCGTCATGGCCGGACTCAAGGTTGTGGCTGTCGCCTGCGATGACGAGGGCAACATCGATCAGCAGGATCTTGCTGCGAAGGCTGCTGAGCATGCCGATCAGCTGGCGGCGTTGATGGTCACCTACCCCTCCACCCACGGCGTCTTTGAAACCGGCATCCGTGAGATCTGCTCCGTTGTGCATCAGCACGGTGGGCAGGTGTACCTCGATGGGGCCAACCTCAATGCGCAGGTCGGGCTTTGCCGTCCTGGTGCGTTCGGTGCCGATGTGTGCCATCTCAACCTGCACAAGACCTTCTGCATCCCCCACGGGGGCGGTGGCCCAGGCGTTGGACCGATTGGTGTGGCGGCGCATCTGGCGCCCTTCCTGCCGGGTCATCCGTTGCAAGCTGGTACCTCAGCCGCCATCGGACCCGTTTCCGCAGCAGCGCTCGGCAGCGCCAGCATCCTGCCGATCAGTTGGATGTATCTACGGATGATGGGGGCGGATGCCCTGCGGCAGGCCAGTGCCGTGGCGCTGTTGTCAGCCAACTATCTGGCCCATCGGCTTGACCCCTATTACCCCGTGCTGTTTCGGGGCAGCACCGGTCGCGTGGCCCATGAATGCATCCTTGATCTGCGGCCGTTGAAAAGGGACGCAGGAATCGATGTGGATGACATCGCTAAGCGTTTGATGGATTACGGCTTCCACGCGCCCACCGTCAGCTGGCCGGTGGCTGGAACGGTGATGGTTGAACCCACGGAGAGCGAAAGCCTGGCGGAGTTGGATCGCTTCGCCGATGCCCTGGTGGCGATCCGTGAGGAGATTCGTGCCATCGAAAACGGCGCCATCGACCCTCAGAACAACCCGTTGAAGCGTGCCCCGCACACCCTGGCTGCAGTGACAGCGGATGACTGGGATCGTCCCTACAGCCGTCAGCAGGCCGCATTCCCCATGGAGGGTCAGCAGGAGAACAAGGTCTGGCCAGCTGTGGCTCGGATTGACAACGCCTTCGGTGACCGCAACTTGATCTGCACCTGTCCCTCTGTGGAAGAGGTGGCTCTGGCGGTTTGACCTGGTGCGAGGGCATCAGAACGTGTAAATTTTCACTGAAAGTGGAAAAATTGGTTTGATTCCGTTCATCGCCCTTGCGGGTTCGGTCAAACTGTTCGACAACTGATTCGTCTGTCGGGGGACACCATGGATCGGGACAACATCAAGAAATCTGGCCTCAGGACCGTTGAAGGACCTGCCCTTCCTCAACTTCCGGACGGTCTCGAGTCGGCCTTCAATCGTGGTCATACGTTGTCGATTGAAGGGACGAATGTGATTCGGGTTCCGTTCGGCACCCGTCGCTCCCGTCGTAGTCGCCCTGAGCGGCCCGATCACTGGGCCACCCTCGTCATTCCCCTTCAACCGGTGGGCGATCCCACCCCACCACCGGCAGCGGCCTGAATTCAGGCCACTCCGATTTCTGATGCTTCCTGCGAAAGACGCCAGTCCACAAGGGCTTTGACGTCGGCCAATGAGCAGGTCGGTGTTCGGAACGGCAGAAGCCGCATGGGGCTGCGTTCAGGTCGCACCAACCAGCTTCGATTGGTTTGAGGCATCAGAAGGAAGCCGCGGTAACGCACCGCGGTCTCATGACCGTTCATGAATCCCATCGCTCAAGGGATTGTTTGAAAGTGACTCCGTCATTTCAGGGCGCAAGATCTGGTGTTACGCGCTTGCACCGAATCTCTTCCGGATTGCTGCGTTTCAAGTGGTCAAACGGAGATCAGCTTGCGAGATTGCAACGGTCTGTCAGTCGTGCCCCCACAGGTGGTGGTGCATGCCGAAACCCTTTCCAGCAGCGATGGTGTCGTCGTTGATCACCCGCAAGGTGCCGAAGCCCATCCAGTTCGGATCCTGATGGCGGCCGAGCGAAAAGCTGTGCCACGACTTAAGCCAGTCCAGTTGGGTGAGAAAGCGCTCGGAAGCCGGGCGCATCCGCATTGATGAAGTGTTGACAACAGCGGTCAGGTTGATCGCGTGGAAAGGGGGTATTTGGGTTGAGGGGTTCGCTTCAGAGCTCGAGGGGAGTCATCTGCAGCAGCCGTTGCACCAGGTCGGTGATGGACTCGTCTTGGGGTGGCTTGGCGTAGTTGCTAAGCAGCTGTCGCCCGACAACCTGGGCTCCAAGGTGCGTCAGCTGGATGCGCAAGGAAAGGAGCAGTTCCATGCCGCCACCACCGGAAAAGGTGGCCATGGCAATTGGTCGCCCGTTGAAGAGGGATCGGAAGTCATCTCCTGTCACCGAGAGCCAGGCAATGGCATTGGTGAGCGATGGCGGAATGGAGCCGTTGTATTCCGGTGCGCAGATCACCCAGCGCGGAGTTTGCTGGAGCTTGTTGTGCAGGGTCACAAGATCAGGGCCAGCACCCGCTTCCTTGACTCTCGGTGTGAACAGGGGCACGTCGAGCTGCGTGAGGTCGATCAGTTCGGCGGTGGCGTTCTGAGCTGCTGCGGCCTTCACGAACCGTTCAGCAAGCTTGAGGTTCTCGCCATTGCTTGCTGTCAGAACGATGAGATCGGAGGGCATGGAGAATTCTGAACTTGATTGAATCGTGCAAGTTCTCGCTTGTTCTCACAACAAGGTCCGCCGCGCTTGGACGATGCGCTGACGGACCTGGGAGTAAGGGTCAGGCGGCCTTCAACTCGGCTTCCCGGTAGGGGACGAAGCTGGCTTTGCGGGCACCGCAGATCGGACACTCCCAGTCGTCCGGAATCGCTTCAAAGGGTGTGCCTGCGGCGATGCCGGAATCCGGATCTCCCTCGGCGGGGTCGTAAATCATCGAGCACACCTTGCAGATCCATTTGCCTGGAAGGGGTTGATCGGCTTGGCCTGCCGTTCCTTTTCCTTGCAGTGCTTCCAGGGCGACGCCATAGGTTTCGGCGTGATGTTGTTCGATCGGTGTTAGCAGGCCGAAGTTCTTAGCGGCTGTCCGGAAGGTGCCGGCATGCTCCTTGGATTCGCTGCTTTGCTCGGCAAATTCCGCCTCGGCTCCGCTGTCCCGGTCCTGACGGGCCTGGGCGGCGAACTCCGGATACATCGTTGTGTACTCGTAGGTTTCGCCTTCAATCGCCAGTTCCAGGCAGCGGGTCAGCATCGCTTGCTTCTCGTTGTCGCTGAGCTGGTCGGGGTTGCCCACCACTAATTCGGGATGCAGTAGGCGGAAGTGCGCAAAGGCATGCTCTGTTTCTTGGACCGCGGTTTCACGAAACAACTTGGCCAGGTCTTTGTGACCCAGTTGTTTGGCCACATCCGCAAAGAACAGGTACTTGCGGTTGGCCATGCTCTCGCCGCCGAATGCGGCTTCGAGATTGGTGTGGGTGGATGGCTTGGAGAGGTCCATCGAGGAGAAGCGATCGTTCCAACAGACTACTCCTAACTCATACCCGCTATGAGTTAGGCGATGGTTCGGGTTGCCGGCTCAGTAGTTGGCGCCGCTCCGGCGTTGGTGCACCGCAGTGCTGCCCTTCGCATCCAGTACCCCACCGTGATCCACTTCGGCGTAGATCAGCCAGTGGTCGCCGCATTCCATCCGCTGGCTTACTTTCCCGTCTAGCCATGCCAGGGCATCCGGTAGCAACGGCTGATCGGCGGGGCTTGTGTCGAGCTCAAGGCCTGCAAAGCGATCAGCACCGGGCTCGAACGGCTGCAGGAATTGCTTCATCGCTGCTGTTTCGCGACCTTCTGCCAAAACGTTCAAGGCGAAGCGATCGCCCTTGTGCAGTAAGGCTTCCACGGCGCGGTCTTTGGCGACTGCCACCGTGATGCCGGGAGGACTGAAGCTCGCCTGACTCACCCAGCTGGCCACCATGGCGCCGCTTAGATCAGCTTTACGTGTGGTGAGCACGCAGAGGGAGCCGATCACGCGGCCCAGGGCTAGTACCGCTGGATCGCTGCGGCTTTCACTCAACCCTCCTGCACTGCGCCGCTGCGCTCGCTTCTGGCTCTGCAGCAGTTGACGGGCGAAACGGGTGCCCGTCTCTTCCAGCTCTTTCACCCGTGCGGCATCTGGACTGAACTTCACCCGGATCGGCTCGAAGCCAAAGCTGAAGCCGCCGTCCCGCAGCTTGGTTTCCAGCAGATCCACCGCCTCGCCGCTCCAGCCGAAGCTGCCGAATACCCCCACGGGCTTGTTGCGATCTCCTTCCGCCAACAGGGTGCCCAAGGCCGAAACAATCGGCGTGGGGGCATGACCCCCCAGGGTCGGTGAGCCGATCAACACGGCATCGGCCTGCTGGATGGTGCTCACCAGTTCATCGGCCGGGGTGAATTCGCAGTTCAAGCTGCTCACCCGGATGCCGGTGCGGCTGACCCCGCGGGCCAGGGCGTCGGCAATGGCCGCGGTGTTGCCGTAGGCGCTGGCGAACAGCAGGGCCACCGTCAGGCTGGCGTTCTGCTGGCCTTCTCCCCAGCGGCGGTAGTCACTGAGCAGGCTGCGCCAACTGGCTTCGATTGCGGGGCCATGGCCCGGAGCGATGGTGCGGATATCCAGCTCTTCGAGCCGTTCCACCAGGGCATCAACCTGACTGGCCATGGGAGCCATCAGGCAGTCATAGAAGTGACGGCGCTCTTCTTCTGTGCTGCTGCGGTTGCTTTCGGCCCAGCTGTCCGTGCAGAGGTGGGCACTGAAGAATTTGTCGCTCATCAGCAAGCCGAGGCTTTCCTCAAACGCCAGCAACCCGCCAGGCCAACGGGGGGTTGGGGCGGGCAGCAGCATCAGGCTGCGCTGATGGCTGAGGGGAAGCGTTTGCTCCTGGCGGATGATCCGCAGGGGCGGCAGGTCGGGCAAAGGTGGTTGTTCGCTTGTTTCTCCGGGCGGGGCCGGTTTGCGTTGGCTCCACAGTTCCTTGATCAACTTGGCGCCCGGGTTGGAGACGATCAGTTCCAGCCCGGCATAGGCCTCCGCTAAACCCCGCAGCAAGGCAACGCGATTGGGATTGACGTGACCCACGACCACCAGCAGCGGCGCATCGTTGCTGGGTAGGGCGTCGGCAAGCACCGGAAGAAAGGCGCCGCTGTAGGCCACACCTGGAGGGTGAACCAACACGGCAGGGGCACCATCACCGGCCTCAAACAACACACTGTTGGCGGTGCTTCCCCGCTCCAGGGCGTACTCCAGTTCAAAGCGGTTTCGTTGAGGGCTCAGACCGCGGAGACCAACGACCCCATCGTCGATCGGCAGTTGGATCGTGCGACGCGTGGTTGCGGTGCTGGTCACGCTCATCTTCGAAGCCAGTTGAATGTAGGCGTGTTGTTAGTGAGAGCAGCAGACCTGTGGCGCAGAGCGTTGTTGTTCTCTCCTCCCAGCTGATCACCACCCTTTCGGCTCTGGCCTATCTGCGCTGGCGAGGAATACGAGGAACCCGGCTGCACGTTGTCTCGCCTTATCGCGACGAGTTCAGCCATTCGACCAAAGCCTTCCAGCCGCTGTTGCGGGATCTCGCTTCCCAGGATGGACATCAGTGCCAGTTCATCCAGATCCCCCCTGATCAGACTCGAGTGCTTCAGCTCAGTGCTGGGGACAGCCTGCTGATTCGGTCTGAGCCCCTGAAGTGCAGCCTGCTGCTGCTGCCACGGTTGGATGATCGTGAAGGGCAGCGGATGCTGCTTTCGTACCAGGCTTCAGAAGTGGTGGAGCTGGGGGAATCGATTGGGGTCGAGACGCGCTTGTATTCAGATCAAGCACAGCGCAAACGCAGCAAGGTGCTGGAGGTCGTGAATTGTTCTGAAGTCTTTGCTTCGGTTCGTCAGGATCCGCTGCTGCCTTTCGACCGTCCTGTTGAGCTGTTGCGGCTCCAGGCCATGCTCGACATTTGCGCGAATTTCCGTTCTGCATTGCTTGACGATGAAGCGATCAGCCGAAAGCATCAACCGGGCGTGATGCTCTGCCTGCCTTACCTGAGAGTGCCCAAATGGCATGTTCGCTGGCGGCTCTTTGGCAGATCGTTTGGTTGGCGCCGGACGCCAGGAATCGCGAACAGTGCGTACTTCATTCGCGCCATCCGTTCCGCCTTGCGACATGTGCGCGCAGATGCACCGTTGTGGGCGCAAGCCCATCCCAAAAATGAAGCTCACTATTCCTTGGTTCAGCAGCTGTTGAATCCGCTGCATCAAGGAAGATCGTTGGAGCTGTTCTCATCAGATGCCCCCCTCGAGGTGCGGCTGTCGAGCGGATGGTCGCGTGAAGGGAGTGGACCCTTGAATGTGTTGGGTTTCGGCACCAACCTCTTGGCTGCAGCCATCTTTCTGGCCCCTCATCACCGAGGCATTGCCCTCTGTCAGCCGGCTGATGAGGGCTGGTGGCGCGACTGCTCAGATCAGTGGATCCATCGTCGTGAATGGCGGAGGAGCCAACACGTTGATGCCTTGCTCACGAATCTTCTTGACGCTCTGGATCAGCTGCAAGCTCAGTAGTGGTTGCCCACCTTGCGGTGATGCACCGCGGTGCTGGCATCGGCATCGGCCACGTTGCCTTGCTCCACGACGGCATAGATGATCCAGTGATCGGGGCCTTCCATTCGCTGCTCCACCCGGCAGCCAAGAAAAGCCAGTGCATCGGCCAGCACCGGGCCTCCATCGGCTGTCCCTTCCAGCACATTCACCCCGGCGAAACGATCGGCACCGGGGGGGAAGCGTTTGAGGAAATGCCGCATCAGCTCCTGGTGGTTGTCCTGCCGGAGAACATTCAGCACGAACCTGTCGCCGACCTGCATGAGTGCTTCGATTGCACGATCTTTGGCGACAGCAATCGTGAGCCCCGGTGGTGTGAAGCTGGCTTGGCTCACCCAGCTGGCCACCATGGCGCTGCGGCGCTGCGATTCGCCGTCCCCCTGGCTTGCGGTGACCACATAGAGGCCACCACTGATGCGACCAAGAGCCTTGTCGAGGTCGCCATCGAGGCTTTTCATCGCCGCGATTGTCTTCTCCTTGGTGAGCAGCTGACCAAGGTCGGTGCCGGACTCTTCACAACGTTGATAGTCGCTGCCCTGGGGCAGTTGTTTGATCCTTAATGGGCTGAATGCTGGTTTCTGCCCCTGGCTGCGCAGTTGATCGGCGACGGCGTCGATCGGTTCATCGTTGCCGCCGAAGGCGTCGTAGACCCCCACCAGTTGCTTGGGATGCAGGGCCGCCAGCAGGGTGCCGATCGAGGCCTGGAGATCAGGTTCCGGTTCCGATGGCCAGGTCGGCACCACAACAGCCTTGGCATCGCCAATGAGTGCGGTGAGTTCCTGGGGATCGGTGGCCCGCAAGTCCACCAGTTGCACCTGGGCATCCGCCTTGCCGATGCCGTGGGCAATGGCTTGGCTGATCCGATCGGAGAAGCCGTACTGGCTCAGATAACAGACGGCTGCATAACTTTCTCCCTTGCTGCGTTGACCACTCCAGTCGCGGTAGTCACTGACCCAGTGGCTGAGGTGATGGCGTAGCAGGGGGCCATGACCCACGGCGATCGTGTTGATCTCCGGCAGGCCATCCATGCGCTTGAGGGCCTGCAGAACGCTGCGGGCATTGGGACCCATCAAGCAGTCGTAGTAGAAGCGGAAATCGGGAGCGATGGCGCCAGGGTCGGCGTCGAAGACATCGTCGGAGCAGTAATGCAGGCCGAAGGCGTCGCAGGTGTAGAGGATGCCTGTGCCGTGATCGAAGGAAAAGATCGTGTCTGGCCAGTGCAGGTTCGGAGCGCTCAGGAATTCGAAGCGGTGCTGAATGCCGCTGGCTGGGTTCGTGCCGAGATCCAGTTCTTCCCCAGATTTCACGGCACGGGATTTGAAGGGTCGGTGCACCTGGTCCTGCAGGAACTGCAGCGCCACCTTCGATCCGACGATTTCAATGTTTGGGTTGAGGTCGATCAGATCCCCAATCAGTCCGGAATGGTCCGGCTCCGTGTGGCTCACGATCAACACATCAATCTCGATTGGATCGATCTGCTCCTTGAGCAGGGGAATCCAGGTATCGCGGAACTTGGCGTGGCTGGTGTCGATCAGGGCGGTGCGTTCGCCCCGCACCAGGAAGGCGTTGTAGGTGGTGCCGTTGCGCAGGCCGAATTCGATGTCGAAGCGGCTGCGATCCCAGTCCAGGGAACGAATCGTGCTGGTGTCGGCTGCAATGGCCTCGCACTGCAGCGACAGCTTCGGAGCAGCGGGAGCAACGACCATGAAACCGACCGTGACGGATGTCGACTTTACGGAGATTCAGCGGGGGAAGGCGGCGGAGACTGGTAGCAACCGCAACCTTGTGATGGCGTCATCGACGCTTCGACGCAGCATTGGTCCCGGGATCCTGTTGGCCGGTGCCTGCATTGGTGGATCCCACTTGATGTCTTCCACCACGGCGGGGGCCCGTTTCGGCTTTGCGCTGGTGGGACTGATCCTGCTCACCAATCTGATCAAATACCCGTTCCTGCGGGTGGGCACCCGCTTTACGGCGGCCACCGGACTGTCGTTGCTGGAAGGCTTCCAACAACGCAATCCGCTCTACCTCCCGCTGTATTTGGTGGTGAGCCTGGTGACAGGCACCTTCACCATCGCTGCAGTGAGTTTTGTTGCGGGGCTGCTGCTCACCAACATCCCCCTGCTGGCGGGATTGGACCCCTATGGACTGTCGATCGCCGTGTTGGCGGTGAGTGGCCTGGTGCTGCTGTTGGGGCACTACCGAGCTTTGGACCGTCTCTCCAAGCTGCTGGTGGTGCTGCTCACCTTGCTCACAGGGATCGCGGCCGCATCACTGTTGATTCGCGGCCCCGTCGGTGATGTGGCAGCGAGTTGGGTCAGCACGGATCCCAGTCCCTGGACCCTTGCCAACCTGGCCTTTTTGATTCCCTTGATGGGCTGGATGCCCGGTCCGGTGGAGATGTGCGTGTGGCCATCCTTGTGGATGTTCTCCCGTGCCCGGGATACCGACCACACCGCAACGCCGAAGGAAGCGGAATTTGATTTCAACCTCGGCTATGGCGTCACGGTGGTGACGGCGATGTTCTTCGTGATCCTTGGCGCCTTCACGATGTACGGCAGCGGTGATGGAATGCTCGCTGGCAGTGGTGTGTCCTTCGCTCAGAAGCTGATCAAGCTCTATACGGCCGCCATGGGCGGTTGGGCGGCTTGGGTGATCATTCCGGCGGCCTTTTTCGCCATGTTCAGCACCACCCTCACCTGTCTTGATGCCTACCCCCGAAGCATTGCGGCGATTCAGGGCTTGCTGCGCCATCACGACAGTGGTGACTCGGCACCGGGGCCCATGCAACGTCGCTTCGATATCTGGGTCATCGTGCATTTCCTGGCGGCTGTGCTGGCGTTGGTGGTGGCCAAGACCGGCGGTATTGGGGTGAAGGATTTCGTGTTCGGGGCGATGACCGGCAGTTTCCTCACGGCGCCCCTGTTCGCCTGGATGGCGATGGACACGATCAACAGTCCGTTGGTTCCGCTCGAGCACCGTTATGCGCGGCTCACCCAGGCGTTTTGCTGGTTTGGTTTGGTGTTTTTCAGCGGATTCAGCCTGTTGTTCATCGGCCGCTTCTTTTTCGGCCTTGGGGGCTAACCCGAATGCGGAGCCATCAAAAAACCCCTGCCATGGGCAGGGGTTGGGCTTCCGTTCTTCGGTGTGGGGATGAGCTGCTTCAGCTCGATGCTGTTTAGTGCGATGGCTGTTCAGTTCTCGATCTTCACCGAAACGCTGGTGTGTTCAACAGCTTTGCCGGCGTTGATTTCAAGAATGCCGTCGCGGTAGCTGGCTTTGAGCTGGTCGCGATCAAGGCTGTGGGGGAAGCGGAAGCTGCGGCTCCAGGTGCCGCTGCGGAATTCGCTCAGCAGAGGTTCATTGTTGTCATCGCCGGTTGCGGCTGTGCGTTCTGCGTTGATCACCAGATTGTGATCGGTGGCCTTGATGTCGATGGAGTCGCGGTCCACGCCAGGCAGTTCCAGCCGCACGATGTAGCTGGATTCAGTCTCATGGATTTCGGCGTTGGGGACGCGCTCTGCGGTCGCAAGTTGCTGCTCGAGACGCTCGAACAGATCGAAGGGGGATTGGCGGAGGGTCAGCATGATGGTTGCTTTGAAGAATGAACATCTGCGGACTTGGTTGATTGCCCGCCAACACAATCTGCGCCGCTTGGATGAGAACCAGAAGCGTGAGAACCGCCCGTTTTGATTCGGTCTCTACCACCAGGTTCGGCTGGCACGACAGGGATGGTGTTGAAACCGAATCTCCCTAAAGCCACCACCAGTCGCTGAAGCAGGCCGCCTGGCCGCACACCCGCTCTTCTGCATCCCAGAGCGTCCAGATACGGGCGTTGTTGATCATGAATTGCTGCCCTTTTCGGCTGATCCGATTGCCTTGATAGTTCTGAACTGCCTCCAGACGTTTGGCCTGGCCCAGGGCGTTGCTGCGTTCTGCCCGTTCGGTTTCCGGTGCGGTGAGCCGTGAGGGCAGGCCGATCAGCTCATGCCAGCTGGTCTCCCAGAGCTGCAGCGCTGCGGCATTGGCGTAACTCAGTTTCGGGTCGTTTTCGGTGCCGTGGGCCAGCACCGGAAAGCCGCAGGCGAACAGCTCCTGGCACAGCAGGCGCCTGGAGCGGCCCGGTTGGGCGGCGGCGATTAGCGGGCGACAGAAGGCCCGTTGATGGGATTGCAGCAGCACCCCGGCGAGCCCTTGTTTTTCGGAGGTGAGCCAGGCGGCTTCGCAGGCCATGGCTCCAGGCCCCTCCACGTCGCTTCAGCTGCCGGCCGCCATGGCCTGCAGCATCGCCTTCTGGGCACTGGCCTGGCCGTGGGCCTTGAGGTTGCTGAGGAAGGTGCTTCGGGCATCGGCGAAACGCGGGTCTTCCGCCAGTGGCAGCTCTCCGGCGGCATCCAGGCCGGTGTCTCCATCCATCGCCGGGGTGATCACCACCAGGTCGCCATCGAGGCTGCGGTTGTAGCGCCACCACAGGGCGGGATCCTGCACTGCTGGATGGGGCGGCAGGGGGGTGGCATCGTCAGGGATGTTGGTAATGCCCGCTTCCTTGGCCGCCTCCGCCCGCTCAGCCAGGGCCTTGCGCCGGTGTTCCGCCAGGTCCTCCAGTAGCCGAGCTCGGGTGCGGCCCCGCAGTTGGAATAACACGAAGGGGTCTTCACTGAAGCGGTCCCCCATCAGGAAATACACCGCGCTGATGTGTTTGCAGGGGTTGGCTTTATCCGGGCAGCTGCACTCGCTGCGCACCTCCTGCAGCTTGAACGGGAACAGGCGTTTGCCGCTGGCGGCGAAGGCCCGTTCGATGTCTGAGGGCATGATCCCCGCTAGGAGTTGGGCCGACCAGCGGGCTTTTTGGGTCAGGGCTTCCATGACATAGCCCCAATCTTCATCGTTCAGCACATCCAGCCAGAGCTTCACTTTGTAAGGCGCTTCATCGGTGCCTTGGACCCGGGCATGGACCCGGCGGCCTTCGAAGCGGATCGACGTCACATGGCCTTCCCGGGCATAGCCCCAGGCCCGTTCCAACCGCTTCTTGAACCGGTAACCGTTGATCAGCTCCATCCATTGCTCCACCCACCAGGGCTGTTGGCCCAGGCCGTCGTCGCCGATGGCGGTGCTGCCGTTGGTGCTGTTGTTGCTGAGGGTCATGGTCAGGTGTCCTCCAAGGAAACGAGATCACGCAATTGATCGCCACCGAGGCTGCCGAGCCAATCCTCCCCGGAGCCGATCACATCCTCCGCCAGGCGTGATTTCTCCCGGATCATGCGATCGATTTTTTCTTCCACCGAGCCGCTGGTAATGAATTTATGCACCATCACCCGATTAGTCTGGCCGATTCGGTAGGCCCGGTCGGTGGCTTGGTTTTCCACGGCAGGGTTCCACCAGCGATCGATGTGGAAAACGTGGCTGGCTCGGGTGAGGTTGAGGCCCACACCACCGGCCTTGAGCGAGAGCAAGAACAGCTGCGGACCGCGGGGATCCTCCTGGAAGCGATCCACCATCGCCTGACGTTCGCTCTTGCGGGTGCCGCCGTGCAGGAAGGGCACCTCCGCCTTCCAGCGCTGTTGCATCCAGGCCTGCAACAGATGCCCCCATTCGGCGAACTGGGTGAACAGCAAAGCCCGGTCGCCCGCTTCGATCACCTCGTCAAGGATCTCCTCTAGCCGCTGCAACTTGGCGGAGCGGCCGAGGAAGCCATCGTCTACAGCCCCTTCGCTCAGGGCAAGGGCGGGATGGTTGCAGATCTGTTTTAGCCGGGTGAGCAGGGCCAGCACTTGGCCGTGGCGCTTCCCGCGCGGAGCACGTGCAATGGCATCAAGCGTGTCTTCCACGGTTTTGCTGTAGAGGGATTTTTGCTCTTTGCTCAGCCCCACCCATTCGCTCAGCTCCACCTTTTCGGGAAGGTCCGAGATGATCGTTTTGTCGGTCTTGAGCCGGCGCAGGATGAATGGTCCGACCCGCCCCTTGAGGTCGCGCAGAGACGACATGTCGCCGTAACGCTCGATCGGCATCCGGTAGCGCTGGCGGAAGAAGTCCTCCTCCCCCAGCACCTTGGGGTTGAGGAAGTCCATCAACGCCCACAGTTCGCTGACGCGGTTTTCCACTGGGGTGCCGGTCAGGGCGATGCGGAAGCGGTTGCTTTTGCTTCGGCCGGGGCGGGCCAGATCCCGGGCTGCTTGGCTCTGCTTGGCGCCGGGGTTCTTGATCGCCTGGGCTTCATCAATCACGACCCCCTGCCAGTCCTGGGTTTCCAGCAGTTCGCTGTCGCGTTGCAGCAGTCCGTAGCTGGTGAGTAACAAGTCCACCTCCTTCAAGGCTTTCTTCAGTTCGGCCGGTGTGGAGGGACGACGCGGGCCGTAGTGCTCGGTGACCGCCAACTCGGGGGTGAAGGCTTCCGCTTCCCTTCGCCAGTTGGTGAGCACTGAGGTGGGCGCCACCAACAGCACAGGGCGCTTCAATTCCTGCTCCGCCTTGAGGTGCTGCAGAAACGCCAGCAACTGGATTGTTTTGCCCAAGCCCATGTCATCGGCCAAGCAGGCCCCTTGGTCAAACCGATGCAGGAAGGCGAGCCAGCCCAGGCCCCGCTCCTGATAAGGCCGTAATTGGCCGCAGAATCCCTCTGGGGCCGGCAGTGGGTCGGGGGCTTTTTGCTGGTGATATTGCTCCAGCACCGACTGCAGCCGTGGGCCGGCATCGAAGCGGTGCACCGGCATCCGCATCAGCAACTCCCCTTCCGTTCCCGTCAACCGCAGCGCGTCGTCGAGGCTCAGTTCTGCTTTGGCGCCACAGAAGCGTTCGGCGTTCTTGAGGTCGTTCGGACGCAGTTCGATCCAGGCCCCCTTGTGGCGCACCAGGGGGCTGCGCTTGCCGCTGAGTCGCTCCAGTTCTCGCAGGGTGAGCGTCACCCCACCGATCATCAGATCCCACTCCCAATCCAGACACTCACCGAGGGTGAAGCCCCGCGACCGCTCCGGTAGTTCAGCCTTAATCGCCAGTCCCAGTCGGCTGGCTAGTCCACCGGAGAGGCTCGGGGGTAGTTCCACACCCACACCGGCGTCCCGCAGTTGCCGAGCTGCGGTGCGCACCAGCACGAAGGCTTCGGCCGGTGTGAGTTGCATCGTGTCAGGCGTGGCGCTTTCCAGCCCCCGTTCGATCGGTGGGAACACCGTCAGGGCCCGCCCGAGGCCCTCCAGTAGCACTTCGCCGGGCTGGTCCACCTGGATCTCACCCAGTTGGAGCATTTCGGCGCCGGAGGCCCAGGCTGCGGCGGCCGGGAGCTTCAGGCTTGGGTCGGCTTCCGCCTGCAGTCCGAAGCGCAGTTCCCAGAGATCCTCCCCATCCGGTGGGGTGTGCAGTTCCAGGCAGGTCCGGGCCGCGGCGAATCCGCCGGCGATGCCTTCCCGCCAGTGATGGCTTGCGCTGGCCAGTCGTTCGGCCTCCTCATCACCGATCTCGATCACCCCGGTCTCTGATCCCAGGGCCTCCTGCCAGAGCGTCAGCAGGGGATCAAGGCCATCACTGGAGGGCTCGAAGTCCTTGCGCAGCTGGGCGTCCACAAGGTCTTCCAGCAGGGTCGCCACCCGCAGGCGACCGCTGCGGGGCCTGCAGCTGGCGACGGGATTGGCGGCCCGCATCGCCTCTGGCCGCAACCGGGTCGTGCGGTTGCTGCGGCGCCCCAGTGGTTCGCGCCAGGGCAAGGCACAGGTGGCCACTAGGGGAAGGCTGGCTGCCAGATCCTCGAGCCGACGTCGATCTTCTTCTCGGTTAAGCAGCGGCACCCAACGGGCCCGATGGGGGTAGCCCTCCCCTTTGCTCAGTTCCATCTGGGGCATCCAGCGGCCCCGGGCCACCAGACTCAGGGCCCAGCGCTGCAAATGGCTCCACCAGCGCAATTCATCGGCCAGGTCCGGGTTGGTCCCCGACAGCGGCAAGCGGGACAGCCACTCTGTGGCTGCTGAGGGTTCCACGGCAAGCCCCTGCACCTGCCAAGGCCACCATTCGGTTTGTTTGGGGATCGGTTCGCCGGCTTGCATCGGCAGTCCGGTCCAGCCCGGTGGCTCTGGCGCTGGATCCGCTGCTTTGCTTCGGCTTTTGCGCGGCTTCACCGTGCGGCTTGGCAGGGTGAGACAAGCCGTGGCATCGATGCTGCCGCCGGGCAGAAGGTCGCGTTCGCTGAGCCAGGCCTTGAGGTCGTCGTGGCTGAGGGTGAAGGGATGCAGCGCCGGGGTGAGGCCTGGCCCTTCCGGTGTGGCCACCCGCCAGGTGTCAGCCCAAACGAGCAGTGCCGGTTGGCCGGAACTGCTTGAGGTACGGATGGCGGGAAGCCAGGTGGCGTGCAGCAGGCTCATGGCCGCGACGCGGGCAGGAAGCGGAGGATGCCTTGGAGCAGGAGAGCACTGCCGATCAACGGCAGCCAGGCCAGAAAAAGCTCCAGTACTAATGATGCCAGGCCATCGACCTGCCAGTTGTCAAGGGGTAGCGGCATGCCGAGGCTGCGCAGCCCGCAGACCGCCCCCACCAGACCCGCTTGAAGATGCCCGTCATCGGGGTCCACCCGCTGCAGATGGAAGGCCAGTAGTCCGTAGAACAGACCGCAACCGCCAGAACGCACGGCTGCTTCCAAGCCCCAGGGCAGGCTGATCAGCCCTGCGCTGATGCCGGCAATTAGAGCCCAGCCGATCGACTGCAGTCTCAATCGCTGGCGAATCTCAGGATCACTGGGAGGAACGGCCACGGGCGCCGGCGGTTCAAAGGCGATCATGACGGCAGGATCCCCCCTTCCTGTCATGGTCGCCGCCGCATCGTCGTCTTCTGCAGCGTCTGCACCGCGCAGCGGTGAGGAGATCCGTGAGGCTTTCCTGAATTTCTACGCCGAGCGCAGTCACAAGCGGATGGCCAGCGCTTCGTTGATTCCCGACGATCCAACGGTGTTGCTCACCATTGCGGGAATGCTGCCCTTTAAGCCGGTCTTTCTCGGCCAGCAGGAGAGGCCGGCTCCCCGGGCTACCAGTTCTCAGAAGTGCATTCGCACCAATGACATCGAGAACGTGGGGCGCACCGCCCGGCATCACACCTTTTTCGAGATGCTCGGCAACTTCTCCTTTGGGGATTACTTCAAGCAGCAGGCGATTGAGTGGGCCTGGGAGCTCAGCACTGTTGTCTATGGCATCGACCCCAAAAATCTGGTGGTGAGTGTCTTCCGTGAAGACGATGAAGCCGAGCAGATCTGGCGCGATGTGGTGGGGGTAAACCCCAAGCGGATCATCCGCATGGACGAGGCCGACAACTTCTGGGCTTCGGGGCCGACTGGGCCCTGTGGTCCCTGCTCGGAGATCTATTACGACTTCACGCCTGAGCTGGGTGATGAGGGCATCGATCTGGAGGACGACGACCGCTTCATCGAGTTCTACAACTTGGTGTTCATGCAGTACAACCGTGACGCTGAGGGCACGCTCACGCCGCTGGCCAATCGCAACATCGACACCGGCATGGGTCTGGAGCGGATGGCTCAGATCCTGCAGAAGGTCCCTAACAACTACGAAACCGACCTGATCTTTCCGTTGATCCAGGCGGCCGCGGAGCTGGCAGGGGTCGACTACCACCAGCTCGACGACAAGGGCAAGACGTCGTTGAAAGTGATCGGCGATCACAGCCGTGCTGTGACGCAGCTGATCTGTGATGGCGTCACCGCCAGCAACCTTGGCCGCGGCTACATCCTGCGGCGGCTGTTGCGCCGGGTGGTGCGTCATGGCCGCCTCCTGGGCATCGACAAGCCCTTCTTGGTCACCATGGGGGAAGCGGCGATTGCCTTGCTGAAGGGGGCCCACCCCAGCGTGATTGAGCGGCAGGAGGTGATTCTGGCCGAACTCCAACGGGAGGAGGCTCGTTTCCTCGAGACCTTGGAGCGCGGTGAGAAGCTGCTGGCGGAGGTGCTGGCGTCCAAGCCAACGCAGATCAGCGGTGCCCAGGCCTTTGAGCTTTACGACACCTATGGCTTCCCCCTGGAGCTCACCCAGGAAATTGCTGAGGAGCAGGGCTTAGCCGTCGATCTCGATGGCTTCGAGGCGGCGATGGAGGAGCAGCGTCAGCGGGCCAAGGCCGCTGCGGTGAGCATCGATCTCACGCTTCAGGATGCGATCGATCAGGTGGTGGCTGATCAGGCGGCGACCTGCTTCCAGGGGTATGTGGCTCTCGACCACCCCTCCTGCGTCCAGGCGCTTGTGGTGAACGGCGAACCGGCCACCACCGCGAAGGCTGGTGATGCCGTTCAGGTGGTGCTCGACACCACACCCTTCTATGGAGAAGGCGGTGGCCAGGTGGGCGATCGCGGGGTGCTGGCCGGTGCAGACTTGATCGTGCGGGTTGAGTCGGTGAGCCGTAGCCGTGATGTGTTCGTGCATGCCGGTCGTGTGGAACGCGGTGAGCTCGCCTTGGGTGAGACCGTTAAGGCGCAGGTGGATCGTGCCTGCCGGCGCCGGGCTCAGGCGAATCACACCGCCACCCACCTTCTCCAGGCTGCACTCAAACAGGTGGTGGATCCGGGGATCGGCCAGGCCGGTTCCTTGGTGGATTTCGATCGACTGCGCTTCGACTTCCACTCCCCTAACGCGGTGACGGCGGAGCAGCTGGTGCAGATCGAAGCATTGATCAACGCTTGGATTGCCGAAGCCCACGGGCTTGACGTGCAGGAGATGGCGATTGATCAGGCCAAAGCGGCCGGCGCTGTGGCGATGTTCGGGGAGAAGTACGCCGATGTGGTGCGCGTCGTTGATGTTCCCGGTGTGTCGATGGAGCTCTGCGGCGGCACCCACGTGGCCAACACCGCAGAGATCGGTCTGTTCAAGATCGTGGCGGAAAGCGGCGTCGCTGCCGGCATTCGCCGGATTGAAGCTGTCGCTGGCCCCGCTGTGCTCGCGTATCTCAATGAGCGCGATGCGGTGGTGAAGCAGCTGGGGGATCGCTTCAAGGCGCAGCCTGCCGAGATCGTTGATCGTGTTGCGGCTCTTCAGGATGAGCTCAAGGCCACCGGTAAGGCGCTGGCGGCGGCACAGGCGGAACTGGCGGTGGCCAAGGCCGGTGCTTTGGCCGCCAAGGCCGAGGCCGTGGGCGATTTCCAGCTGCTGGTGGAACGCCTCGACGGGGTCGATGGCGCCGGTTTGCAGGGAGCGGCCCAGAGCCTGGTGGATCAGCTGGGGGATGGCGCGGCTGTGGTGATCGGTGGTCTGCCGGATCCCGCAGATCTGGGCAAGGTGATCCTGGTGGCGGCCTTCGGCAAGCAGGTGATCGGCGCCAAGCTCCAGGCCGGCAAGTTCATCGGTGGCATCGCCAAGCGCTGCGGCGGCGGCGGTGGTGGTCGCCCGAACCTGGCGCAGGCCGGGGGTCGTGATGGTGCTGCCTTGCCTGGTGCTCTTGAGGCAGCTCAAGCTGAATTGGCTGCGGCACTTGGTGCCGTATGACAACAGGAGTCGCTGCTACGAGAGCAGGCTTTGGAAGAGTTCTTTCATGCGCCCCACCACGTCTCGACTGTTGGGTGGTACCGATTGGATGGTGAGTTTGGCCAGTTGAGCTTGCCGATCGCTGATTAATTGGCCAAAGCGCTCGATCAGGCCTGGCTCTTCATCGATGAGTTCGGCGATGGCCTGTCGACTCACCTCGAGCAGGTCGACTTTGCTGATGCTCTGAATTGTTGCACTGCGAGCAGATCCGGTAAAAACAGTCATTTCCCCAAAGATGTCTCCGCATTGAAGTTGAGCTATTTCGGCATTGTCCTGAGGAATTGATGATTTCTGGATAGAAATATTGCCATTGATTAGCATAAAGAGTGAGTCTCCATCTTCGTTTTCTTTGACGATAATTTCTCCGGGTCCGTATGTGTGAAACGAGCTCATTTCAATCATCTTTTGTATCTGATTGTCGGAAAGGATGGAAAAGAGTTGGTTGTCTCTCAGGAGTTGGTGAATGCTTTGGAGTAAGTTGTCTTTGCTGGAAGAGAGTGATTTTGGTTGCTGCTCATTTTTTGTAATTCGTACATCACGAACGCTGAATGGGAAGCTGAAGCCTTCACGTTGTAGCGCATACCAAAGCTGTTCTTGCAGGTCACCACGGAGCGCACGGCTTTGGCCGAAGTCTTTGTGCCAATTGATCCATTCGTAGTTGATGCAGCTCTCTTCGAATGAGCGGATTCGAATGATGCTGGCTGGTGATCGAAGAACCAGCGGGTGATTATCAGAGATCTTCTGCATTATTTTTTTGGCTATATCTGGCGGCATGCTGTAATCCAGTCCAATAATCAGCTTGTTGCCATAGGCTCCATTGCTTGTGAAATTTTCGATTGTGCTTGAGTTGGAATTTGTATGTGGAAAGATCAGTCTTGACCCATAAAGGCTGTTAATTTCTGTATCTCTCCAGCTGATTGATTGCACTCGGCCAATGTGTCCATCAATTTCAACCCAATCGCCTTCCCGGATTACTTGTTCGAGTTGAAGGCTCAACCCACCGATGAGGTCTTTCAGTGGATCCTGGGCGGCTAAACCAACAACAGCCGTGAGAACTGCTGAGGTTGTCACCAGGCCCACCAGGTCGATGCTGGCTTGCTCCTTCAGGTTCAGAGCGATTAGGAACAAGCTGCCGAGAATGAAAATCAGATCTCGCAGAATTTTTGGGCTGGACGGCAAAATCCGCAGTGTTGGCAGGATTTCGAGAGCGATCCAAACCAGGCAGCGGCTCATGGCAATCGAAGCGAGAATGCCTGTGATGAGGCTGAGATCAAGCCCTGCTGAGATCGGAATGCGGAAGCCTTCGATCGTCTGTTCCGTGGTGTGCGCTAGTAGAGCAATCCAAGGAGTGCGCCAAGGGAACGGTGGCATGCTGAAGCGTTGGCAGATGCGCTTGGCGACCAATCCGCCAAACAGGCCGACAACTGTGAGTAGCCATTGCAATGCCAAGACCATGACCCACTGACCCGTCGCAACTCATTGTGGGGAACTTCCAAGGTCAGGGCCGGAACTTTTTTGATCTTGTTCCAGTTGGGTGACGAATCAATTCACCCCCTGCTCGTTTGTTCAGTTTGAGTTCGTGCTGATTAGGGATGCTTGTCCTGCTGGGTTGCGCTGATGACGCCACGCCAGAGGGCGCTGTCAAGGTCAACCATCCGCCGTTCCTTTGTGGCCAGTTGAATGGGGACATGGGTGAAGAAATTGTTCCAGTAGCCGATCACAAGATTGGTTTTTCCGCTCATGCCCGCATGCACGGCATGTTCCGCAAGTAGGTAGCAAAATACTGCATCTGCTGCGTTTGCTGAAACGCTTCGGATGTGATAGCTGGGATCCAGATACTTGATGCTGATTGCGAGATTATTTTGTTTGAAGTATGCCGTTATCTCCTCTTTAAGAAGTTCTCCAATATCATCCTTGAGGATGTTCCCGGAAGCGTCGACTCTGCTTTCACTGTTGCTGAAAAGGTCTTGCCCAGCCCCTTCTGCGACAACAATCACAGCATGGTTGTTCCGTTGCAGTCTGCGTTGAATCGCTGCACAGATGCCTTCGGGCCCACTGATTTGAAACGGGATCTCGGGAATAAGACAGACATCCACAATCGAATTGGCCAGTGATGCTGTAGCGCTAATAAAGCCAGAGTCTCGACCCATCAGCTTCACGATTCCAATGCCGTTTTCAGCACCTTCTGCTTCGTGGTGGGCGGATGTGATGATTTCCGACGCTACCTGGACAGAGGTTTCGAAGCCGAAGGTTTTTTCAACAAAACCGAGATCGTTGTCGATGGTTTTCGGCACGCCGACAATGCTGATTTTGGCTTGACGTTTGTTGGCTGCTTCCGCGATTGCTTGAGCCCCCTTCAATGTGCCATCGCCGCCGATGCAGAAC
This sequence comes from Synechococcus sp. MU1611, assembly GCF_020514255.1. NCBI lineage: Bacteria > Bacillati > Cyanobacteriota > Cyanophyceae > Synechococcales > Synechococcaceae > Synechococcus > Synechococcus sp. MU1611. The sequence continues at coordinate 167,960 of NZ_VTLC01000002.1, read as the reverse complement.
AGGAGATTGATTTTTCTACGCTGGAGCTCGTCCACCATGATTTCTGGATCCTGATTGCCTCTCGACGATCCAAGAATGGTCCCGCCCTGTTTATGAATCTGTTCAACAACAGATGAATTCAGCTGGATCGGTTCTTGATTTGATTGTTGCGTCAAGCCTTTGTAGCCGTAGCGAATGCCAACAATCTCTTTGACGCCATAGTCCTGTTCCAAGACTTTGACCAGTCCCTTGATCACATTGTTCAGCCCTGGACATAGCCCGCCACAGGTGATGATTGCTGCGCGGGTTGTATCTAGATTGTGAAAGATTTTTTCCCGGGCGCCGGCCTTCTCAAATGCCGGCAATTTTTTGCATGTTTCGAGTTGATGATTCAGGTTCTTGATCTGGCTGGAAAAAATAATTTTCTCTGAGTCGTCAACAAAAATCTCTTGGCTGCAGGGGTTGGCATAGGTTGCTTCCCCAAGCTGTTGAATCTCGAAATTGAAGTTATCGGGATTTTTCAGAACGTTCTCGTATGCCATGCGTGTAAGACACTCAGTGCTCGTAATCTGACGACGGATTTTTTACTTTGCAACCAACGTCAAGTCGTTGTTGTCTTGGTTCGCTGGTGGCGTAATCCATGTCCGGCTGCCAGTCTTGAAAAACTGCTGCATGACAGATGTTGAAACAGGCAGTTTTCGTTCAGGCAGGTGCGCTGCTGCTGCTCGGGAGTGCCCTCTGGGCCCTGCCCAGTCGTGCCGCTCAGCCTCGTGTTGTTGAGGTCCCGGCGGGGCCTGCCTTCGTCAAGCTGCCCGGTGCTACTGAGATCACTGCACGCTCGGGTCAGTCGTTGAAGACGAATGCGTTGCTACGCACCACAAAGCCAGGTCGCATGCAGGTGATGTTGGGCAACGGGCGTCAGTTCCGCATGGGGGGTGATGCTCTGTTGCGCTTGGGTGGGTCCGACGTCGAACTGTTGAAGGGTTCCATCATCGGCTGGATCAAGCCAGGGACTCCGCATCGCAGTCCCTTCTCGATCAAAACGCGGTTGGCCACGGCTTCGATTCAGGGCACCACCGTTTTTTTGGAGTTCACCGACAAGCAGTTCAAGGTGTTCAGCTGGGAAGGCAGGGTTCGGGTGGAGACGAGCAATGGCCAACGCTTCACCTTGAACAGTGGTCAGCAGCTGCTTTTGGATCTCAAGCGTCAGATGGTTGAGGTCAGCGGTCGCTTGGATGGTTTGGAATCCGCTTTAGGTGAGTTGGGCGGCGGCATCGTGACGCCGCCGACTCCTGGGCGAGATGGCTACAGCAGTCCTCGTTCGCGTCAACAGGATCAGCAGGAGTACGACTGGGAGCCCCCCCAGCCACTGTCTGCCCAGGATGCTGAACGCCGCCTTCAGAAGAGCCTTCTCATCAACGGTTTCTCAACCCCCTTGGAGACCTTGCCGGACATCGAGCGGGAACTGGGGGTTTCTGCGCCAGCCCCTTGAGACGTTTGATCCGCCGGCATCTTGTTCCGTGTCTGTGGCGGACATCGCTGCTGTTGCCCCTGGCCATGCTCCCGTTGCTGTCGCGTTTGGACGCCACGGGTCGGCAGCTCCTTTTTCAATGGCGTGGCCCGATTGAGCCCCCCGATGACGTGGTGCTGTTGGGCATTGATGAGGCGTCACTGGATCCACAGCTGTCTGATTTCGGCTCCTGGCCCTGGCCGCGTGCGCTGCAGGCAGACCTGGCCCGTGCGGTTCTCCGTCAGGGTGCCCGTCGTGTCGTCTTCAACATCGTTCATGTTGGGCCCAGCGGTTTTGGTCCAACCGACGACCTGGCCTTCCAACAGGCGCTGCAACCATGGCAAGACCGGGTGGTGTTGAGTGCCTCTTTGGTGCGACAGCAGCTGGAGGGTCACGAGCAGGTTCAACTGAGACGTCCCTGGTACACGAGCTATCCCGTGGGACTGTCGGCGTTTTCGATGAACGCCTTCGGCGTTGTGCAGGCTGTTCCGGGACGGCAGAGCCTGAAGGGGATGCTCAATGAATTTTCTGAGCCTCACCCTCGCCCCTTAGCGCCCCTCGCTGCAGGGGTTGCTTCATCACAAGGTGATAACGGCATTGATTTCCTCGGACCCAGCGGACACATTCCGGTGATTCCAGCCTGGGCCGTGGGCACGCTTCCGCAAGACACCTGGCGGAACAAGGTCGTCATCATCGGTTCCACCGCCCCTTCGCTGGGTGATCAGCTGGAGACCCCTTTTGGTCAGCAGAGCGGCTCTGAGGTTTTGCTGTCGGCCATTGCAGGCTTCCAAAGCGGACGAGGCTTTCGCTCGCCTGATGTCTCCCATTTGGTGGTATTGATGGCCCTCTGGTTGCTGTTGTGTCAATGGCGTATCGCAGCTCCATCGACCGCCCTTGGCACAGCGATCACAACCGCTCTTCTGGAGGCTCTGGTAACCGGGGGCGTTGTTTTGGCTTGGTTCAACGGCCTTTGGTTGCCTGGCGCAGCTTTGATGCTGATGCCGTTGATCGCGGGAAGTCTCCGGGCGGGAGACCAATTTCAGCGGGAAAGCGTTCAACGGAGATTTCTGCACTCGGTGCTGTCTCGCAGAGTGTCACCGAATCTCATGCGCGACATGCTGCGGTCGGGGCAGGAGAGCTGGACGCGTCTTGGCGGTCGTCGCGAGCGCTGCGTGGTGTTGTTCACCGACTTGGTGGGATTCACAGCCCGCAGCAACGTGATGGATGCGGAGGCCCTGTTTGGCTTGTTGAATCGCTATTTCGAGGCAATTGCAGCTCCGGTGCTGCGGGAGCAGGGGTTGTTGGACAAATTCATTGGCGATGCCCTGATGGCGGAATTCGGCGTGCCCGTGCATCGGGGCGATCGTGCCGAGGCTCTGGCGGCTGTGCGGGCTGCCCTGGCGATGCAGGCCAACCTTGAGGTTCTGAATCGAGAACTCGATCAGGAGGGTTTGGCACCCCTACGCCAGGGAATTGGTATTCACTGCGGTGAAGTGATCGCCGGCAATCTTGGCTCGAGCCACCGGTTGGAGTACACCGTGATTGGAGCTCCGGTGAATCTGGCCAGCCGGCTTGAATCCCTTACACGGCGCTTCCCTGACTATCCAATCCTGATGAGTGGAGACGTCAGGAATCTCATCGCGGAGGATGTTGTGGTGGAGGATCTGGGGTCCCATGCTGTGAAAGGTTGGCCTGAACCCATCCCTGTCTTTGGTTTGCTTGCGCTTCGGTCTGATTCGGATTCTGGTTAAAAGAAGGCTGGTTTTGGTTTTAACCCGCTTCAACAACTTTTTTCTGACCCTGAACATAGGTCTGAAGTACTTGGTTGGGAATCAATTCGCGTTCTGCTTTCCCTGAGATGAGATAGTCGAGAATGGCTTCGCCGCTCTGTGGATTGGTGGCAAATGGGATCTGATAAACGTCGCAGAGACGTCCCAGCGCCTCGATATCAGCATGGTGGGGATGTGAGGAGAGTGGGTCCCTGAAAAAGATCACGCCACAGATGTTCTGGGTTGAGATCAGAGTTCCGACGGCCTGATCGCCACCGAGGGGGCCTGATGCCACTTTCTTGCTAAGGCAAAGCCCAGTTTTCTTATAAAGCATGCTGCCCGTCGTGCCGGTTGCAATCAGTGGAAATGTTTCTAATTTGTTGGTGTGTATGCCGCAAAATTCCATCAAACTTTCTTTCATGTTGTTGTGAGCAATCAGGGCTAAGTATTTCCGCTTGTCGCTATAGTTTTCGGCGGCAAATTGCTCGGCTCGTGCGCGCCTGATAGCTTGAAAGTATTCTCGGTACTTCAGGGCCAGCGGCTGGTTTTGGCCCAGGAAGTTTTCGAAGTCGTGAATTGAAAATCGACCAACGGTTGTTGGCTCAATGGTTTGAACGTCAGCAACGCGCGTTGCTTCCTCTGAAAAGAGGCTCTCTCCAATAATGGCTCCTGTTTGTTCAATGGCGAGCTGGCGTTCGCCGTCAAGGATTTGAACAAGTCCATCCAGGATGAACACCATGCTGTCTGAGGGTTCGCCCTTCTTCATCAAGATGGTTTCTGCTTGGATCACCTCGATCGAGACATATTCAGCGAGGCTTTTGATCTCATCGGTGTTGAAGGAATGCTTCAGGTTGCCTTCGCGCTGAAGAATCTCGATCAGTGCGTTGCGATCCATAATCGATAAAACGTTGATCAGACCTTAAGGGTTTTTTGTCAATCAGCTGTGCACTTGGCAAGACGCAGCCGTTGTTCTTAGTCCTGAAGGTATGTGGTTTGTTGAAGGCTGCTTTCGAGGTGATCAAGAAGACGACGTGATTCGTCGATGCGGAGTTGGCCGTTGTTGATGGCCGCCTCCGCCGCCACCCGCAAGCGCTCAAGTAAGGCGCGGGGGTCGTGCTCCATGGCCTCGAGCACATTGGCATTGGTGTCACCCCGTACGACGTGGTCAATGCGATAGCTACCGCCTGGGCTGAGGCGGATGTGGACGGCGTTGGTTGTGCCAAAAAGATTGTGCAGATTGCCCATCACTTCCTGATAGGCGCCGCTGAGAAAAAGCCCGATTAGATACGGGCTGTTGTCATTGAGCTCGTGGAGCTCTAGCAGATGTTTGGGTTGTCCATCCCCGATGAAGCGATCCAGGCGTCCATCGGAATCGCAGGTGAGGTCGGCGAGATTGGCCAGTCGTGTCGGCCGTTGATCCAGCTGTTGGATGGGCACAACTGGAAACAGCTGATCGATGGCCCAGGTGTCGGGTGCCGAGCGGAAGATCGACAAGTTGGCGTAATACGTTCCTGCCAAGGCTTTGCTGAGGGCTGAGAGCTCTTCAGGGATGGCTTGATCTTTTGGCAGCCGTTTTGCAATGGCATCGGCGCAGGCCCACGTCAGCTGTTCGGCTGTGGCTCGGTCGGGCAGACCCATGTATCCAAGCCGGAATGCGGCGAGAGCATCCTGCTTGAACTTCAAGGCGTCGTTCCAGGCTTCCTGAAGCCGCACCAGCTGCGCATCCGCTTTCACCGACAGCTGTTGGATGGTGGCGAGGGTGTCCCGGAGGTTGCGAACGGTGAGTGGTTCGTCTCCTGTGGCGTTGGGAATCGAGGCCGGGAGTGCGCTACTTCCCAGGATGTCGAACACCAGCAGGGAGAAATGACTGGCAATGGCGCGGCCGCTTTCGCTTACCAGCGTGGGCACGGCAACATCATTGGGTTCGCAGCATTCCCGCACCGTGGCCACGACATCGTTGGCGTAGTTCTGGAGCGAGTAGTTCGTGGAGGCTGCCGATGCTGTGCGGCTGCCGTCGTAGTCGATGCCGAGTCCGCCGCCGACATCCAGGAATCCCATCGGGGCCCCTAGGCGGGTGAGCTCCACATAGATCTGCCCCGCTTCTTGGAGAGCGTCCTTGAGAACGGCAATGTCGTTGATCTGACTGCCGATGTGGAAGTGCAGCAGGCGGAGATCCTGGAGCAGATCGTGGTCCCGAAGACGTTCCACCGTTGCCAACAACTCGGGAATGGAGAGACCAAATTTGGCCTTGTCGCCGACGGAACTGCCCCAGCGCCCTGTGCTGCGGCTGGAGAGCTTGGCTCGCACACCGATGTAGGGCGCAGCACCCAGATTTTTGCTGGCTTCAATAATTCGGTCGACTTCGTCTGGCTGTTCAATCACAACCACAGGTTGCCGTCCCAGGCGTCGCGCCAGGATTGCCGTTTCGATGTACAGGCGATCTTTGTAGCCGTTGCAGATCAACAAGGCTTCGGGATCGTCCAGCAGCGATAGAGCGATCAGCAGCTCCGCTTTGCTGCCAGCTTCCAGCCCGAAGTTCCAGCGGTGGCCGCAGCTCACCAACTCCTCCACCACGTGGCGTTGTTGGTTGCATTTCACCGGGAAGACACCTTGGTATCGCCCTTGGTAGCTGTATTGCGCGATGGCGCGTTCAAAGGCTGCGTGGAGCCGTTCCAAGCGGTCTTCGAGGATGTCGTCGAAGCGAATCAGCAGCGGCAGGGCAAGATTTCGGCTTTTGAGCTCCGACACCAGATCCACCAGATCCAGGCTTCCGCCGCGATCTCCTTGGGGTTGGACGCTGATGTGCCCGCGCCCGTTGATGGAGAAGTACGGATCCCCCCAGCGGTCGAGCCCGTACAGCGCAGCACTGTCTTCAATCGACCAGCCTTCGCTGTCAGCCACTGGCATTCGTCGTGGGGAATGGACGGAATCTAGGGACATTCCCTGCGCTGCCCAAGGCCTGTGCTTGCCAAGCGGGGTGGCCAGCACTGACGATGGCGGCGCTTTTAATTGACACACACCATGGCCGAACGCACGTTCATCGCCATCAAGCCCGACGGCGTCCAGCGCGGCCTGGTTGGCGAGATCCTCGGCCGCTTCGAGCGCAAGGGGTTCAAGCTGGTGGGCCTGAAGCAGATCACCCCCAGCCGCGCCCTGGCTGAGCAGCACTACGGCGTCCACAAAGAGCGTCCCTTCTTTGCCGGTCTCGTCGACTTCATCACATCCGGTCCTGTGGTGGCCATGGTTTGGGAAGGCGATGGTGTGATCGCCAGCGCCCGCAAACTGATCGGCGCCACCAAGCCCCTCGAGGCTGAGCCCGGCACCATTCGTGGCGACCTGGCCGTCAACATCGGTCGCAACGTGATTCACGGTTCCGATGCGCCCGAAACAGCTGCATTTGAGATTGGTCTTTGGTTCGAAGCCTCTGAGCTGAACGACTGGTCCCCATCCGATCAGGAGTGGCGGGTCGAGGGCTGATCGCTCAGTTTTCGAATCGGTTCCAGTGGAAAGCCTCCAGCAACGCCTTTGCGGCCGCGTTGGGGGCTTTTTGCATCACGGCGCCGGCAGTGAGCTCGGCGGTGATGGCAGCGAGGAGAACACCATTGCGGTGATGACCGCAGGCCAGCCAGAGTCCTGGAAATGGGCCTGACCCAAGCAAGGGGCCTTCGTCTGGCGTGCAGGGTCGGAACCCCCACCAACGCTCCATGGGCGGCCAGTTAGCGGCCATGGGGAGCAGGCTGGTGATGCCTGTTTGGAGTTGTTTTTGGCCATCGGGTGTGAGGCCTTCCGCGAATCCAGCGTCCCGTTCGCTGGTGGCCCCCACAACGATTAGTCCGTCCTCACGTGGAACCAGATAGGTCCCGGGGCCGAAGATCACGCGCTTGAGCGCTTCCCGCGGCCCTTGCAGGGAGAGCATTTGACCCTTAACAGGGAACACCGGGAGCTCGGGCACCAGGTGTTGACTCCAGGCGCCGCTGCAAAGCACCGCTTGTCGGCAGTGCAGCTGTTGCTCGCTTCCTTCGGCACTGCGCAGATGGATCCCGCAGAGGTGTCCCGCGGAATCACGCTCTAGAGCAATCACTTCGGCGCCTTCCATGAATTGAACGCCCAAGGAGACGCAGGCGCGCTCTAGAGCTCGCATCAGTCGACGGCGGTTGTCGATTTGGCCGTCTTGTTCGAAGAGCAACCCTGTCGTCCAATCCGGGCCCAAACCTGGAATCTCTCGATCCAGGCTGGCGCGGTCGAGTGTTTGTCCGAGCTGGGCCGTTGGGTAGGCGTCCCGTTCGCTTGCTGTGCGGAATGGCACCACGATGCCGCTGGTGCGAAGTCCGCAGCTCAAGCCGCTGTCACTTTCGATTTGGGCGACCCAGCGGGGAATCCCCTCCAAGCTGGCCTGCCCCAGGCGTAGTAGATCGCCGCTCAGGCCTTCGGCATGGGGCGCCAGCATGCCCGCAGCAACAAAACCTGCCGCTTCGCTGCGGCGTCGGCTGATCACCAGCACTGTTTGGTTGTGACGGGCGAGTTGATGGGCAATGGCTAAGCCCATCAACCCACCCCCCAGCACGAGCGTTGCTGGCGTCTGTGCAGGGGTCATGGCTGGCTTAACTCTCCAGGCGGGGTGATGCAGCGACCGTCAGCAGATGCTCCAGCTGGCCAGCCGCTTGTTCCATGCTGTCAGGCCCTTGGCGCAGTGTGCTGCAGATGCTCGCCAGTGAAGTGGCATCACCGCGTGATGAGGCATCAATCCCATCCAGCAACAGGTTGATCATCCGGTTGCTGTTGCGGCAGCGTTCACTGCTGAGCAGCAGCATTTCAGCAGCCAGTTCAGCGTCGAAGAGAACCGCACTGTGAAGTGCCTCTCGCGAAAATCGCAGGATTTCTGTGTTGGCCTCCAGCACCCGAACCCGCGCGCCGTGCCGGGTCTCTCCTATTCCAAACAGGGCCATTTCCCCAAGAACTGCGCCCGCCCCCACTTCAGCAATGGTTCGGGACGCGTTCCCGTTCTGATGGATTTCGATGGAGAGATGGCCCTGTTGCACCAGCAAGAGCGAGTCAGCGACATCGCCTTGTTCAATCAGAACGGCATTGTGTTCAGGGAGAAGCAGCTCGGGTTCAAGTTGCTTCAAATGGGTCTGAAGCAGATGCCACAGCCTGAGGTTGATGGGTTCTTGCTCCTGTGCTTCGGGGTCCATTCCGGCCAGGCAACGACACCCATCCTGATTGGCCAGGGCCTGATTCCATAGGATCCCGGAAACTGCAACACACCAGGGGCGCATGGCCGACGCAGCAACCCAACCGGCCTGGGAGGCCGTGATCGGTCTCGAGACCCACGTGCAGCTGGGAACGGACAGCAAAATTTTCACCGCGGCGTCGACCACCTTTGGCGATGACCCCAACACCCACATTGATCCGGTGGTGTGCGGTTTGCCCGGCACGCTGCCTGTTCTGAATCAGAAGGTTCTCGAATATGCGGTGAAGGCCGCGATGGCGCTGAATCTCAACATCGCCGAACACAGCAAGTTCGACCGTAAGCAGTACTTCTATCCAGACCTGCCGAAGAACTATCAGATCTCTCAGTACGACCAGCCGATCGCTGAGGAGGGTTGGATTGAGGTGGAGGTTGCTGAAAAGGGAAAAGACACCTACCTCAAGACGATCGGGATCGAGCGTCTGCACATGGAGGAGGACGCCGGCAAGTTGGTGCATGCCGGCAGCGACCGCCTGGCGGGATCCACCCATTCCTTGGTGGATTACAACCGCGCCGGTGTGGCCCTGGCCGAGATCGTCAGCAAGCCGGATCTGCGCACCGGTCGCGAGGCGGCGGAATACGCCTCAGAGATCCGCCGGATCATGCGTTATCTGGGTGTGAGCGACGGCAACATGCAGGAGGGATCCCTGCGTTGCGACGTCAACATCTCGGTGCGCCGTGGGCCGGATGCGCCCTTCGGCACGAAGGTGGAGATCAAGAACATGAACTCGTTCTCGGCCATCCAAAAGGCCTGCGAGTACGAGATCAAACGTCAGATCAAGGCCTACGAAACCGGTGAGCCGATCGTTCAGGAGACCCGCCTCTGGGATGAGGGCAAGCAGCTCACCAAGAGCATGCGCAGCAAGGAGGGGGCCAGCGATTACCGCTACTTCCCTGATCCCGACCTGGGCCCCATCGAAGTAAGCGCCAATCAGCGGGAGTCCTGGCGCTCGGAACTTCCGGAGCTGCCGGCAGCCAAGCGGCATCGCTATGCCCAGGACCTGGGTCTGTCCCAGTACGACGCCAGGGTGCTCACCGACGAGCGGCCGATGGCGGATTACTTCGAGGTTGTTGTGAGCGCCGGTGCCGACGCCAAGCTTGCAGCGAACTGGATCACCGGCGACATCGCCGCCCATGTGAACAGCAACCGGCTTAGTTATGCCGAACTGCCCTTCCGCCCGGAGCAGTTGGCTGAGATGGTTCAACTGATCGATGGTGGCAAGATCAGTGGAAAAATCGCCAAAGAGATCCTTCCGGAGCTGCTTGAAAAAGGCGGCTCTCCCAAGGCGATCGTCGATGAGCGTGGCCTCGGGATGATTAGCGATCCGGCTGCGATTGAGGCGATCGTCGACGAGCTGCTCGGTGCTCATCCCGATGAGGTGGAGGCCTTCCGTGGTGGCAAGACCAAGTTGCAGGGCTTTTTCGTTGGACAGTTGATGAAGAAGACTGGTGGTAAGGCCGATCCCAAGCTGGCCAACCAGATTCTCAGCAAGAAACTCAAGGGTTGATGAGCGGAGCAGCAGCCATTCCCGACACCTGGAAGGAGTGGTTGCTGCAGAACCGAGATCGTGGCTGTGATCCTGAGGAGCTAATGCAGCGGGCTCTCGGTCAGGGTTTTGCGCGAGATGCGATTGCGGACGTTCTCCAATCGACATCGCAGGCGCCGACTGCTAAGGGCTCACCCACGGCTGATTGGCTCACCTGGTTCGAGGCACCCCTGACTCGTCCTGAACATCGGCCGCGTGCCTGGCGCCTGGATACGTCTCTCGCCCAGGTCTATGAGTTGCCTGCACTTCTCAGCCACGAGGAATGCGAGGCGGTGATCGAAGCCATCAATGCGTCACTGCAGCCATCGACGGTGACCCGTGGCACCAGCGATTACCGCACCAGCCGAACCTGCCATCTGCGTCAGAACCATCCGCAGCTTGCTGCGCGTCTTGATCAGCGGTTTGCGGCGCTGTTTGGCGTGGATCCGCGTCTGTCGGAACCCATCCAGGGTCAACGCTATGACCCAGGCCAATACTTCAAGGAACACACGGACTGGTTTGCGCCTGGGACGAAGGAATACGCCACGCACACAGACAGCGGTGGGCAACGCACTTGGACGGTGATGGTCTATCTCAATGCTGTTGAACGTGGCGGAGAAACCCTGTTCCGCCGCCTTGGCCGTTCCTTCACGCCTTTGCCTGGTATGGCGTTGGCCTGGAACAACCTTCAGGCCGATGGAACCCCCAATCCCTTCACGCTGCATGAAGCCCTGCCCGTGGAGGAGGGGAACAAATGGGTGATCACCAAGTGGTTCCGTGCCGACGTTGGGCGGAACGGTTAACCACGATTCGCCTCCCCCATGCTGCTGAGCAGCGCCATGGCTTGGGTTTGCCAAGCACCGGGTTTGCCTTGATTGGAAAGAACGTGATCCGCCAGGGCACGTTTGCGACTCAGGGGCCATTGGGCGGCGATGCGGCCTTGGGCGGCTGCAGGACTTAGGCCGTCGCGCGCGATCAATCTCTTGAGTTGCTGGGATTCATCGCAGTCCACAAGCCAGATTTCGCTGCAGAGTGATTCCAAACCCGCTTCGAACAACAGCGGAATCATCAACACGATCGCTGGCGTCTCGGCATGGCGTGTGAGTTCTTGATCGAAGCGGTCCCGCACGATCGGGTGAATCAGTTGCTCGAGCCAGTGCCGCTCAGCGGAGTCTTGGAACACGATCCGACCCAGTGCCGCTCGGTCGATGGTCGCTGCCTCCTTTGCTTGAACTGCTGAGCCATACCGCTGCAGCACGGTATTGGTGGCGTTTCGACCGGGCTCGAGGGCCTCTCGGGCGAATTGATCCGCATCCAACACCGGGAGGCCTTGTTGCGCCAACCAACGGCCCACGCTGCTTTTGCCGCTGGCAATCCCGCCTGTGAGCCCGATGCGTCGTTGCGAGAACCGCTCGCCAGGCGCCATGGTGTCGGAGCAGGATGCATTCAGTGTCTCGCGGCGGATTAGCGGTGGCGATGGCTTCTTCTTGGCAACCAATCCAGGGTGGTGTCACGGCATCGGAGGGGTTCCAAGCGGCAGGCATCGTTGCGGGTCTCAAGCCCTCGGGCAAGCCAGATCTGGCCCTGTTGTTGGCACCGGAGGCGGCCGTTTGTGCTGGCACCTTCACCACCTCAGTGGTGCGGGCGGCCTGTGTTGATCTTTGCCGTGATCGCCTCTCCAGCAATGGTGGCCAGGTCCGTGCGGTGTTGATCAATTCTGGTCAGGCCAATGCCTGCACCGGTGATCGCGGTCTGGTCGACAGCCAGCGCGCCACCCAAGTGCTCGCTGATCAGCTCGGCTTGGATGCGGAGTCGGTGTTGATCTGCTCCACCGGCGTGATCGGTGTGCCGATCCCGATGACGACATTGTTGGCCGGGTTGGCTCCTTTGGTGGAGACCTTGGATGATGAGGGTGGTGATGCCGCTGCCAACGCCATCCTCACCACAGATCTGGTGGATAAGCAGGTGGCGCTTGAACTGGAGCTGGAGGGTCGCCGGGTGCGCATTGGAGGGATGGCCAAAGGCTCGGGAATGATTCATCCCGACATGGCCACGATGCTTGGCTTCTTCAGTTGCGATGCCGGCGTCGACGCCGCCGTCTGGCAGGGGATGGTGCAGCGGGCGGTGCAGCGTTCCTTCAATGCCATCACCGTGGACGGAGACACCAGCACCAACGACACCGTGCTGGCCTTCGCGGCAGGCCCGCCGCTGCCGAAAGAGCACCATGCAGTTCTGGAACAGGGCCTCACCCAGGCGATGCAGCACCTCGCCAAGGCCATTGCCCGGGATGGCGAAGGAGCGACCTGTTTGATCGCAGTACAGGTCGAGGGAGCTGTGGATGAGGCCTCGGCGTTGCAGGTGGCGCGCACGGTGTGTGGCTCTTCCTTGGTGAAAACCGCTGTCCATGGCCGGGATCCGAATTGGGGGCGGATCGTGGCTGCTGCAGGTCGCTCCGGCGTGTCCTTTGATCCAGATGCGGTCGCCCTGTGGATTGGTGCGCATCAGTTGATGGCGGCAGGTCAACCCTTGGCCTTTGATCGTGGTGCAGCCAGCGAAGTGTTGCGGCAGGATCACGTCACGATTCGCCTCTCCCTGGGGAATGGCACAGGCTGCGGTCAGGCCTGGGGTTGTGACCTTTCGGATCAATACGTGCGCATCAACGCCGATTACACTACGTAAGCTAAGAACCCTGTGATCACCCCCATTCGGAGGAATTGATTTCTAGGGGTAACATCCTTCAGTTACGTAATTAATTCCTGCTCTAGTCCACCGAAATCAACAGGAATCACGGGTGATATCGATGCAGCGCTTTCAGATAGAGAACCAATGATTCATCAGACGTGTTCATTGGGATGCAAAAGCTCCCGAGGAAGTTCTTTGTTGCCAGAAAAAGCCGAGCAGGCTAATGCTTCTTGCGCAAAATTCCTTGCCAATTGGCGCGATTAACCCTTTGAGTGCAACACTATGGGGCAATAATATGTTACGTGCCCTTCTGGATTTGCGTGGCATATTCTTGGTGCTTGGCAAAGGCAAGTCGAATAACCGGATTCAATCTTTTTAATTCAAGAAAGCTAGTCGTCAAAGTGTTAATTGCTGCCCCGGAAGTATTGTTGGCTCAGTGCACATATTTACAGCCCTCAAAGGAGTAATGCACAAGGTGCATGGCATAAGCTATTTTCTGGCTTCTCGCAGATACTTAAATAGGTCTTCCTCAGTAGAAAGATTATAAATATTGCCATAAGATTCCATTGTTTTGATATAGTTGATTGACCCAAGATTTTCGGTGAGAGAATGAAGCAATTCGCGGTTATCAAATCTCTTAAAAGGAGGCTTATGCTCAGGATTGAACAACGACCTTTTCCATATTACTGTCTGAGGATTGCCAGATTTAACTATTGTGGAATAATCATAAGAACGCAAATAATGATTTATTAAGTAGAGAACCTTGTAAGTATCGCCATGCCATTTTTGAGAGACTTCAACATTATCTTGAACACTCCAACGCCTTGCTTCATAGCATAATTCTTGCGATCTAAGAGAGCTGTACATGTCACTTGGAAGAGTGTCGTCTATCAGAATCAATGACTCCGGCCTGCAAAAGCAGAGAGAGTTGCAGAGGTCCGCAAAAGTTTGTTCATATGTGTGAAGCCCGTCCAAATAGACAATATCAAACTTAATGTCTTGACGGAAGCCGTTGAAAAATTTGTCGCTTTTTGTGCTATAAAACAACACCTTTGAGCTTGAGTATTGTTGAGTATCAAACTTAAATCTTGGGTCAACAGCGACCTTAGTCCCATCAAATGACAAGCTATTGAATACCTGCCCTTTCCATACTCCGATCTCAAGATAGTTCTTTGCATCAATAATAGCGCTTAATTCATTAATCCTTCTAATCGTATCGATGGTCATTTTGAGATTTTAAGAAAATAACAACCAGTTAAGCATTGGATTAGATGAAGTTGCGGATTTCATTAAGGTTTATATGAACTGACGCTATGAGCAGTTAAGTATTCAAAAAAAATCAAACTGCTCAATTAATAAATCAGCCTGTCCCTTCAGTAAAATGAAGTCAAGTCGGTGGTTGCGTTGCTAAGCGTCTTCAGCAAATGAAAAGACTTTTCGCCACTGCAATCGCCTTATCAATGCTTTGTGCGCTGCCAGCAGCCGCTGAAACTGTGCTTAGCCATCGTGATTTGTCTCATAACTAATCTACTGAACATAGCAACAGTTTAATATGGCTTATTCTTAAAATAGAAATGAATGATTTAGAATAATGCAATGAAAATGGCGCCTTGTATATGGCCAATCAGGCAATCTAATCTTTTTATCGAGAGAGTAGAGATTCATTTGTGGTGAAGATAAGTAAATGAAGCACCTAATTGCTGTTGCTTCTCTAATGGCTTTTCTATTCCTGCTCAGGCGGAGGCAATTTATCTACTAATTAAATCAGATGTGAAGGGTGCTGGTTTAGCAGTTCACTCAATCCAAATGTCCTCACAAGAGCGGTGTGCAGAGGAAGCTGCTTCATTAGTGATTAGATGTTAGGGTTACATCTATCAGGATTTGAGATCTGCGTGGACAGCGTGAAAGAATTGCAAGAGCAGCTGAGAAAGGTTGCCTATGATTTTATTCCAAAAATCAAAGAGCCCCTACGGCATATACACACACGCAAATACAAATTCAGTTGTATAGATAAAAAAGGAGATGACAAACAAGAAAATTCCAGCCTCTTCTCTCTGGTTCTCGTTGAAACCAGAAAATCGCAGAGTCGAGCGCTGAAAATAGCAGTCAAAGCTCTCCTGAGGAAGGTCAATGCGCCATTAACTTTGATATGCGGGAGCAAGAATGCAGTAGACGTTTATAATATAATGCAATCGTTAGAATGCGGAACTTACAAAATTCTGCTGATAGAAGAAATTATTCAATGCGCAAATGACTATAACGAGTTACTGATGAGTATTGATTTTTGGAATAACATTTACCGTACGGAAAAGGTCATTGTTTTCCAGGCTGACTCAGCGGTATGCGAAAAGAGTGATTTTATAATTAACGATTTTCAGAATTTTGATTATATTGGTGGCCAATGGAAAATTTGTCGCCCTTGCGGTCTTGATATCTACGGTGGATCTGGGGGTTTTAGTCTCAGAGACAGGAAATTTTCTATGCAAGCACTGCAATTATTTGGAGACGTGCCTTGGCAATTCGGTGAGGACGGTTTTTATGGTTTTTTTATAGACGTCCTTGGAGGAAATGTAGCCAGAGAAGAAGAGATTAATCAATTCTGCTCAGAGAAACAATGGAAAGAGGGCTGCTTTGCTGTTCACAAGCTGAGGGTTGATCTTGACGATCAAGAACTTATTCAATCATTGGCAATTCATTGTCCCCAATGGTTAAAAATAAAGAATATTGATCATCGCATTTTTAATGTTGATTAGCTTCGACTGCGCGATTTGAAGCCTCCGTTCTGAATCCCTGTCACAATCCGAGTCTTCGTCAGACCACCTGTGGACAAGACCAGCACTCCTGACGCTCCCGATGTGACCCAGCCCCGTTTCTGGGTGGGCCCCCTTGTGGCTGGTTGTTGTTTTGCCCTCGGCTACGGCATCACCGATCGGGTGCTGACGCTGCAGACCAATGCTGAAGATCCCGCCCCTCAGGCCTTCGCTCCGCTTGCGTTTCCAGGGGATTCCTTGCAGGAGATCCGAGCCCGGTTCAGCGATGGCGATGCAGATCTGCAAGTGGATGTCACAGCCCTAGAGGCCGCCGATGCTGCGAGCCGACCGGCCAAGCCAGCGGTCAAGACAACGATCAAACCCGATCTCGCTCTGCAGACGCCCCAACCCCCGGTGTGGACGGCCCCTGTTTGGTCTGATCCCCAAACCATCGCCCCAGATCCCGAGCTCGATCTGCAGCAGGCAGTCCCCGAAGCAGGTGGACCCGCGCCATCCACAGTCCAGGAGGAGGAGCTGGACTTGGGTCTGGTGGATGACGGCACCAACGATTCGCTGGTCTTCCCTGAGCCCACAGATGCCGCCCCTGCTGTTGTCCTCCCTGCCGATGATTCATCGGTGTTGATGGCTGAGCCGGGTTCAGCTGTAGTGCCCCCGGGCGCGGAAGCTTTTTTTGAAACCATTGAGCCCGTGATCCCTCCTCAGCCCTGATCTCCTGTTGGATCTGCCACAGTTGAGCCTGTCTGCTTTCGGTTCATGGGTTCCTCGGAGGCCTTGATTCGCGCCACCGTGAATCGCATCAGCGCGCGCCTGGGCCACGGCTTTGCGGACGCTGCAGCGGAGCTGGCGGTGTTGGCGCAAGACGCCCCGCAGCGGCTGCGTCAGGAATGGGATCTATTTCAGGACGAGGTGCTTGCAGAGGCGGAACGGATTGAGCGGGGTGATCAGGCAGTGGTAAGCACGGATGGGGAGCCCTCCGCGGAACAACCGGAGACCCCTCAAGCGGTCATTGATCGCCTCCGGGCCACGGTGGCTGATCTCAGTCAAGCGGTCGAGGCACGCCCCTGATGCTCGGACTGCTGCGAGCGCTTCGGATCTGGCGCTCTGTCCTGACCCTGCTGCTGTTGCTTTGGTGGGATGGTCAGTCCTGGACTTATCGCGGTGGTGTGACGGCGGAGCGTCGTGCTCGTCGTCAGCAAGGCCGAGCTCGCTGGTTGACGTCTGAGCTGCTGTCTCTGGGTTCAGCTTTCATCAAGCTGGGGCAGCTGCTGTCTGCAAGGCCAGACATCCTCCCTGCGGGCTGGGTGGCTGAACTTGAGGCGCTGCAGGACAGCGTTCCGGCATTCAGTTTTGATCAGGTGCAGACCGTTCTCGAACGAGAGCTTGGTCAGCGCTGTGCAGAGGTCATCGACCTTGACCCGGAGCCCCTTGGTGCTGCCTCTTTGGCCCAGGTGCACCGCGCCAGCCTGCGGAGTGGCCGGCAGGTGGTGCTCAAGGTGCAGCGGCCTGGCCTGGACCGTCTGTTTCGCCTTGATCTTGAGGTGATGCAGCAGGTGGCGGCTGTGCTGCAGCGCCACCCCAGTTGGGGCCGTGGTCGAGATTGGCCGGCGATGGCACGCGAATGTCGACGTGTTCTGCTGCGTGAGCTGGATTTCCGGGTTGAGGCCCAGTATGCGGCGCGTTTTCGTCAACAATTTCTGGATGACGAACGGATCAGGATCCCAGGTGTGATCTGGGAGTTGAGCAACCGCCGTGTGCTTTGTCTCGACTATCTGCCAGGCATCAAGGTCAATGACCGTGAGGCGTTAATCGAGGCCGGTATTGATCCAGTCAAAGTGGCTGAAGTGGGTGCGGCCAGCTATCTCAAGCAGTTGGTGCGGTTTGGTTTCTTTCATGCCGACCCCCATCCCGGCAACCTTGCCGTCGCTAGCGATGGCGCTCTCATCTACTACGACTTCGGAATGATGGGCCTGTTGTCGGATGGTTTGCGTCGACGCCTCGGGGCCATGGTTCGCGCTGCTGCCGCCAGGGATTCAGCGGCGTTGGTGGAGGAAATGCAGGCTGCCGGGGTGATCTCCAGAGGCATTGATGTTGGTCCGGTCCGTCGTCTTGTGCGGCTGATGCTGCAGGAGGCCCTGACCCCACCGTTCACGGCCAATGCGATCGACAAACTCTCCGGAGATCTCTACGACCTGGTCTACGGGCAGCCCTTCCGTCTGCCGGTCGAACTCATCTTCGTGATGCGAGCGCTATCCACGTTCGAGGGAGTTGGCCGCAGTCTCGATCCCGCTTTTAGCTTGGTTGCAATTGCCAAGCCCTACCTCCTTCCACTTATGACCTCAAGCGGCTCTGGCAGCAATGATCTGTTCAATGAACTCGGCCGTCAGGTCGGGGCTCTCAGCAGCCGTGCTGCTGCCTTCCCACGACGTCTTGATGAAAGTCTTGAACGCCTAGAGCAGGGCGACCTTCAGCTTCAGGTGCGTCTCGGTGAATCGGATCGCCAGTTCCGCCGGATGGCCCTTGCACAGCAGTCCATCGGCCAGTCGGTGCTGCTCGGATGCTTGGCTTTGGCCACAGCCATTGTTGGTGCGAGTGCCCGCCCGCTCTGGTCGATTCTTCCGGCTGCTGCTGCTTTGCCTGTTGGATTGGGCTGGTTCCAAATGCAGGTCAAGATCCGTCGCGATCAACGGTTGGAGCAGTTGCCCGGTTCCAACCGTTAATCGTCTGGGGCCTGAGATCAGGCCTTGCCGCGGGGGCCCTGGGCGACAGCACCGGCGTAAACGGCCTGGCTCCCCAGTTCGTCTTCGATGCGCAGCAGCTGGTTGTACTTCGCGACCCGCTCACTGCGGCTGAGGGAACCGGTCTTGATCTGCCCGGCGCGTGTGGCGACGGCGAGATCGGCAATCGTGGTGTCTTCGGTTTCGCCACTGCGGTGGCTGATCACGCTGGTGTAACCGGAGCGACCTGCTAGATCGATGGCCTGAAGGGTTTCCGTGAGTGAGCCGATCTGGTTCACCTTGATCAGGATCGAGTTGGCCGTGGCGCTGTCGATGCCTTGCTGAAGGCGCTTGGTGTTGGTCACGAACAGGTCATCACCCACGAGCTGCACCTTGCCGCCGAGGCGTTCGGTTAGCAGCTTCCAGCCATCCCAGTCGTCTTCGGCCAGGCCGTCTTCGATCGAAACGATTGGGAATTTGTCCACCAGTTGTTCCAGCTGGCCGACCATCTCTGCGCTGGTGTAGCTGCCACCATCAAAGGCATAGCGACCGTTCTCGAAGAATTCGGTGCTGGCGACGTCCAGAGCAAGGGAGATCTGCTCGCCGGGCTTGTATCCCGCCTTGGTGATCGCTCCCACCAGGATTTCACCGGCTTCCACGTTGCCCAGATTGGGGGCGAAACCGCCTTCATCGCCCACGGCGGTGCTCATGCCTTTGGCACTGAGCAGCCCTTTGAGTGTGTGGAACACCTCGGTTCCCATGCGCAGCGCTTCGCGGAAGCTCGGAGCCCCATGGGGGACCAGCATGAATTCCTGGAAATCCAGGCTGTTGGCGGCATGGGCGCCACCGTTGATCACGTTCATCAACGGCACCGGCAGCAGGTTTGCCATTGGACCGCCGAGGTAGCGGTAGAGGGGAATTCCCAGGCCGTTGGCGGCAGCGCGAGCGGTGGCCATGCTCACCGCCAGGATGGCGTTGGCACCCAGGTTGGATTTGTTGTCGCTTCCGTCCAGCTCCAGCATCGCGGCGTCCACAGCGGCCTGATCCAGGGCCGAAAGGCCGCAGAGGGCTGGTGCGATCCGCTCTTCGATGTGATTCACGGCTTGGCCTACACCTTTGCCCATGTAGCGGTCGCCGCCATCACGCAGTTCGTGGGCTTCGTGGGCGCCGGTGCTGGCACCACTGGGAACGATGGCCCGTCCCATGGCACCTCCTTCGAGCAGCACTTCGGCTTCAACCGTTGGGTTGCCGCGGGAATCGAGCACCTCTCGGGCCACGATGGTGTCGATGACGAGGTCGAGGGAATCGATCACGTTGGGACGCACGCTTAACCCGGGGATCCTATGAGTCGCCCCTCTCTCCCCTGTTGTGACGGGCCATACCTGGCCAGAATGATGGGAGGTAAATCCTGAACGACGCTCACCCATGCGGATGCTTCACACCATGCTTCGGGTTGCTGATCTGGAGCGGTCTTTGAGCTTCTACACCGAAGTTCTGGGCATGCAGCTTCTGCGTCGAAAGGATTACCCCAGCGGCCGCTTCACCCTGGCTTTTGTTGGCTATGGATCAGAGCAGAATCACACGGTTCTGGAACTCACCCACAACTGGGACACCGAGAGCTACATCTTGGGTGACGCCTATGGCCACATCGCTCTGGGGGTTGAGGACATCCGCAGCACCTGTGCCGGGATTGCCGATAAGGGAGGCCGCGTGGTGCGGGAACCTGGCCCGATGAAGCACGGCACCACCGTCATCGCCTTTGTTGAGGATCCGGATGGCTACAAGGTGGAATTGATCGAGTTGTCCTCCAAAGTCCCCGCCTGAAACGGATGACCCCATCCCCAGCGTTGAACGGCAGCCTCACCCATGAGCCGGATCGCTTCAGCGATGCGGCCTGGGATCTTTTGCTGAGTGGTCAGGACGTCGCCCGTCGCTGGCGCCATGAGCAGTTGGATGTGGAGCATCTGATTCAGGTGCTGTTCACCGACCCCTCCTGCCGCCGCATGGTGGAGGGATTGCCCCTCCCAACCGATGCGCTCTTGGATCGATTGGAGGATGTGCTGGCCGATCAGCCCTCTGGGCGCGGCGATGAGTTGTTCATTGGTGATGACCTGGAGCAGCTGCTCGATGCGGCCGATGCCATTCGTCGGCGCTGGAATGGCGACGTCATCGATTTGCCGGAATTGCTGATGGCCATCGGTGCTGATCCACGGATCGGTGCCGAATTATTTGCTGGCTTTGGTGTTTCAGCGGATGAGCTTGAGCAGCTGATCCAAAGGGGTTCCGCTGAAGCCTCTCCCCCCCAGGAGGCTCCACGCCGCCAACGGGTGGCCCGCGCTCCGTCATCGTCCCGTCAGCCCCGTGCGTCGGTTCCTCCCAACGCAACTCTTCTCTCCCCTGACCCTGAGGTCGTTGCGCCCGTCCTCGCTCCAGAGCCTGCGCCGCAGCAGCCCACGGCGTTGGAGTCCTATGGGCGGGATCTCACCGAAGAAGCAGAGGCGGGCAGCCTCGATCCGGTGATCGGTCGCGATTCCGAAATTCGCAACTTGATCAAGGTGCTCTCACGCCGGAGCAAAAACAATCCGGTGCTGATCGGTGAACCCGGCGTTGGCAAAACAGCGATTGCGGAGCTGTTGGCCCAGCGGATCGTGGCGGGTGAAGTGCCGGAATCTCTACAGGGTCTGCGCCTTGTGGCTCTGGACCTTGGGGCCTTGATCGCCGGCGCCAAGTTCCGTGGTCAGTTCGAGGAACGCCTGCGGTCGGTGCTTGAGGAGGTGAGCGGCTCCGATTCCGGCGTGGTGTTGTTCATCGATGAGCTCCATACCGTTGTTGGCAGCGATCGCAGCAGCACCGATGCCGGCAGCCTGTTGAAGCCAGCCCTCGCCCGTGGTGATTTGCGCTGCATCGGCGCCACCACGCCGGAGGATTACAGGCTCACGGTGGAGAAGGATCCTGCCCTCAACCGCCGCTTTCAGCAGGTGGTGATCCGGGAGCCAGATCTGGAGTTGAGCCTCGAAATTCTGCGGGGCTTGAAGGAGCGCTACGAGCTTCATCACGGCGTCACGATCACCGATGAAGCGATTCAGGCGGCCAACCGTCTCGCCGATCGCTACATCAGCGACCGCTGTCTGCCGGACAAAGCCATTGATCTGATCGATGAAGCGGCGGCGCAACTGAAGATGGAGGTCACCTCCAAGCCGCAGGTGGTGGAGGAAGCCGAGGCGGATCTGCGCCGCGTTGAACTGGCCTTGCTCGCTGCTGAGCAGGCGCCTGAATCGGAGCGGATTCAGTTGCAGCGCAACCGGCTTGAAGTGTCGACGCGATTGGACGATCTGCGGCGTCGCTGGCAGCAGGAGCGCGGTCAGCTGGAGGAACTCGGTCAGCTGCTTCAGCAGGATGAAGACCTGCGCCATGCCATCGCTGAAGCCGAGCGGGATGGCGACCTCGAGGAGGCGGCTCGGTTGCAGTACGACCAGTTGCATCGGGTGCAGCAGCGTCGGGATGAATTGGAGGCGTCCCAGGCGGAGGCGCAGACCTCCGGAACTGCTCTGCTGCGCGAGCAGGTGGAGGCCGGTGACATCGCTGATCTTGTGGCCCGCTGGACCGGGATCCCAGTGCAGCGGCTGCTGGCGGGTGAGCGCCGCAAGCTGCTGCAACTGGACGCCCATCTCGCCGAACGGGTGATTGGCCAGGGCGAGGCGGTGATCGCCGTTGCCGCTGCCATTCGCCGTGCCCGTGCTGGCATGAAGGATCCGCGTCGCCCGGTGGGATCGTTCCTGTTCCTCGGGCCGACCGGCGTGGGCAAGACCGAGCTGGCCAAGGCGCTTGCAGCGTCGTTGTTCGATGAAGAGGAGGCGCTGGTTCGCCTCGACATGAGTGAGTTCATGGAGCGCAATGCCGTGGCTCGGCTGATCGGTGCTCCTCCTGGGTATGTCGGCTACGAGGAAGGCGGGCAGCTCACTGAGGCTGTGCGGCGTCGTCCCTATGCGGTGCTGCTCCTCGATGAAGTGGAGAAGGCGCATCCCGATGTATTCAACCTGCTGCTCCAGGTGCTGGATGACGGCCGACTCACCGATTCCCAGGGCCGCACCGTCGATTTCCGCCACACCGTGGTCGTCATGACGAGCAACCTGGCCAGTCCGGCGATCCTTGAACATGCCCGCTCGGGATCCACGGACGAGTCAGCCCTTCAACAGCAGGTGGATGCAGCGCTGTCGAGTCAGTTCCGGCCTGAATTCCTGAACCGTATCGATGAGGTGATTCGTTTCCGCCCCTTGGAGGTGGCTGATCTGGTGCGCATTGTTCAGTTGCAACTGCAAGATCTCGCCGCCCTGTTGGCCGAGCAGGGTCTTGCTCTTCTTGTGGATGATGCTGTCGCCGAGGCCATGGCCCGTCAGGGCTATGAACCCGAGTACGGGGCGAGGCCACTGCGACGGGTGTTGCGGCGCCAGCTGGAAAATCCGCTCTCCACGCTGCTGCTCGAGGAACGCTTTACCGGTGCCAGTGGTGTGACGGTGCGGTTGGGCGAGGCCGGTGCAGATTCCTTGGTGTTTGATCCCATGGGAGTTTGAGGGCATCCGGTAGGGTGGTTGTTTGGCGAAGTGCCAGCCGGCACCGTTGTCAACTTCCGGTCCCATCCCCGTGACCAGCCCCATCTCTGAGGACACCACCACATCTGACGGCTCAAAGGCCGCCGCCGATCCCACCCAATCCGGTGGATTTTTGGCGGACACGGTTGATGAGCTGAAACTCGTGGTTTGGCCCAGCCGCCAGCAATTGTTCAGCGAATCCATCGCTGTGATCCTGATGGTCAGCCTTTCGGCGGCCACCATTGCGGCTGTCAGTCGCTTCTTTGGGTGGGCTTCGTCCCAGGTGTTCCGCTGACTCGATATCACCTTTCTCGCCGTGCCCGACGACCTGACCACACCGGACGCCCCTGAGGTGCTTGATCTGCCAGCCCCGAATGAGGGGGAAGATGGCACCTTGCCTTTGGAAGCTGTCGCCAACACGGCCATTGCCCGCTGGTATGCCGTTCAGGTGGCCTCCAGCTGCGAGAAAAAGGTCAAGGCGACCCTCGAGCAGCGCGCCGTCACCCTGGGGGTGAGCAATCGGATTCTTGAAATTGAGATTCCCCAGACGCCTGCCGTCAAGTTGAAGAAGGACGGCACCCGTCAGTCCACTGAGGAAAAGGTGTTTCCCGGCTATGTGCTCGTCCGGATGGTGCTGGATGAGGACACGATGATGGCGGTGAGAAGCACCCCGAACGTGATCAATTTCGTGGGTGCTGAGGACCGCCGTGCCACTGGTAAGGCCCGTGGTCACATCAAGCCACGTCCCCTCAGTCGGTCTGAGGTTGATCGCATCTTCAAGCGGGCGGCTGAGAAGAAGACCGTCGTCAAGGTGGATCTGACCGAAGGCGATCAAATTTTGGTGACGGCGGGTCCGTTCAAGGATTTCCAGGGAGAGGTGATCGAGGTGTCCGGCGAGCGCAACAAGCTCAAGGCCCTGCTCTCCATCTTTGGTCGAGAGACGCCGGTTGAACTGGAGTTTTCTCAGATCAGCAAACAGAACTGATCCATGCGGCGGCCGTCTCCCTGCGGAGGGCGGCCTCAGGAGTGGGCAACCATTCCGCCGCACCCGACCCGAGGGTCTGGTGATCCGCAGCTGTCCAAACCACCCAGCCGATGGCCAAGAAAGTCGTAGCTGTGATCAAGCTGGCCCTAGATGCCGGCAAAGCAAACCCCGCGCCGCCGGTGGGCCCTGCCCTCGGTCAGCACGGTGTGAACATCATGATGTTCTGCAAGGAGTACAACGCTCGGACGCAGGACAAGGCCGGTTATGTGATTCCGGTGGAGATCTCGGTCTTTGAAGACCGCAGCTTCACCTTCATCACCAAGACGCCTCCGGCGTCGGTGTTGATCACCAAGGCCGCGAAGATCCAAAAGGGATCCGGTGAGTCTGCCAAGGGCAGTGTTGGATCGATCAGTCGGGCTCAGCTCGAGGAAATCGCCAAGACCAAGCTCCCTGACCTCAACTGCACCAGCGTTGAGTCCGCTATGCGGATCATCGAAGGCACCGCCCGCAACATGGGCGTTTCCATCAGCGACTGACGTCGCTGCATCTCTTCTCCAACCCATTCGGGGGAGACATCGCTGATGTCGCCTGAACCCCACCTCTGAACATGCCCAAAATCTCTAAGCGCCTGGCCAGCCTGGCCGGCAAGATCGAGGAACGTGCTTACGCCCCCCTCGAGGCGATTGCCCTGGTAAAGGACAACGCCAACGCGAAATTCGACGAGACGATGGAGGCCCATGTGCGCCTCGGCATCGATCCCAAGTACACCGACCAGCAGCTGCGCACCACTGTGGCCCTGCCCAATGGCACCGGCCAGAGCGTGCGCATCGCTGTGGTGACCCGTGGTGAGAAGGTGGCTGAAGCCAAGGCCGCGGGTGCTGAACTCGCCGGTGAAGAAGAACTGGTGGAAACCATCAGCAAGGGCGAAATGGATTTCGACCTGCTGATCGCTACCCCAGACATGATGCCCAAGGTGGCCAAGTTGGGTCGGGTCCTCGGCCCCCGCGGCTTGATGCCCAACCCCAAGGCGGGCACCGTCACCACGGATCTTGCGGCTGCGATTAAGGAATTCAAGGCCGGCAAACTTGAATTCCGTGCCGACCGCACCGGCATCGTCCATGTCCGTTTCGGCAAGGCCAGCTTCAGTCCTGAGGCCCTGCTTGAGAACCTCAAGACGTTGCAAGAGACCATTGACCGCAACAAGCCCAGTGGTGCCAAAGGCCGTTACTGGAAGTCCCTGTATGTGACCTCCACCATGGGGCCCTCCGTTGAGGTCGATTTCTCTGCCCTGCAGGACATTGAGCAGGGGAGCTGATCAGGCTCTCCTCTACACTCAACCTTTGGCGAAAGCCAAATCGGGCACGCGCCCGGCCAGAGACAGCAGGATGTCTCTGGGCATGACGTCAGTCATTCCCATTGATGTAATCCCTGCCGAGGCAGACGCGACACGGTTTTGTCCCATTCGGGGTTGGATCGGCACGCGGCCTCGTCTTCGTTCAGAAGACTCGATCGGCCGTGTGCCCGGCTTGTTCCTTTGATCCGATCCAATCCCTATGGGCCGCACGCTGGAGAACAAGCAGCAGATCGTCGGAGAGCTCAAGGAGCTCCTCGCCGACGCCGAACTGGCACTTGTCCTTGATTTCAAGGGCCTGTCCATCAAGGAGATGTCTGACCTGCGGGATCGTCTGCGGGCCAGCGACAGCGTTTGCAAGGTGACCAAAAACACCTTGATGCGCCGTGCCATTGATGGCGACAGCAACTGGGCCAGCCTCGACTCCCTGCTGACCGGTACCAACGCCTTCGTCCTGGTGAAGGGCGATGTTGGTGCTGGTGTGAAGGCCGTTCAGACCTTCCAGAAGGAACTCAAAAAGTCCGAGACCAAGGGCGGCCTTTTCGAAGGCAAGCTTCTGTCGCAGGACGAGATTAAAGCCATTGCTGATCTCCCCTCCAAGGAGCAGCTCATGGCTCAGATCGCCGGTGCCATCAACGCCGTGGCCACGAAGGTCGCTGTGGGCATCAACGAGGTTCCCTCTGGTATGGCCAGGGCGCTCAAGCAGCACGCCGAAGGCGGCGAAGGCTGATTCGGCTCTGCCGAGACCACTGTTCATTGATCTGTTGCTTCCCCTTTCAAAACCATGTCTGCAAAAACCGACGAAATTCTCGAATCGCTGAAATCCCTCTCCCTGCTTGAAGCTTCCGAGCTCGTTAAGCAGATCGAAGAGGCTTTCGGTGTGTCTGCCGCAGCATCTGCTGGTGTTGTGATGGCTGCCCCCGGCGCTGCTGGTGGTGGCGGTGGCGAAGCCGCTGAGGAGAAGTCTGAATTCGACGTCATCCTCGAAAGCTTCGACGCTGCAGCCAAGATCAAGGTCCTCAAGGCCGTCCGCAACGCCACCGGCCTCGGCCTCGGCGATGCCAAGGCTCTGGTGGAAGCTGCCCCCAAGCCCGTCAAGGAAGGCATCTCCAAGGCCGACGCCGAAGCTCTCAAGAAAGAGATCGAAGAAGCAGGCGGCAAGGTCACCCTCAAGTGATCGCCTAGGGAGAGGGCATGCCCCTCTCCCCCGCTTGTTGTCGCTCAGCCACCGGTCCCTCGTGGGCCGGTTTTTTTATGTTTTTCGGCTGCCAACAAAAAAGCCCCGCCAAAGGCGGAGCTTTCGTCGAGAGGAACACGTTCAGGAGTCTGTCCTTGTTTCGACCCTGAAGAGGCGTTCAGCACTCCTCACACAAATGCAAACTAAGAGCGAGGATTTGATTGTCAGCCCCTTTCTGGTCGCTCTCTCGACTGGCACTGTGCCGGTTTGCCGTCAACGGCCGTAGGGAATCACCTGCAATCGAATCGGGCCACTGCTAACGATGCGGCTGGCTGTTGTTCGACCTGCTCTTCTGCGCGTTGGTCTTGCGGCAGGGAGGGGAGGTGGTGCGACCGGTGGCATCGGCGTTCCCAATCGCCTGAATCCGGAACGTTGGCCATGACTGCTGGCCCGTGCGAGCAGCAGGTTCACCGGTGCCTTGTGGGCAAAGTACAGATGGTTCAGCTTGCGCCCTTGGTAAACGCGCCGTTCCAGTGCCCAGCCAGGTTCCAGTTGCAGGGGGACGAATCCGTTGGGATCACGACGGTGGACCGGGGCCTGCCCGACCAGGAGTGGTGCCCGTTGCTGGGGGTCGAGGGCCTCAAGTTTCAGTGATGCGCCGGATTGTTTGAGACGGAAGCGGAAGCGGGTTCCGAGATCTTGGTCATCGCTGCGCAACGAGTAGCCATTGCTGTCCAGGTAGCGCTTGCAGATTCTGGTGAAGTCGAAGCGATTCAGGCTGGGCTCCACCAGTCCGTCCTGGCGTGGCGTCCAGCAGCGCGGTTGGGGCTTGATTTGTTCCAGAACCAGCAATTTCCACTGGGCCCTCCCAACGGGTTGTGCGAGTACAGCGAAGCGCTCCTGTGGAACTGCTGTGCTCTCAAACAGGGGCCGCGCCGCGCCCTCCTGCGGTAGGCCAGCGCCCATCAGCCCCACGGCAGTCAGGCCGGCAGCCCGCAGGTAGGTTCGGCTCATGCACGGTGACGCCAGAAACTGTGTTGTACCGAACAGTGTTGGGACAGATCAATGGCCGAAGGACGGGGACGTGTCGTGGCTGCAGCGACGGACGGCGCCTGCAGCGGCAACCCAGGTCCGGGAGGTTGGGGCGCGTTGTTGCGTTTCGAAGACGGCAGTGTTGAGGAATTCGGGGGCCATGCGCCCGACACCACCAACAACCGCATGGAATTGCAGGCGGCTTTGGAGGTGTTGCAACGCCTTGAGCAGCTGCCCCGTCATCCGGACCTCACTCTGCGTACCGACAGCAAATACCTGATTGATGGGCTGGGCTCCTGGATCAAAGGCTGGAAGCGCAAAGGCTGGAAGACGGCTGCCGGCAAGCCAGTGCTCAATCAGGATCTCTGGAAGGCTCTGGATGCCGCCCGCTTGGATGACGTCCCGCTGCGGTACGTCAAAGGCCATAGCGGCGATCCAGACAATGAACGGGTGGATCGCATCGCTGTGGCGTTCTCCCATGCCGTCCAGCCGGATTTAGCCCTGCAGCAGGGATCATCCGAGCCGCCGTCTGCGGAGGCTGCTCTAGAGGCTGCCCCAGAGGCCGCTCCCAAGCCTTTGCTGCAGTTGTTGTCACGATTGGAGTTGGCGGATCGCTTGGCGCAGGGCGGATACAGCCTGTCGTTGCTGGAGCTGGCGCAGCTGGTGGAACAGCCGTTCAAACAGCTGGAAACCAAGCGGGAGAGCTGGATCTGGAGG
Source organism: Synechococcus sp. MU1611 (assembly GCF_020514255.1). Classification (NCBI taxonomy): domain Bacteria; kingdom Bacillati; phylum Cyanobacteriota; class Cyanophyceae; order Synechococcales; family Synechococcaceae; genus Synechococcus; species Synechococcus sp. MU1611. The sequence continues at coordinate 139,910 of NZ_VTLC01000002.1, read as the reverse complement.
GACTGGACTGTCCATCCCCAGGAGGATGGCCGCTGGACCCTGCAACGCCGCGAGGCAGGATCAGGACAGTCCTGAGGCAGAGCATGTCGCCGTCCTCTTCGGCCGGACCGCTCAGCAGCGGTGTCTTCTATCAACGTTGGCTTGGCCCGGTCTTGGCGCGAGACGACGGTCTGGATGCTGAACAGCTATCGCGTACAGCGCTCACGGCGCTGGCTCAGGCCAGCCTGCGGCGTCGTTGGCCAGGGGTGTCCACGGTGCTCGATGGCGTGGCGGCTGATCTGCAACGGCGTGATCTGCGCTTGGAGCAGATGTTGTTTGGCTGCCGTTTCCCCAACCCGGTGGGCTTGGCAGCGGGATTCGACAAAAACGGCGTGGCGGCTGGTATCTGGGATCGCTTCGGCTTTGGTTTCGCTGAAGTGGGCACGGTGACCTGGCATGGCCAGCCGGGCAACCCCAAACCACGCCTGTTTCGTTTGGCGGAAGAACAGGCAGCGTTGAACCGGATGGGATTTAACAACGATGGTGCCAAGGCGCTGTTGAAAACCCTGGAGCGACAACGTTTGGACCCGCCGGGTCGTCGCCCATCTGTTCTGGGGATCAATGTCGGTAAATCCAAGATCACAGATCTGGAGCAGGCTCCGGATGACTACGCGGCCTCCCTGGAGTTGTTGTCTCCTTTGGCGGACTACGCAGTGATCAACGTCAGCTCCCCCAACACCCCCGGGCTGCGGGATCTGCAAGACACCACCCAGCTGCGACGGCTTGTGGAGCGGCTGCGACGCCTGGCGGCCTGCCCTCCGCTGCTGGTGAAAATCGCGCCGGATTTGGATGATGAGTCGATTGATGCCATTGCTCGCCTGGCCTTTGAGGAAGGCCTGGCTGGCGTGATCGCTGTCAACACCAGTCTCAATCGGCTTGGCCTGGAGCAACGGCGTCTGCCTCAGACGGGACGCACCCTGGCGGAGGAGGCCGGTGGCCTCAGCGGTGCCCCCCTGCGTCACCGAGCTCAGGAGGTGGTTCGTCGGTTACGGGCCAGTGCCGGCCCTGCGTTGCCGTTGATCGGCGTGGGTGGGATTGACTCCGCGCAAGCCGCCTGGGAGCGCATAACCGCAGGTGCCTCCCTGGTGCAGCTCTACACCGGTTGGATCTTTCAGGGGCCGGATCTGGTGCCGCGGATTCTGGAGGGTCTGCTGTTGCAGTTGGATCGCCATGGCCTCCGCAACATTGCGGAGGCATCCGGCAGCGGTTTGCCCTGGCAGGACTGAACTGGATGCATCAAAGCCATCTCATCTGCTTGATGTTGTGCCTTTGAATGTCTCTTGGTGTTGACAAGATTGACGACAATGGATTTGTGTCGATGAGTGTTCTCCCAAGATTGGGATTTCCGGTCTCTGCAGGGGAGCGAGACGGAATTCCATTCTTCAATATTGATGCACGTGAGTTGGTCGCTAAGGGCATCCGTTTGCGAGATCAGCAGACTCTTATTGTCAGCGGTGTAATGTCCGAAAGGCAGACTGAAAGTGTTACGAAGTGGCCCATTTTGGGAGACCTGCCGTTAATCGGTAGCCTTTTTAGGGGGTCGTCTTCCACAAGAACAAAAGAAGAGCTTGTGATTGTCGTCACCCCATATATTTTAAATGATGATCAAGGTGGAGCATATGGCTATGGCTATGGCTATGTCCCAGGGACCCAACAGGTCAGGACAGTTTTAGGCGCTGGTTATCGCTAAACTCGGCCTAAGGTGAAATCAGTCGTAGAGCAAGTGGCGCAAGTGTTTGAAAAGCTTTAATTGTCCCTGAGATGGCCACTGAACCGATTCCATTGCCTTGATGTGAGCTTTCGTCCGCAGGTGCATCAACGTTTTTACTGGCCAGCTCTAGTTGCTTAGATTTGATTAAATCTCCATTGTTTTTGAAGAGCTGGCTTGCATATTTTAAATCTTGTGATGCTCGTTTGTTGTCGCCGAGTTCTCCTCGACACAGCCCCCGGGCGACCCAACTCAATGGTTCGCTTGGCGCTACGGCAAGCGCGCTACTGAACAGCTCTTCAGCTCGTTTCCATTGGCTTTGTTCTGCAGCTGCGACGCCGGCATTGTGGAGAGATGCATGGCTGAGCACATCTTTTGCAATCCCTTGGGCCCCCTGCCAGTGAGTCTGTTCGAGAGCCCCGTCATCGAGCTGAGCTCCACTGAGGTCGGCATGGCGCAGGTCTGTTCCGTAAAGCGTGCTGCCCCTCAGATCAGCGCCGCGCAGGGAAGCCCCCCGGAGGTTGGTGAACTGCAGGTTGCTCTTCCGCAGATCTGCTCCGTCAAGGCGTGCCTGTCCGAGGTTGGCGCGTTGTAGTTGGGCACGCTGAAGGTCGGCATCGCGGAGGTCGGCGTGGACAAGATCCAGATCTGCAAGGTGACAGTCCGGACAATTTCGTTGCTGCAGCAAAACAATTAGGTCGTCTGCTCGTGCCGCCAATGGTGCAGCGAGGAGCAGTGTGAACAGCAGCACTCGGGCTGGCATCGGCAGTGGGCCACTCTGGTGATGTCTCTGCGTTCTATCGGGAGTCGGGATGGGCGTCGACCTACGCCATGGCGGCAACCGCGAAGTAGCCGCCGCAAGGTTGAACTGCAGGCCATCGCAGTTACTGGATGCCAGTGCCTCCCTTACTCCCTGGAGCCCGAGCTGCTCCCGTATCCCCCTAGTTGCCATCCGCGACTACCCCGATCGTGGTCAGACGTCCCTCCGCCAGGCGATGGCGGGCTTGCATGGCGTGGATCCTGATGCTGTGCTTCCTGGCAACGGGGCAGCTGAGTTGTTCACCTGGGCGGCGCGCGACGCTGCTGCTGCTGGCGTCAGTGCGCTTCTCGCTCCCGGGTTCGCCGACTACCGGCGGGCTTTGAAGTGTTGGAACGCTTCTCGGATCGACGGGTCCTTGGCATTGACCTGGGATCACGCCGGCCCGCTGGTGCATCCCGCCCTGAAGGGGGCTGTGTTGTGGATCTGCAATCCCCACAACCCCACCGGTCAGCTCTGGAGCCGTGCCTCGTTGGAGCCGCTGTTGGAGCGCTATGCACTGGTGATCTGCGATGAGGCGTTCCTGCCCCTGGTCCCCAATGGCGAACAGCAGTCGCTGATTCCGTTGGTGGCCGACCACTCCAATCTGGTGGTGATCCGCAGCCTCACCAAGCTGTATGGCATCGCCGGGCTTCGGCTGGGTTACGCCGTTGCGCACCCGCAGCGGCTGCAGCGTTGGTCTGAGTGGCGGGATCCCTGGCCTGTGAATGGCATCGCTTTGGCTGTTGGCGAAAGGTTGTTGGCATCGCCTCGGCGTTACCGCCGTTGGTGTGAGCGGGTTCAGCGTTGGGTGGCCATAGAAGGCGCCTGGATGCAGCAGCAGTTAGCGGCGCTGCCTGGCATCACCCCCATGCCGTCGGCGGTGAATTACCTGCTGATTCGCGCCAACAGCTCCCTGGTGCCGTTGCGGGAAGCGATGGAGCAGCGGTATCGCATCCTTCTTCGCGATTGCCGCTCCTTCGAGGGCTTGGGTGAAACCTGGCTACGGATCGGGTTGCAATCTCGCCGCAACAACCGCCGCATCGTCAGGGCGTTGCGTGAGGAGTTGCAGCGCAACCCTCTGACTTGACTCAGTTCACCAGCGTCTGAAGCAAGGCAGCCAGTTGCCGCTCGGCATCCCGTTCCGCCAGGGCCTGCATGCCTTCACGCATCTGGGCCAGGGGATCGGAGGCAGCATTGGTTGGCCCCAGCCGTGCTGCCAGGAGCCTTTGAACAGTGTTCAACAACACGGGCTGATCCGGCTGGTGTTGATGCACGATCACGGCAGCACCCAGAGACGCGGCGCAGGCGGCATTGGCCTCCTGATGTTGATCTGCCGCCTGCGGGAACGGCACCAGCACGCTGGGAGTCCCGCAAACCGCTAGTTCACTGAGGCTGCCGGCCCCCGCGCGGCTGATGGCCAGGTCGGCATGTTGCAGCAGCCCGGGAATCTCGTCGCTGAAGCGGCGTTCCACCAGCTGTGGATGCTGCAGCTGCTCGATGTCGGGATCGTTGTCGCCGGTGAGGTGCACCACCCGGCAGCCCTGCTCCAACAGGGCCGGCACCGCAGCACGCACCATGCGGTTCAAGCCCACCGCGCCTTGACTGCCGCCCATCACCAGCAACAGTGGGCCTTCGCCCGAGGGGACCCAGGCCGGCAAGGGTTGCGCTGCCAGGAAGCTGGAACGCACTGGCGTGCCGGTCAGTACCGGCTGGCTGCCGGGGATGCGCTTGGCGGCAGCGGGGAGGCCAATGGCCACGGCGCTGCAGAAGCGACCCAGCAACCGCGTGACGCGCCCCGGGATGGCATTGGATTCATGCAGCACCACGGGAATGCCGCACCAGCGCGCCGCAAGGATCGCCGGGGCAGCGATGTAGCCGCCGGTGGTGAAGACCACATCGATCGCGTTCCGGCGGATCACCCGCCGCACGCTGACGCTGGCCAGCAACAGACGCAGCAGCTGCAGCAACTTGGTCAGCCCACGCCCCTGCAGGCCGCCGGCGTTCACGCACACCAAGCCAAAGCGTTCGGGCACCAGGCGCGTTTCGAGTCGATCGGGCACCCCAAGCCAGCGCACGGGCCACTGGTCTTCAACGGCTTCTGCAACAGCCAGAGCTGGAAAGAGATGGCCGCCGGTGCCGCTGGCAGCAATCAGAAGCCGGGTCATCGCGTCGGCCGTCTCCGCTCACCACGCCTAACTTAATTGGGTTGTTGCGTTCCGGCCCGTGCGTCGTTTCCTGGGAGCCACGCTGGTGTCGGCCATAGCGCTGGTGCTATCTCCGGTCCATGCCCTTGAGCAGCCCGGTCGTGAGGGCAGTGCGGTGGAGAGCTTCAGCTCGCGTCTGCAAACGGTGTTGAACAGCAGCGGTCCTGCGAGTGGTGCCCCTACGGCGTTCGACACGGTGGCCAGCGTTGAGCTGCAGCCCGTATTGGCCCAGCGCTATCAGCGATTTCGTCAGGATTTCCCTGAGGTCACCTGGCAGGTGGAGCCTGCAGAGCCAACGCCGGATGGCCGTCAGACCCTCACCTTGAGGGTGCGTGGTGCAGCCGAATCCGAGGGGCTGAACTACGCCTTGGAAGCCTCGGAGCAGATTGCGATTCGTCTGGAGGGGGGGCAGCTGGTGGAGCAAGAACTGTTGGCACAGCAGTCGTTGCTGCGCAGCGGTGAACGCCCGTTGGCCGTCAACGTCTCGATCCCCGATGTGGTGCTGACCGGCAGTCGCTACGACATTGATCTGGTGGTTGAAGAGCCGCTGGGCCAGGCACTGGTGGCGGGCGGCTTGCTCGACCTCACCGATGAGCAGTTGTCGGCTCAGATTCGCCCCAATCTGCCGCTGGCGCCTTTGGGTGGTGGTGGCTTGTTCAAGAGCGTTCAGGCACCACAGCAACCTGGTTCACAAACTTGGGCCGTGATGCTGGTGCATCCCGATGGGGTGGTGACGGCCACCAAGCGGGTGCGCGTGGTCAGCAGCCATTAGCTCTCTCCCATCGCAGGGTTCCAGCGATGCAGAGCCGACACGTCCTCATCGCCATGGCCGCCGTTGATCAGATCGAGTTCCAGCTGTTCCACCAGCGTCGTCACGGGGAGATCCAGTTTGACTGCTCTGGCTGTGTCGAGGGCGATACCGAGATCCTTGCGATGCAGGCTGAGCCGGAAGCCGAGGGGGTAGCTGCCTTCAAGCATTGCGGTGCTGCGATGCTCCAGAGCCCAGGACCCGGCTGCTCCGTTTTTGAGGGCGTCGACCACCATTGGCATGGGTAGATCCAGGCGCTGGCCCAGGGCCACTGCCTCAGCCACGGCGGCATAGCTGCCGGCCACCAGCACCTGGTTCACCGCCTTAACCTGCTGCCCTCGTCCCACGCTGCCGAAGTGGTGGATGGAGGAGCCGATCACCTCGAGAATCGGCCGAACACGCTCGAGCGGCTCGGTGGCTCCTCCAACCAGCACTGTGAGGCTGCCGCGTTTGGCGCCCTCCGTGCCGCCGGTGACCGGGGCATCCAGGTAATGGACGTTCTGGCGTGCCAGGCGCTCCGCACAGCGTTCGGCTGTGGCGGGAGCAATGGTGGAGCAATCCAGCACCACGCTGCCGGTGGTGAGTTGTGACGCAGCTCCGTGGGGTCCGAACAAGACCTCCTCAACGGCTTCGTCGTCGCTGACGCACAGAAGAAGAACGTCAACGCCGGCGCTGGCCTCGGCTGGGCTGGAACATCGAGTTGCACCCTCGAGCTCTGGCCTGGTTTCGGCTTTGCGGCTGCGGGTGTGCACCCTCAGCCGCAAGCCGGCGCGGTGCAGGTTGATTGCCATCGGCAAGCCGAGCGCTCCTAGCCCCACGAAGCCGAGGCTTAAGTCAGATCTGGTCATGACTCATGGCAGACCATTCAGATCCTGATTGATAAGTGTCACCAGAATGGATGCATTGCGAAGGCTTCATCCATGCGCATCTCCAACGCTTCTCTGGCTCTGGCTGCACTGATGGCAGCACCGGTCATGACGATGGCCCCATCGGCAATGGCTGGGCGGGATCAGTCCCCCGAGCAGAGCCAGGTTCTATTCCAGGCCCGTAAGACCTGGTTCAAAGACAACTACCAGCGTCGACTGGAGCTCCTGCAAAGCCATCAGCTCTGTGTTGATTCGGCAGCATCCGCGAATGCGATCAAGACGTGTCGTAAGGACATGAAAAAAGCCCGGAAGTCCCTCAAGCAGGACTACCGGGCATACGTGAACAAAGTGCGGAATCAGCTGGGGCTTCCGGCGCGCACCGGCAAGAAGCGCGATGCCAAAGGCAGGAAGCTCCAGGCCTGAACGTCTGATCAGGCGGCGTCGAGGGCAGCCACACCAGGCAGCACCTTGCCTTCCAGCAGTTCAAGGCTGGCGCCGCCACCGGTGGAGATGTGAGACATCTTCTCGGCCAGGCCAGCCTTCTCAACGGCTGCAACGGAGTCACCGCCGCCGATGATCGTGCAGCAGCCCTTGCCGCTCAGGTCCGCCAGGGTGGTGGCGATGGCGTTGGTGCCAGCAGCGAACTTGTCGAACTCGAACACGCCCATGGGGCCGTTCCAGATCACGGTCTGGCAATCCGCCAGGGCGTCCTGGAACACCTTGATCGAGTCGGGGCCGATGTCGAGGCCCATCCAGCCATCAGGGATGGCGTTGATGTCAGCGATCTGACTGTTGGCGTCGGGGGCGAAGTTGTCGGCCAGCATCACATCGGTAGGAAGCAGCAGCTGCACGCCCTTGGCCTTGGCCTTGGCTTCCAGCTCCTTGGCCAGTTCCAGCTTGTCCTCTTCCACCAGGCTCTTGCCCACTGAGAGGCCGCGGGCCTTGTAGAAGGTGAAGATCATGCCGCCGCCGATCAGCACCTTGTCGCACTTGTCGATCAGGGCCTCGAGCACGCCGATCTTGGAGCTCACCTTGGAGCCACCGACGATGGCGGCCAAGGGACGCTTGGGCTCGTCGACAGCACCCTGCAGGTACTGAAGCTCCTTCTCCATCAAGAAGCCGGCGACGGAGGGCTTGAGGAACTTGGTCACGCCTTCGGTGGAGGCATGGGCACGGTGGGCGGCGCCGAAGGCGTCGTTCACATACACGTCAGCCAGACCAGCCAGTTTCTCGGCGAAGCCTGCTTCGTTCTTCTCTTCTTCAGCGAAGAAGCGAACGTTCTCCAGCAGCACCACATCGCCGTTGGCCATAGCGCCCACCTTGGCTTCGGCATCAGGGCCGATGCAGCTGTCGGTCTTGGTTACGGATTTGCCCAGCAGTTCGCTCAGGCGAGCCGCCACGGGGGTCAGGCGCATGGCGTCGTTGACCTGGCCCTTGGGACGGCCGAAGTGAGCAGAAAGGATCACCTTGGCGCCCTTGCTGATCAGGTCTTTGATCGTGGGCAGGGCGGCACGGATGCGGGTGTCGTCGGTGATCGCACCGGCATCGTTCAGGGGCACGTTGAAGTCAACCCGCACGAGAACGCGTTTGCCGCTCAGGTCGCCGGCTTGGAGGCTGGCCAGGGAACGCTTCGCCATAGGGTTGTCTCGTGCGGTAAGAAAACGGGGTGACATTAACCCGTGTGAAGGGCGATAGCGCCGGCGAGTTCAATGTGAATGTGTTTCAGCGGGCCACCTGTTCTGTGCGTTTGCGTTTGTGAGCACCCCAACGATTCAGTGGTACCCCGGCCACATCGCGAAGGCGGAGCAGCAGCTCAAACGCCATCTCGACAAGGTGGATCTGGTGATTGAGGTCCGCGATGCCCGGATTCCTCTTGCCACAGGTCACCCCCATCTCAACCGCTGGCTGAAGGGCAAGCAGCACCTCTTGGTGATCAATCGGCGTGACATGGTCACAGCGGCCGCCAAGGAGGCCTGGGAGGCCTGGTTCAAGGCCCAGAGTCAGAAGACGGTTTGGTGTGATGCCAAGGCCGGTACTGGGGTGAAGCAGGTGCAGCAGGCCGCGATCCGTGCCGGAGATCAGCTCAACGAACGCCGTCGCAACCGGGGCATGCGGCCCAGGCCGGTGCGGGCCCTCACCCTCGGATTTCCCAACGTGGGCAAGTCCGCATTGATCAATCGTTTGGTGAGGCAGAAGGTGGTGGCCAGTGCCCGGCGGGCGGGGGTGACGCGAACCCTGCGCTGGGTGCGGCTGGGGCAAGACCTGGATCTCCTTGATGCACCAGGGGTTCTGCCCCCCCGGCTCGATAACCAGCAAGCGGCCCTGCGGCTCGCCCTTTGTGACGACATCGGCCAGGCCGCCTACGACGGTGAACTGGTGGCTCAGGCCTTTCTGCAGCTGTTGATTGATGCCGAATCGCAGGCCGCAGCCGGAGTGACGCTCCCGCTCCTGCAGGAGCGTTATGGCATTCCATTGAGCGGTGAAACGGCGGACCCCGCCCTTTGGCTGGAGGCCGCAGCGTCCCGCCACACCTCTGGGGAAACAGCGCGCATGGCCCAGCGGCTGCTGGATGATTTCCGTAAATCGGCCCTCGGCAGCATCGCCCTGGAGCTGCCGGCATGAGTCCGCAGTGGAAGCGTCCTCCGCTGCCGGAAGAGACCTTTACCGATCGCTTTGGGGAGGGTGAGGGAGAGCTGCTCACGCTGACGTATCCCAAACCGCTGCCGATGCGGCTGGACCGTTGGCTGGTCAGTCAGCGCACGGAGCAGAGCAGAGCCCGGATTCAGAAGTTCATCGACGCGGGGTATGTGCGCGTCAACGGCAAGACCGGCAAGGCCAAAACACCGTTGCGTCAGGGCGACGAAGTGCAGCTGTGGATGCCGCCCCCGGAACCGTTGCCTTATCTCAAGCCAGAGCCGATGGATCTGGATGTGCTGTTTGAAGACGATCATCTGATCGTGCTCAACAAGCCCGCAGGTCTGACGGTGCACCCGGCACCGGGCAACAAGGACGGCACCTTGGTGAATGGTCTGCTGCATCACTGCCCGGATCTGCCTGGGATCAGCGGCAAGCTGCGCCCGGGGATTGTCCACCGTCTCGACAAAGACACCACCGGCTGCATCGTGATCGCCAAGAGCCAGGAGGCCCTGGTGCGGTTGCAGGTTCAGATCCAGAAACGGATCGCTTCCCGTGAGTACTTCGCCGTTGTCCACGGTGTGCCCGACGGCGACTCCGGCTCGATCGTCGGCGCCATCGGTCGTCATCCGGTGGATCGCAAGAAGTACGCCGTGGTGAGCACTGAAAACGGTCGTTACGCCTGCACCCACTGGACCCTGGTGGAGCGTCTCGGGGACTACTCACTTCTGCGGTTCAAGCTCGACACCGGGCGGACCCATCAGATTCGCGTCCACTGCGCCCACATCAATCACCCCGTGGTGGGGGATCCCACCTACAGCCGCTGCCGCAAATTGCCGATCGAACTGCCCGGCCAAGCGCTGCATGCCGTGCAGTTGGGGCTGGACCATCCAATCAGTCGCGAACGGATGGTGTTTGAGGCACCCCTCCCGCCTGTGTTGGAGAAGTTATTGGGGGTGTTGCGGCGGCGCGCCGCGTCGGGTTGATGGGGAGAGTTGCAGGTTTAGTGGCGCACTCGACAAGTGCTGAATCCGCTTTTTTATGGTGAATAATCCACAGGCCGATCGATGGTCATACGGGTTCGTTGCAACAGAACTTGGGTCTCCGCTTTGATCCGTTCCGTGCGCCGTGAGGTGCTTCCTGCTGCCTTGCGCCGGCACCTGATCGTGGTTGACCTTTCACAGACTGCCTGAGTTCAGCGGGGCAGCCTTGGGCAGGCCTCCACCAGCGTCTGGCTGATCGGTGCCTGAGGTGCGCTGAAGATCCGGTCCCCTGGGCCCTCCTCAACCACCTTTCCCTTGTCCAGCACCATCACCCGGTGACAGAACCCACTGGCCACCGAGAGGTCGTGGGTGATGAACACGATCGCAAGGCCCAGCTCCTGCTGCAGCTCCCTCAGTAAGCCCAGAACATCCGCCTGCACTTCCGCATCAAGCATGCTGACGCTCTCATCGCAGATCAGCACCTTGGGCTTCAAGGCCAGGGCGCGCGCGATCGCCACCCGCTGTTGCTGGCCACCGGAGAGCTGCTTTGGCAGGCGCTCCTGAAACTGTTCTGCCGGGCTGAGTCCGACCCGTTCCAGTAGGCGTCGGGCTTCCTCCCGGGCTGCAGCTTTGGAGCAGATGCCATGGATCAGCAATGGATCGGCGATGGCATCAGCCACCTGCAGGGCGGGGTTCAGGCAGGCCAGAGGGTCTTGAAACACCATCTGAAGGGCCCGACGGGCTGACCGCAGCGCTTCTCCGCGGAGGCTCAGCAGAGCCTGGCCGAGCAGGTCGACCCGTCCGCCGCGGATGGGATTGAGCCCCATCAAGGCCCGGCAGAGGGTGCTTTTGCCACAGCCGGATGCTCCGACAACTCCCAGGCTTTCCCCGGCCCTGAGCTCGAAACTCACCCCATCCACTGCCTTAAGCCAGACAGGAGACCAAGGCGCGCCACCCACGGCATGCCAGCAGCGCAGTTCCTCCACCTTCAGCACGCTGCTGTTGTCAGGACGCGCCGGCGACCTCCCACCTTCCCGGGCCTGTGCTGCGGCGACCAGGCGTTGCCCCACGGACGACTTCGGCCTGGTGAGCAGCTGATGGCTGGGGCCGTCCTCCACCTTGCGTCCGTTGTCGAGCATCGCCATGCGGTCGCACCAGCGGGCGGCCATGGCCAGGTCATGGCTGATCAGCAGCAAGGCACTGCCCAGTTCTTTGCAGAGACCGCTGAGCTCCGCCATCACCTGCCCTGCTACAGCCACATCCAGGCTGGTGGTGGGTTCATCGGCGATCAGCAGCGGCGGTTCCAGGGCAATCGCCAGGGCAATGGCCAGGCGTTGTCGCATGCCACCGCTGAGCTCATGGGGGTAGGCGCGGAAGCGGTTGGCACCGATGCCCACCCGCTCCAGCAGCTCTCGGGCCCGTTCTTGGTGGGCCGTGTTGCTGGTGTCAGGCCGGTGGGCCTTGAGGGTGTCGATCAGATGTCCCCCCACGGTCATCAGCGGATTCATCCGCGTCATCGGGTCCTGGAACACCAGACCCACCGCCTCACCGCGCAGCTGTCGCAACTGCGGTCGCCTGAGCTGGCGTGGATCCTGGCCGGTTAAGTCCAGCCGTCCTTCACAGACGGTTCCCCGCGGCAGCAGCTGCATCACGGCGCGGGCCACGGTGCTTTTACCGCATCCGGAAGATCCCACCAAGGCCAGGGTCTCCCCGGGCTCGAGGCTCAAATTCAGCCCATCCAGCGTCCAGCACTCACTGCCGGGGTAGCGCAGTCGCAGCTGTTCGAGTTCCAGAACAGGCCGGCCCATGAACAGTGCGGCAGGAAAGACGGGAGGTCCTGCACTGAATACCATGGATTGATCCGCTGGGTCGGATGCTCAACGCCGCCTCAACACCCAAAGAGCCCCGAACCAGCACTGGTTCGGCTGCGGTGGCGTGTGTGTTGCCAGAAGTCCGGCGCCATCCCATCCGCCATCCGGATGACTACGACATCTCTCTGCCGGACTGGTTGAGGGAGTGCATCGCCAATGTGCCGCCCGGCATCGGTCAGAGCTGCCCTACGGATTCCGAGGCGCTGCTGGTGTCGGCCTTCGATTTCGGTTTTCAGCTCCATGAGGGACAGTTCCGGGCCAGTGGTGACCCCTACATCGTTCATCCGGTGGCGGTGGCGGATCTGTTGCGGGATATCGGCGCCAGTGCCCCCGTGATTGCTGCTGGGTTCCTCCATGACGTGGTCGAGGACACCGACGTCACCCCCGATCAGATCGAGCAGTACTTCGGTTCAGAGGTGCGTGAACTGGTGGAGGGTGTCACCAAGCTCGGCGGAATTCACTTCAACGACCGCACGGAAGCTCAGGCGGAGAACCTGCGGCGGATGTTCCTGGCGATGGCCAGCGACATCCGCGTGGTGTTGGTGAAGCTGGCGGACCGGTTGCACAACATGCGCACCCTTGGTGCTCTGAAGGAGGAAAAGCGCCAGCGGATCGCCCGTGAAACGCGCGAGATCTATGCACCCCTCGCCAACCGGCTCGGCATTGGCCGCTTCAAGTGGGAGCTGGAGGATCTGGCGTTCAAATTGCTGGAACCGGAGGCCTTCCGTGAGATTCAAGAGGAGGTGGCGACCAAGCGCAGCGAGCGGGAGGAACGGCTCGGTGTCACGGTGGGGCTGCTGAATGAGCGGCTGGAACGAGCTGGCTTAGAGCACTGCGAGGTGACGGGTCGTCCCAAGCATCTCTATGGCATCTGGAGCAAGATGCAGCGTCAGCAGAAGGAGTTCAACGAGATCTACGACGTGGCGGCGTTGCGGATTCTCACCACCAATGTCGAAAGCTGTTATCGCGCGCTGGCGGTGGTTCACGACACCTTTCGTCCGATTCCTGGTCGGTTCAAGGACTACATCGGGTTGCCGAAACCCAATGGGTATCAATCCCTCCATACGGCGGTCATCGGTCGGCATCGCCCGATCGAAGTGCAGATCCGCACCCTTGAAATGCACCATGTGGCCGAATTCGGGATTGCGGCTCACTGGAAATACAAAGAAGGAGGCTCGCCGGCCAGCAGCAGCAGTGATGCGGAGCGGTTCAACTGGCTACGTCAGCTGGTGGATTGGCAACAGGAAGGCGGAAATGACGATCACAACGACTACCTCTCGTCGATCAAGGAAGACCTGTTTGACGAAGAGGTGTTCGTGTTCACACCGAAGGGTGATCTGCTCGGTTTGCGCAAGGGGGCAACCGCTGTCGACTTCGCCTATCGCATCCACTCCGAAGTGGGCGACCACTGCCATGGCGTCCGTATCAATGATCGGCTCTGCCCCCTGGCTACACCACTGCAAAACGGCGATTTCGTTCAGGTGCTCACCAGCAAGACGGCTCACCCCAGCCTGGATTGGTTGAACTTTGTGGCCACGCCGACGGCGCGTAATCGCATTCGTCAGTGGTACAAGCGCAGCCACCGTGATGAAACGATTGAGCGGGGTAAGGATCTGCTGGAGCGGGAGCTGGGGCGTGATGGCTTCGATGCCCTGCTGAACAGTGAGGCGATGCAGCGGGTGGCGCAACGTTGCAATGTGCCCACCACCGAGGATCTGCTGGCATCACTGGGGTTCGGTGATGTGACGCTGCAGCAAGCGCTCAACCGTCTGCGGGAGGAGATGCGCCTGCTGGCGGAACAGCAGCAGGCGCCGCCCAGCAATGAGGAGGTGGCGATGGCTCTGGTGCCATCGCGGGATGTCGCGCCGGATCGTTCTGGAGGCGAAGGGGCGATCCTGGGGCTGGAGGGATTGGATTACCGCCTAGGAGGCTGCTGCAGCCCGCTGCCGGGCGAATTGATCGTGGGCACGGTGGCCCTCGGCAACCACGGCATCACCATTCACCGGCAGGACTGCTCCAATGTGGAGACGATTCCGCGGGAACGGCGTCTGCCCGTGCGCTGGAACACCACCCACGCCGAACGGGAGAAGCAACGCTTCCCGGTGCAGCTGCGGATCGAAGTGATCGATCGCGTCGGCATCCTCAAGGACATCCTGATGCGTCTCTCCGATGGCGCCATCAACGTCAGTGATGCCAGGGTGACCACCGCAGCGGGCCGGCCCGCCCGCATTGATCTGCGGGTTGAGTTGGACGGTGCGGATCAGCTCAGCCGCACGATGGACCAGATCCGCTCGATGGCGGATGTGATCGGGATTGCTCGGGTGGGAACGGGTTAGCGACTGCTGCTCACCACAGGACGGGCCCCGCGCCGCACAAACAGGCGGTAGGCCATCCAGCCGCTGGCGATGGCCAGCACCATCCCCACAACGGTCGAGCCCAGCAGGATGCGTTGGGTGAAGTCCCAGCCCTGGGACCACAGGCTGCTGCGATTGAGCTCCGCCAGGTTGATCCCGCCTCGGCCAGGGCCCAGCAGCTGACAGCCCACCAGATAGTTGAACCAGTAGAGGGGCAGGTAGGTGAGGGGATTGCTCACCAGGGTGCCGGCGGCGGCGAGAAGGTGGTTACCACGCACCACGGTGGCGACGCCCACGCTGAGGAAAATCTGCAGCCCGAAGAAGGGGTAGCAGCCGCAGAACACGCCGGCGGCTAGGCCGCGGGCCCGTTGGGCTGGTGTTCCTTCCTGTTTCCACAGCCAGAGGACCCCGCGGCGCATCCGGAGGCGACTGAGGCGCAGCAACCGGCGCATGAACCCAGCGAAAGACGGCCGGATCTTAGGTATGGATCACCAGCAGCGATGGCTGTGCCCAGCACCGACACGATTGCGGCGGTGGCCACCGCAGTGGCTCCAGGCCAGGGCGGGATCGCCGTGATTCGTCTCTCCGGGCCTGATGCGGAAACGGCGGGGCGCACCGTTGTGCATTGCCCGGGCCGTCAGGAGTGGGGATCGCACCGGGTGGTGTATGGCCACGTGATCGATGGCGCAGGCCGGCGTCTTGATGAGGTGTTGGTGCTGCTGATGCGGGGCCCACGGAGCTTCACCGGGGAGGACGTGGTGGAGATCCATTGCCACGGCGGGGTGATCGCTGTTCAGCGGGTGCTCGAACAGGTGCTGGGGCAGCCGGGAGTTCGTCGGGCCCTGCCTGGCGAGTTCAGCCAGCGGGCGGTGCTCAACGGTCGGCTCGACCTCACTCGCGCCGAGGCGGTGAGTGAGCTGGTGGCGGCCCGCAGCCGCCGGGCGGCCGAGTTGGCGATGGCGGGCCTTGATGGCGGGATCCAGGCCCAGATCACAGATCTGCGGGAACGGCTGCTCGACCAGCTCACCGAGCTGGAGGCTCGGGTGGATTTCGAGGAGGATTTACCCCCTTTGGATGGCGATGCCTTGCTGCAGCAGCTGCAAGCTGTGCGCGTCGAGCTTGAGCAGCTGGTGCGGGATGGAGAGCGGGGAGATGCCCTGCGCCAGGGCCTACGCGTGGCCTTGGTGGGTCGCCCCAATGTCGGCAAGAGTTCCCTGCTCAATCGTCTGAGCCGCCGCGAGCGGGCGATCGTGACCGATCTTCCGGGCACTACCCGGGATCTGCTGGAGAGCGAGATCGTTCTGGAGGGGGTGCCGATCACCCTGCTCGACACCGCCGGCATCCGCAGCACCGACGATGCGGTGGAGCAGCTGGGCATTGCCCGCAGCGAGGAAGCACTGGCCACGGCGGATGTGGTGCTGTTGGTGCTGGATGGCCATGCGGGCTGGACCGCCGAAGATGCAGCCTTGTTGGCGCGCATTCCGGAGCAGATCCCCAGGATCCTGGTCGCCAACAAGGCGGATCTCCCTGCGGGTTTGTTCCCCCAGCCGGTGGATGTTCAGTTGTCTGCCTTGGAGGGCACGGGGGAGGCAGACCTGGTGCAGGCCCTGCTCGAGCGTTGTGGTGCGGCAGGAACCGACGGCATGTTGGTGGCGCTGAACCAACGTCAGCGTGATCTCGCCGCCCGGGCTGTCGAGGCCCTGGCCCGCAGCCAAGAGGTGGCAGCGCAGCAGCTGCCCTGGGACTTCTGGACCATCGACCTGCGCGAGGCGATCCGATCGTTGGGGGAGATCACCGGGGAAGAGCTCACCGAAGCGGTGCTGGATCGGGTGTTTTCGCGCTTCTGCATCGGAAAATAGATGCATCGGACTTCAGGAACCGTTTGGACTGGCAATCCCCGGCACTCACCGCTGCGTTGGAGACCTGGCTGGAGGAAGACATCGGTCGCGGTGATCTGACGGCTGCTGCGTTGAAGGGCCAGCAGGGTCAAGCCCATTGGGTCGCCAAACAGGCGGGGCGGTTCTGCGGTGGCCCGTTGGTGCAGCGCTTGTTTCAGCGCCTTGATCCTGGGGTGAGCGTGCATTTGCTGCGGGAGGACGGCGCCGCCGTCGCTGAGGGCGAATGCCTGCTGGAGCTGCAGGGACCTGCAACGGCTTTGGTGGCAGGAGAACGCACCGCCTTGAATCTGGCCATGCGCCTGTCGGGCATTGCCACAGCCACCGCTGATCTGGTGGCCCAACTCCAGGGCACGGGTGTTCGTCTTGCCGACACCCGCAAGACCACGCCTGGGCTTCGCGCGCTGGAGAAATACGCCGTGCGCTGTGGTGGGGGCATCAATCACCGCATGGGGCTTGATGACGCGGCCATGCTCAAGGAGAACCACATCGCCTGGGCGGGGGGCATCACAGCGGCCATCGCAGCCGTGCGCGAGCAGGCGCCTTGGCCCACGTCCGTGATTGTGGAAGCAGAGACCGACGTCCAAGCGCTGGAAGCGGTTCAGGCGGGCGCCAATGGGGTGCTGCTCGACGAGTTCACCCCTGAGCAGCTCAGTGCCCTGGTGCCTCGCCTGCGTGACTGCAGCACTAGTGGGGTGGTGCTTGAGGCCTCGGGCATTCAGCCCGAACAGCTGCAGGCCTACGCCGCCACCGGTATCGATCTGATCTCCACCAGTGCGCCGGTTACCCGCAGCCGCTGGCTCGATCTGAGTATGCGCTTTTCCTCTCCAGAGCGTTAACCCCCGTTGGAGAGAGGCGCCCAGGAAGGGCTGGTTTCCACCTGAAGCAGCAGCAGCATGGCGTCCTCCGATCCGACCGTCCACGACCGGTGACCTCGACCAGCGCGCGTGCCCTGGTCGCCTCCAAAAGACAGATCACCGGGCCCCATCGTCACGGTCTGTCCGTCCATGGTTTCAACGGCCCAGGAGCCCTGGAGCGGCACGATCCATTGGGGTTTCGGATTTTCATGCCAGTCGTAGATGCCTCCTGCAGGCAGCACCAGGGTGATGAGGGTGGTTGTTTCCGTGCCATGGCGGGTTGACCAAAGAGGAGCAGCACCAGCCGCGAAGTTGGCGAATTCATGGCCCTCCAAGGCATGCCGTGACTGCCTGCTGATGCCGTCGTCATCCACCCAGACGCGCCAGTAGGGAATCGTTGGTGATGCCATGACAGAGCTGTGATCGCTCCCTCGCTTTAGCGGTGGGGAGAGGGGGCGTGCCCCCGTTGACATTCCTCGGTTGACAGTGCCGCGGGATGATCGGGGGCTGACCTTGTCACCGCTGCCCTCCATGCTGCGCATCGCCCAGGCCCTCGAAACCCAGTTGCGCGGTGCCATGCAACGGGCCTTCCCTGAGGCGGAAGCGGTGCTGGATCCCCAGCTGGCACCGGCGAGCAAGCCGGAATTTGGCGACTTTCAAGCCAACGGTGCTCTGCCCCTGGCCAAGCCGCTGAAGCAGGCCCCACGGCAGATCGCCACGGCGATTGTGGAGCAGCTGCAGGCTGATACGGCCTTCACGGAACTGTGCCTGGAACCCCAGATCGCCGGGCCTGGTTTCATCAACCTCACGATTCGCCCGGAGCGGTTGGCGGCGGAGGTGTCGGTGCGGCTGGGGGACGAGCGGCTCGGCGTGCCGGCGGTGACGAACAAGGCACCGGTGGTGGTCGACTTCTCGAGCCCCAACATCGCCAAGGAGATGCATGTGGGGCATCTGCGCTCCACGATCATTGGCGATTCGCTGGCGCGGGTGCTGGAGTTCCGTGGCCATCCCGTGCTGCGCCTCAATCACGTGGGCGACTGGGGCACCCAGTTCGGCATGTTGATTACCCATCTCAAGCAGGTGGCGCCGGAAGCACTTGAGACCGCCGATGCGGTGGATCTCGGAGACCTAGTGGCCTTCTACCGCGAGGCCAAGAAGCGCTTCGATGACGATGAAGCCTTCCAGTCCACCTCCCGCGATGAGGTGGTGAAGCTGCAGGGGGGCGATCCGGTGTCGCTCAAGGCCTGGGGCCTGCTTTGCGATCAGTCGCGGCGTGAGTTCCAGAAGATCTACGACCGGCTCGACATTCGCCTGAGTGAGCGCGGTGAATCGTTTTACAACCCCTTCCTGCCGGCGGTGATTGATGGGTTGAAGTCCGCCGAGCTGTTGGTCACCGATGACGGCGCCCAGTGCGTGTTCCTCGAAGGCGTGCAGGGCAAGGACGGCAACCCCCTGCCGGTGATCGTGCAGAAGAGCGATGGCGGCTTCAACTACGCCACCACCGATCTGGCGGCAATCCGCTACCGCTTTGGTGCTGCTCCTGAGGGGGATGGTGCCCGCCGTGTGGTGTACGTCACCGATGCCGGCCAGGCGAACCATTTCGCCGGTGTGTTCCAGGTGGCCGAACGGGCCGGCTGGATCCCTGAAGGCGCTCGCCTCGAGCACGTGCCCTTTGGCTTGGTGCAGGGGGAAGACGGCAAGAAGCTCAAGACCCGCGCGGGCGACACGGTGCGACTCCGGGATCTGCTCGATGAAGCCGTCGAGCGCGCCGAGACCGATCTGCGCTCACGCCTGAAGGAGGAGGAGCGCAGCGAGTCGGAGGAGTTCATCCAGCATGTGGCGGGAACCGTGGGTTTGGCCGCGGTGAAATATGCCGACCTCAGCCAGAACCGGATCACCAACTACCAGTTCTCCTTCGATCGGATGCTGGCGTTGCAGGGCAACACGGCGCCCTATCTCCTTTATGCCGTGGTGCGCATCGCCGGCATCGCCCGCAAGGGTGGTGACCTTGCCGCCACCACCGCACAACTGCAGTTCAGTGAGCCCCAGGAGTGGGCCCTGGTGCGGGAGCTGCTCAAGTTCGACGCTGTGATCGCTGAGGTGGAGGAGGAGCTGCTGCCCAATCGTTTGTGCAGCTATCTGTTCGAGCTCAGCCAGGTGTTCAACCGCTTCTACGACCAGGTGCCGGTGCTCAAGGCAGATCCGGAAGCTCTGGCATCCCGCCTGGCCCTCTGTCGTTTGACGGCGGACACCCTCAGACTGGGGCTCGGACTGCTGGGCATCGCCACCCTGGACCGCATGTGAACGACAACATCCAACCGTTCACACCCGATGGCGCTCCTGCGGCCCGTGGTGCCGTTGAGCAGCTCAAGGCTTACAGCGCTCCGCTGGAGGGTCGCCGCACGATGTTGCGGCTGGATTTCAACGAAAACACGATTGGCCCCAGCCCCCTGGTGGCCCAGGCGCTGCGCAACTTCAGCACCGAAGAGATTGCCGTGTATCCGGAGTACGACGGCCTGCGGGAGGCGCTGCTCCAGAACCTGGTGGAGACCGGCTGTCGGCTGGGGTTGCAGGCTGATCAGGTGGGCCTGTTCAACGGTGTGGATGCCGCCATTCATGCCGTGTTTCAGGCCTATGGCGATGCCGGTGAGACGTTGCTGACGACAGTACCCACCTTCGGGTACTACAGCCCCTGCGCCGGGATGCAGGGCATGACGATCGAGGCGATCCCCTACCAAGGCGAGACGTTCGAGTTCCCCCTGGCCGCCATTCAGGAGGCATTGGCGGCTCGCACGCCGCGGTTGCTGTTGATCTGCAATCCGAACAATCCCACCGGCACGCGTTTGCCAGCGGATCAGGTGATCGCTTTGGCTGCCTCAGCCCCGGGCACCTTGGTGGTGGTGGATGAGTTGTATGAGGCCTTCACCGGAGACAGCGTCTTGCCGAGCGCTGATTTCATGGCCACACCGAACCTGCTGGTGTTCCGTTCCCTGGCCAAAACGGCTGGTTTGGCGGGGCTGCGCATCGGATTTGCCATCGGCCATGCCGATGTGGTCGATCGGGTCAGCCGCGTTACCGGCCCCTATGACGTCAACAGCGTGGCCGTGGCCGCGGCGTTCGCTGCCTTGGCGGATCAGTCGTATGTGGATGCCTACGTGGCCGAGGTGCTGCGGGCTCGCGATTGGACCCTGCAGGCGCTGCGGGATGCTGCCGTTCGCCACCACTGCGATGGCGGCAACTATCTGCTGATCTGGCCCCAGCGACCCGTTGATGCAGTTGATGCGGCGTTGCGCGAGGCGGGAATCCTGGTGCGCTCGATGGCGGGTAAGCCCCTGATTGATGGGTGCTTCAGGGTGAGTATCGGCACCACCAGCCAGATGCAGCGCTTCATGGAGGCGTTCCTCCCCCTGGAGCAATGAACCGTCTGTTGCTGCTGGCCACCGGCGGCACCATTGCCGGCTGTGCCGCCGACAGCACAACGCTGAACGATTACACCGCGGGCGTGCTCGGGGGTGATGCCCTGCTGGCGGCGGTGCCGCAGCTGCAGGACCTGGCGTCGATCGCGGTGGAGCAGGTCGCCAATGTCGACAGCGCCGATCTGCTGTTTGCGCATTGGCGCGCTCTGGTGGGGCGTATTCGTGATGCCTTTGCGGCGGACCCAGAGCTGGCAGGGGTGGTGATCACCCACGGCACCAACACGCTGGAGGAAACCGCCTGGCTGCTCCAACTGCTGATCGATGATCCCCGGCCGGTGGTGCTGGTGGGGGCGATGCGTCCGGCCACGGCTCTCAGTGCCGATGGCCCGTTGAATTTGTTGCAGGCGGTGCAGGTGGCCTTGAGCAGAGAAGCCCGCGGCCACGGCGTTTTGGTGGTGATGGATGGCCAGATCCATGGCGCTCGAGCTGTCACCAAGGTGGCCACTCAGGGGGTGGGGGCTTTTGCCAGTCTCGGCAGCGGGCCGTTGGGTTGGGTCGATGACGTTGGCGTTCACCTGCCAACGACGAGCGGATCCCGGCAGGTGCCCTTCGCTGGGCTCCCATTACCCGAGCGATGGCCCAAGGTGCCGATCGTTTACGGCTCTGTTGAGCCCGAGCTGCTCATGCTCACCGCTTGTCTTCAAGCGGGTGTTGCGGGCCTGGTGTTCACCGGCACTGGCGCCGGCCAGTTGTCGGCAGCGGAGCGTTCGGCCCTTCAGGCTTGGCCAGGGAAGCGGGCATTGATGTTGCGGGCAAACCGCTGCGGGTCTGGACCCGTGCACCACCATTACGAGGATGAACGGCTTGGGCTGCTGCCCGCAGGCAACCTCAATCCTCAGAAAGCGAGGGTGTTGTTGTTGCTTGCTGTGCTGGCGGGTTGGAACCGTGTTCAGCTGGCTGCGCTGATTACTGCATCACCGTGATCACGGTGGTGTCGTCGAGGCTGCCCGGCAGGGTTTGTGACCGGCCAACACGGCGCACAGCGGTTCCGCCCATGGCATCGAGGAAGGGCTGCACACCCTCCTGATCACACCCTTCGGGCGCGTCCCCGTTGACGTACTGCACTGGAATCACGCGTTTGGGGTTCAGCTGATTCACCACCGCCGCGGCTTCCTCGGCGTTGTAGATCTTGCTGCCACCGCCAACGCCGATGATCAGCACATCGGGGTTGCCCAGCAGCACCCGGTCGGCGGCGGTGAGCTCTCCAGCGGTGGCACCGAGGTGGGCAAAGCTGAGGCCCCCTTGCTGCCAGCGCCAGATGGTGGCATTGCCAAAGCGGCGTCCGCCCATCCGGTCGTGGGGGCTGGCAAAGCCCTCCAGGCTTAGGCCACCGATGCGATACGACCCCGGTTGTGCCAGAAAGCGGCCACCGGCGATGTCGCGGGCCCCTTCATCGGCCAGTTCTGAGTTGGCCAGAACAACGCCGGCCGTCAGCCGGGGTTCAGGAAGCCCTGCAGCACAACCGACTGCCTTGTAGGGGTTGAGCAGCACCGACTGGCCGCCGCCTTGGATCAGCAGGGCCCGTTGCCCGTAGCTGCTGATCGACACCCCACCGCCCGCCAAGGCTGGAGAGATCAGGCTCAGTGCCAGGCCTGCAGCGGCGGTCACAGCGGAACGCAGGACGGACATGGGCGGGAATGAACTTGCTCTGGACGCTAACAGCGTTATCCCTCGGCTTCCCGCAGGAAGTTGGCCAGCAGTTGGTGGCCTTGATCGGTCAGCACGCTTTCGGGATGGAACTGCACCCCCTGCAGGTGCTGATGCTCCCGGTGCCGCAGGCCCATGATCGTGCCGTCCTCAAGCCAGGCGGTCACCTCAAGGCAGTCCGGCAGGGTGTCGCGCTCGGCGATGAGGGAGTGGTAGCGGGTGGCCGTCAGCGGTTGGGGCAGGCCTGCGAACACGCCGTCGCCTTTGTGCAGCACAGGCGAGGTCTTGCCATGCATCTGCTGCTGGGCGCGTACCACCCGGCCGCCATGCACCTGGGCGATGGCCTGATGGCCCAGGCATACCCCCAGCGTGGGCACGGTTGCCGACAGCTCTTGGAGGATGTCCAGGCAGACGCCCGATTGATCGGGGTCCCCCGGGCCGGGCGACAACAAGATCGCGTCGGGGTTCAAGGCTCTGATCTGCTCAAGGCTGATGGCGTCATTGCGATGCACCTGCAGCTCCGCCGCCAGCGGATGCTGGGCGGCCAGCTCACCGAAGTACTGCACCAAGTTGAAGGTGAAGCTGTCGTAGTTGTCGATGACCAGCAGCATCTGCGTGCGAATCGGGAGTCAGAGCCCCAGGCGGAGCAAGAGCGGCGGAAGCAGGAGAAACACAGCGATCAATAAAGAGCTGATAGCCGCTGTGAGCACAGCTGCAGCAGCACAGTCTTTGGCGATGCGGGCCAATGGGTGATAACGCCGGCCAATGGCCAGATCCACCACCGCTTCCATCGCTGTGTTCAGCAGCTCCAACACCAGCACGGCAGCCACCGTAAGCACCAGCACGGCCAGGCGGATCAGATCCAGTTGAAGCCAGGCGGCGAGACCAAACACCACCAGCCCCGTCACCACATGGATCCGGAAGTTGCGCTGGGTGAGGAAGGCGTAGCCGAGGCCTTGGGCGGCGTAGCGAAAGCTTGCCGGCAGATCGCCAGCGATGCGCCAGCTGCCCCGTCGTCGCATTCCGTTGGGCACCATGGCCACCTCCTCCGCTGCTGCGTCTGCGGATGGTGTCCGGGGCGATTCGCTGGTCATCGGAACGGAATTCGGCATCCGCAGGGCGAACGCCCGCTCATCGAAGCCTACCCGGGTTGTCCAGATCACCCACCCTCAAGAAGCCTTTCCTGCAGGGCGAGCATCGCGGCGAGGCTGTCGTCATCGGGATGGTCCCAGCCCAGCAGGTGCAGCAGGCCATGGCTCACGAGCCAGCGCAATTCCCGCTTCAGGCTATGCCCCTGCTCTTGGGCCTGACGCCGGGCCGTTTCCAGAGAGACCACGATGTCTCCGAGTTCGATGCTGGGTCCGTCCATCCAGTCGCCGGCGTCGTCGAGGGCGGCAAAGGACAACACATCCGTGGGGCCCGTTTTCTGGCGCCAGGTGCTGTTCAACGCCGCAATGCTGGCGTCATCGGTGAAGCGCAGCCCCAGGCTCAGTTCCTCTGCCGTGCGCACCAGGGTCGGACAGTCCAGGCGCGAATCCCCGCAAAGAGTGCTCAGCCAATGCTCTACCTGGTGGATCCAGGCTGTCTCGTCGAGCAGGTCGGAGGCGTCGCAGGGCTCTAGCGGCGCCTCGTTTCGATCCAATGCGAGGTCGAGCTCCATGCCTAGCCCGGCAGGGTCGGTCGACCTAGCCAAGCCACGAGGGTGATAAAGCCGAGGAATCCCATGGCGGTGAGGCCGAGGTGAAACAGGCTCTTGCTGCCCTTGCGCACCATGTTGCGCATCGCCTGTTTAATGAAGCTCGGCGGTGGAGTGCTGTCGGAGGCCATGGGATCAGGAATCGGTGTCGGCGCCGGGGCTGTCGACACCTTGGCGCAGAGACGCGTCGATGAAGGGGTCGAGGGCCCCATCCATCACCGCTTGCACATCGTTGGTTTCTTCATTGGTGCGCAGGTCTTTCACCATTTGGTATGGCTGAAACACGTAGTTGCGGATCTGGTTTCCCCAGGCTGCTTCAACAATGTCGCCGCGGATGTCGGCGATTTCGGCCGCCCGTTGCTCCTGGGCGATCACGAGCAATTTGGCCATCAGCAACGCCATCGCCTTCTCCTTGTTCTGGAGCTGGGAGCGCTCCTGGGTGCAGCGCACAAACAGCCCGGTGGGGATGTGAAGGATGCGCACAGCCGTTTCCACCTTGTTCACGTTCTGGCCACCGGCGCCACCGGAGCGTGAGGTGGTGATCTCCAGGTCCTTTTCAGGAATGTCGAGCTTGACGTCCTCCTCGATCTTGGGCATCACCTCCACACCGGCAAAGCTGGTCTGGCGCTTGTCGTTGGCGTTGAACGGTGAGATGCGCACCAGGCGATGGGTACCTTTCTCGTTGCGCAGGTAGCCGTAGGCGTAGCGCCCTTCGATCTCGATCGTGCAGCTCTTGATCCCGGCTTCTTCCCCTTCGGAGAGTTCGTCGACGGTCACCTTCATGCCGTGGTCTTCGGCCCAACGGGTGTACATGCGCAGCAGCATCTGCGCCCAGTCCTGGGCATCCGTTCCACCGGCTCCTGCATTGATGCTGAGGACGGCCCCCTCTTTGTCGTATTCGCCGCATAGCAGGCGCTCGAGTTCCCAGCGATCCAGTCCCTGGCGCAGTTGGTTCAGGCCGTTCTGGGCTTCCTGCAGCAGGTCTTCGTCGGGTTCCAGCTCGTAGAGCTCAAGGGTGGCCTTGGCATCGTCCACAGCGCCGCTCCATCCGGCCAGCTGACTCAGCTGAGCTTTCACCTCATCCAGGCGCCGCATCTGCTTCTGGGCGTTCTGCTGGTCATCCCAGAAATCAGGCTGGGCGGCGAGTTGCTCGAGATCTTGTTGTCGTGCGTTCAGTGCAGGAACGTCAAAGACAGTCCTGGGCATTGCCCAGGCGGTCAGTGAGCTCGGAGAGATCGCGTTTGAAGTCGGTGAGATCCAGCAAGGACTCGGTCCTGATCAGCTTCTGACGCTATCAGCGCAGTTGCTGCATAGGATCCGACCACTGGTATGTACAACGCAATGGCCAAGGTTGAGATCTACACCTGGCGCACCTGTCCGTTCTGTGTCCGCGCCAAGGGACTCTTGGATCGCAAGGGGGTGAGCTACACCGAACACAGCGTGGATGGGGATGAGCCCGGCCGTGATGCCATGGCTGCGCGTGGTGATGGTCGCCGCAGTGTTCCGCAGGTGTACATCGATGATCGCCACATCGGCGGTTGCGATGACCTCCACGCCCTGGATCGCTCCGGTGAGCTCGATGCGCTGTTGAAGGCCTGATCGATGCGCCAGCTGTTTGTTCTGGATCCGCTGGGGCAGATCAATCCAGCCAAGGATTCTTCCGCTGCGCTGATGCAGGCCGCCCATCGTGCCGGCGATGAGGTGTGGGCCTGCACGCCCTCCGATTTGATTGCCCGGGGGGATGAACCCCTCGCGCTCGCCCTGCCTGTGACGCCGGAGCCATGGATCACGGTTGGGGTGGCTGAACGTCAGGCCCTGGGTGGCTTTGATGTGATCTGGATGCGCAAGGATCCGCCCGTGGATGAGGCGTATCTCTACGCCACCCATCTGTTGGAGGTGGCCGAGCGGGCTGGGGTTCGTGTGCTCAATCGCCCCAGTGCGCTGCGCAGCTGGAACGAAAAGCTGGGGGCGTTGCGCTTCAGCCGCTGGATGGCTCCAACGCTGGTGGCGGGGCGGGTGTCTGAATTGCTCTCATTTGCCCAGGAGCAGCAGGAAATTGTGCTCAAACCGCTGGGGGGGCGCGCGGGCCTCGGCGTGATTCGGGTCAATGGCCAGTCCCCGGGCTTGAAGGCCCTGCTGGAGTTGGTGACGGAGCAGGAGAGGTTGCCGGTCATGGCCCAGGCGTTCCTGCCGTCTGTGAGCGAAGGCGACAAGCGCATCCTGTTGGTGGATGGCGATCCCCTGGGAGCGATCAATCGGCGCCCTTCAGCCGGGGAATTCCGCAGCAATCTGGCCGTCGGTGGCCAGGCGGAAGCCACAGAACTCACCGACCGGGAACGTCAGATCTGCGCCGCCCTGGCCCCGGCGTTACGGGCGGAGGGGCTCTTCTTTGTGGGCATCGATGTAATCGGCGGCATGCTCAGCGAAATCAACGTCACCAGTCCCACGGGGGTGCGTGAAGTGGAGCGGCTGATGAACCAGCCCCTGGCCGATCAGACGATCGAGCGGTTGCGTGCGCTGGTCTGAAGTTCCAGCTGGTCGGCCAGTACGGCCAGTTTCAGTCCCACTTCCTGCAGCTCTCGCTCGGCAACGGATCCCCGCACCAGACCGGCTCCAGCGGTGAGATCCAGGTCGCAGCCCCGGGCGTGCCCACAGCGGATGGCCACCCGCAGTTCGGCATCCCCGGCACTGTCGATCCAGCCGATCGGTGCGGCATAACTGCCCCGTTCAAACGGTTCCAGGGTGCGCAACCAGGCCATGGCGTCTCGGCGGGGCAACCCGGCAACGGCGGGTGTGGGGTGTAGTTGTTCGGCAAGCGACAACACGGGCTGACCGTGGGTTTCCGCCGTGATTGGGGTGTGCAGGTGGGTCAGGTTGCCGTGCCGGGCCAGTTGGGGTTGCCAGCGGCGTCGTGGGGACAGTCCGTTGCGGCGCAGTTGGTCGGTGATGGTTTCCACCACCAGTTCGTGTTCGCGGCGGTCCTTGTCTGAGCGCAGTAGCTGAGCGCCCGAATCCCCCTGCCCAGCCGTACCGGCCAGGGCATCACTGCGCAGCCAACCGGCGCGAAGGCTGAGCAACCGTTCCGGGGATGCACCGAAGAAGGCATCCCCCGCATGGCGCTGCCAGAGGAACCGGCAGCTGCCGGCCTGTTGTCGCCGGAGCCGTTTCAACAGCGGCAAGGGGTCGAACGTTTCGGCCAAAACGATGCGGTGCTGCACGGCCAGCACCAGTTTGTGCAGGTCGCCGTTGTTGACCAGATCAATCCCGTGGGTGAGTGCTGCGGCGTACCGCTGCCGCCAGGTTTCCGGTTCCGTTGCCGCCACCAGCGCCTGGGGTTTGAGCGCTGTTGGCGTGGTTGGCGTCTGGAGCAGCTGTTCCTGCTTGAGCCAGAGCTGTTCTGCTAGCTCGCGGCAGTCCGCTGCACTGCTCACGATCCCGTTCAGCCGCAGCCAGCCGCGGCGTCCCTGACGGCTGAGTTGCCAGCGGGGCAGCACCGCATGCACTGAAGGAACCACCGCTTCACTTCGGCGGCGTTCACTCACCTGATCGAAGAAGCGGAAGCGCAGCAGCACCCGGGGGCGTGCATGGGCCGGGCTCTCCGGTGCTGTGTCGTGCAGGCGGCTGAGGCAGATGTCAGCGAAGCGCTGGGCCTGTTCAAAGCGACGACTGCCAGCCAGCTCCAGTTCCTGGCAGGGCCCTGCTGCAGCCAGGCAGAGGCCCGGGGCGCTGTCCCACAGCACCTGCAAGTTTTCCTGCTCCGCCAGCTGCGGCAAGGCCAGAAGCGGGTCGACCCCTGCGATCGGCAGGGCCAGGCTGAGCAGCGCTTCATCGCCGTCACAGGCCATCCATCCCCGCTGGGCTGCGGAGAGGAGGGAGCTGAAACAACAATCAGCCGACATCCGCGGCGTTTTTGGCCAGGGTTACTGCTCAAATGTATGGGTCTTCGCCCTGCGGGAACGGGTCCTGTCCATGTCTGAGCCGCAGGCTGTCGCATCCCGTTACGCCGATCGGCGCCGTTTGTGGAAGGCAGCCATCAAGTGGCCGATGTATTCCGTCGCCGTGATGCCAGTGCTGGTCGCGGCTGGATGGCATTTCGGTGTTGAAGGGTCCTTGCGATGGCTGCAGCTGGGGGGCTTTTTGCTGGCGGCCATTTTGTTGTTGCTCTGGGAAAACCTCAGCAACGATGTTTTTGATGCGGCGACGGGTGTGGATGCCACCGGCAAGCCCCATTCGGTGGTGAACCTCACCGGCCGCAGGGATCGCGTCGCCCAGGGGGCGACCGCCGCGTTGGTGGTGGGGTTGCTGTTGATGGCGTTGCTGGCCTGGAGCAGCACCTGGGCGGTGTTGGCCCTGGTGTTGGTGTGTTGCGGCCTGGGCTACGTGTACCAGGGCCCTCCGTTTCGATTGGGCTATCGCGGCTTGGGTGAGCCCCTGTGCTGGCTGGCGTTTGGGCCCTTTGCTACCGCTGCTGCCCTGTTGGTGTTGCAGCCCAGGGGGGCTGTGTCGATCCCATGGGGCACTGCCTGGATGTTGGGGGCAGGCCCAGCTCTGGCGACCACCCTGGTGTTGTTCTGTTCCCACTTCCATCAGGTGGAGGAGGACGCGGCCCATGGCAAACGCTCGCCGGTGGTGCGTCTTGGCACGCGAAGGGCGGCGGCACTGGTGCCCTGGTTTGTGGCCTTGACGCTCGCTTTGGAGTGGGTGCCCGTGCTGCATGGGGACTGGCCTGCATCTGTGGTGTTGAGCGGACTCGGTCTCCCTGCGGGGG
This sequence comes from Synechococcus sp. MU1611, assembly GCF_020514255.1. Lineage (NCBI taxonomy): Bacteria > Bacillati > Cyanobacteriota > Cyanophyceae > Synechococcales > Synechococcaceae > Synechococcus > Synechococcus sp. MU1611. The sequence continues at coordinate 111,305 of NZ_VTLC01000002.1, read as the reverse complement.
TGCAGCTAATGCGTCTGCTTCAGCGCCATCACGACCGGCCCGAGCAGATCAGCAGCAGCAAGTTTCTGGCGTTGCGCTTTCAGGGCTGGAATGGTCTGGGGTTGAGTGTGGGCCTGGCCCTGGCCCGCGTCTGGAGCGGCGGATGACGCTCCGGTTGCAGCGTTGCTCCTTTCGCTTTGCTTTGCTGCAGCCGCTGCGAACGGCAGCAGGCGTTCTGACAGAGCGCTGTGGCTGGTTGCTGCGTCTCGACGACGAACAAGGGGCGGTGGGCTGGGGAGAAGTGGCACCGCTTCAGCAGCAGCAGTTCACGTCGCCGTGGTCGTCTTGTGAGGGCGCCCTCGCCTCCCTGCCGGATGTGCCCTCCAGGGTGCAGTTGGAGGCCGTGCTGCGCGATGCGCCGGGGCCTGTGGGCTTTGGCCTTGGTGCGGCGCTGGCGGAGTTGGATGGGCTGGTGGGAGGTCAGGCGTCCCAGGGGTGGCTGAAAGCTCCTACGCCGGCGCTGTTGTTGCCGGCAGGAGAGGCCATGCTCACGGCCCTCGAAGCTGTGGCGGAGTCAGCGAGAGGCCTTGAGGGGCGCACCTTCAAGTGGAAGGTGGCGACGGAGGCGGATTCCCTGGAGCGCCACCTGCTCGATCAGCTGCTCCAGCACCTGCCGCCCACGGCTCGATTGCGCCTGGATGCCAATGCCGGTTGGGATCGCAGCACGGCGCAGGCCTGGATGCAACGGTTGTGCGATGACCCACGCCTGGCCTGGTTGGAACAACCTCTGGCGGTGGAGGATCAAGCCGGTCTGGAGCAGTTGGCGGCGCTTGGACCGGTGGCCCTGGATGAATCACTCCACCAGCGGCCGGAGCTGCGGCGCAGCTGGAGCGGCTGGCAGGTGCGGCGGCCCGCGCTGGAGGGTGATCCCAGAGTGCTGTTGCGGGAGCTGCAGGCGGGGGTGCCCCAACGGATGGTGAGCACAGCCTTCGAAACCGGTATCGGTCGGCGTTGGCTGGAGCATCTGGCCGGGCTTCAGGCGCAGGGCCCTACGCCGGCGGCACCGGGTCTTGCCCCCGGCTGGACGCCATCGGGGGCGTTGTTTTCCACCGATCCAGAGGTGGTCTGGGCCGCGGCGATATGAGCGAGTTCGAGCAGCTGGAGCGCGGTCTGGCGGCAGGGCAGTGGGTGAGCCTGTCGCCGGAGGCGGATGCTGCTCCCATCGATCATCTGCCGCCAGGGCCGGGGGTGCTGGTGCGCAGTGGTGGCAGCAGTGGCGGCAGCCGTTGTTGCGCCCAGCCCCTGGACCATCTGGACCGTTCGGCAGCAGCCACCGCGCACTGGATAAAGGGAATGGCTCTCGACCCCGCCGCCACCCTGCTGCTCAATCCACTGCCGATGGCGCATGTCAGTGGTCTGATGCCTTGGTGGCGAGCCCGTTGCTGGGGTGCCTCGCATCAGCAGTTGCAGCCGGGGTTGATGAAAAACCCCACCGAATTGCTCGCGTGTTGCCGGAGCCTGCCCGCCTGGGGGACCAAGCCTGTGTTGCTTTCGTTGGTGCCCACGCAGCTGGCGCGGCTGCTGGTCCATCCCGACGGGGTGGCCTTCCTGCTGGAGATGCAGCTGATATGGATCGGTGGTGCTGCTCTGCCGCCTGCGTTGGCGGAGCAGGCTCGCGCCTTGATGCTGCCCCTGGCGCCTTGTTACGGCTCCACTGAGACGGCGGCGATGGTGGCGGCCTTGCCGCCGGCCCGCTTCCTGGATGGTGAGCAGGGTTGTGGGGATCCATTGGTAGATGTGGAGCTTCGCCTGGCCGCTGATGGCGCCCTAGAGGTGCGCACCGATCGGCTGGCCCATGGACGTTGGTGTGCGGATCAGCCGGATCGGTTCGAACAGCTCACGGATGCGGATGGCTGGTGGCGCTCTGGGGATCGAGCCGCTTTCACCCCAGGCCTTCAGATCGTGGGGCGAATGGATGGCGCCATTCATTCCGGTGGTGAAACCGTGTTTCCTGAGCAGCTCGAGCAGCGTTTGATGGCGGCGGTGCAGGCGGCATCGCTTCCGGTGAGTTCCGTGTTGTTGCTGGGTGTTGACAATCCGGAGTGGGGGCAGACGCTGGTGGCGCTGGTCGGCAGCGCTGACGATGCGGTGCTTCAGCGCCTTGCGACCCTTACGCGTTACTGGGAGCCGCCGGAGACACCACGGCGTTGGGTGTTGTGCCCCGACTTGGCCCCTTCTGCGCTGGGGAAATGGCAGCGCCAGCGCTGGCGGGAGTGGTTACAGCGGTTGGATTCGGCCCATGCTTGATGCTTCCAGCCACCGCTCCACCCCATCGGGCAGGGCACAGCGGCGACGCGTTTTGGCGTCGATGGCTATGTGGTGCAGGCAGCCAAGGGCGACAAGCTGCTCCTCCAGCAGTACCTGGCTGTTCACCGCAAAACTGCTGGGATCGAGCCGTTCTGGTTCCAGGCGGATCAGCAGCTTGTCGCCCACCTGCACCGGGGCACGAAAATCGGCATGGCAGTGCACGATCGGCAGGGCCACGCCGGGTTGCTCTCCGCGTCCGCCGGGGAACACCGAACCAGCCGGAAGACCAAAGCATTCCAGGCTTTCTTCCCAGGCCTGGTGGCACCAGCCCAACAGCTGCTGAAAGTGCATCACACCGGCGGCGTCGGTGTCGCTGAAGCGCACGGTTCGGCTCAGCTCCAGCCAGGGGGCAGAGGTCATGGCGTTGTGTTGTTGAAGCTGGTGCCGACTGTCACCCTGACAGAAGTTCAGCTTGAACCATGGCCGCGCCGATCGCTCATGAGCGCCCCTCTATTCAGAAGGCCTGGCAGGCCTTTCTGCAGCACGTCCCCGTGGTTCTGGTGATCTGGGTGGGCTCCATCGTGCTGTCGCTGCTCGGTGTTCTCGCTTATGCCCTGATCATCGTCGTGGTGTCCGCGACCCTTGGCAGCAGCGATGCGGCGCTGGGGCTCGGGGCTGTTCTGGCCCAATTGGTTCAGCTGCCCTTCTCGCTCCTGGCCAGCCTGTTGTCGGTGTTGCTGGTGGCTGTTCCTGCCCTCTATTACGAGCGTGGTGAGGTGGTGACGATTTCAGCGGTTGCTCAGCTGCTCACAAGCCGTTGGGGGCGCTATCTCTTGGCGGGGCTGTTCTTTTCGCTCGCCACCACCATTGGCTTTCTGCTCTGCATCCTTCCCGGCATTGCGGTGGCGTTGGTCACGCCGGTGTTTGTGAATCGCATTTTTGTCACCGACATGGGCATCGGTGAAGCGTTCGCCCAGTCGTTTCAGGTGGTCTACCGCTCGGAGAACGGTTTGAGCTTTGTGGGCCTTGAGGTGTTGACGGGCATCGTTGTGTCGTTTCTTGCCCTGATCACCTGCGGTTTAGGTGGCTTTGTGGTGATCCCCATGGCCAGCTTTTTCCTCCAGAACATGGCCTATGAGCGCGGCCTGTTGCGTTGAGGGTTCAGCCGCTGGGCCAGGTGTTGTTGCTTAGGCGCAGCAGCCAGTAGCTGATCAAAGCTCCACCAACGACGGGAACGGGCCAGAGGGGCAGGCCTTTTGGGATGAGACGGCGTTGGTAGAGAGCCAGGCCACTCCAGAGGATGAGCCCTAGGGCGGTAATGGGGCCGAAGAAATGCCATTGCAGCGAGCCGCTCAGATCACCGGTGAGGGCTGCTCCCGTCGCTCGGGTCAGAAAGCAGGTGGGGCAGGGCATGCCCGTGAGTGCGCGAAGGGGGCAGCCAAGGCCCGGAAGGGCTGGATGCAGGCCCTTGAGCCATAACGTGCCCGTCAGGGTCGCGGGCAGCAGATAACCCGTGCGTTGCAGCCGACGAAGAAAACGGTTCAGAGCTTGATGCGACCAGCTGACCTGGCCACAGTCTGATCAGTGTTGGACGGATGAGGGAATGGAAGCTCTGAGTCGTGCCTTGCTGGCCAATGTGCCGGTCTGGAGCTTGATCTTGGCTCTGGTCCTGGCTGCATTGCAGACCCGCAGAGCCTGGCGGCTTGATCGATGGGCGGAGGCATCCCTGCTTTGGATCGCCTTCTGGGTTCTGGGGATCGGCGGTGTGTACGGCTTTGTGGCTCATCTGGCGTTTGGTCCGTTCATTGCTGAACAGATCGGCTGGTCCAACAGCCCCTTCCAGAACGAAGTGGCCTACGCCAACCTCACCATCGGCCTCCTGGGCCTCACCAGTTTTTGGTACCGACGCCGCGACTATCTGCTGGCAGCCATGGTCGGCTACTGCAGCTGGTTTTTTGCCGATGGTGTCGGCCATGTGGTGTCGCTGTTGGTCGACAGCAACACCGCTCCATCAAATGCCGGGTCGGTGCTTTACACAGATCTGTTGACCCCATTGCTGGTGGTGCTCCTGCTCTGGCTCAGTCGCAAGGAGCGTTGCCGGCTGCGTTGATCAGCGGTCCACTGATCCCATGATCACGTCGATGGAACCGAGGATGGCCATGATGTCGGCCACCTTGTGTCCCTTGAGGATGTGGGGAAGGATCTGCAGGTTGTTGCTGTCGGCAGCGCGGATCTTGAAGCGCCACGGGGTGACGTCGTTGTTGCCCTGGATGAACACGCCGATCTCCCCCTTGCCCGACTCCAGCCGGGTGTAGAGCTCACCGTTGGGGATCTTGAAGGTGGGCGCCACTTTTTTGGCCACGTACTGGAAGTCGAATCCAGTGGCATCGCTGCCCTTGCCTTCGTTGAGGCGCTTGGCTTCGAGGTTTTCGGTGGGGCCGCCGGGGATCATGTCGCAGGCCTGGCGGAGGATCTTGAGCGACTGGCGCATTTCTTCGATGCGCACGCGATAGCGGGCGTAGCAGTCGCCTTCTTTCTCCCAGGCGACCTGCCAGTCGAAGTCGTCGTAGCACTCGTAGTGGTCGACCTTGCGCAGATCCCAGGGAACGCCGGAGGCCCGCAGCATCGGGCCGGAGAGGCTCCAGTTGATGGCGTCTTTCTTCTCGATCGTTCCCAGGCCTTCAATGCGGCGCCGGAAGATCGGGTTGTTGGTGATCAGCTTTTCGTATTCATCAATTTTTGGGCCGAACCAGTCGCAGAAATCGCGGCATTTCTCCAGCCAGCCCCAGGGCAGGTCGGCGGCGACGCCGCCGATTCGGAAATAGTTGTTATTGATCAGCCTCTGGCCGGTGGCGGCTTCCCAGAGGTCGTAGATCATCTCCCGCTCGCGGAAGATGTAGAAGAACGGTGTCTGGGCCCCAACGTCCGCCAGGAAGGGTCCAAGCCAGAGCAGGTGGTTGGCGATGCGGTTGAGCTCAAGCATCAGCACCCGGATGTAGCTGGCCCGCTTGGGCACCGGGATGTCAGCCAGTTTTTCCGGGGCGTTCACCACGATCGCCTCGTAGAACATCCCCGCCGCGTAGTCCATGCGGCTCACGTAGGGCACGAACATCACATTCGTGCGGTTCTCGGCGATCTTCTCCATACCGCGGTGGAGGTAACCGATCACCGGTTCGCAGTCGACCACGTCCTCACCATCGAGGGTGACCACGAGCCGCAGCACCCCGTGCATGGAGGGGTGGTGAGGCCCGAAGTTCACCACCATGGGCTCCGTGCGCGTTTCCAGCTGCGTCATGGGAGCGGTGGTCCGATCGATGAGTAGATCTTAAGGAGTCTTCGCCTGTGGCTTGTGCCCCCCTTCAGCCATGTGCCCGTACTGGCCGATGCGGTGCTGGATGCAGCCCGGCAGATCCCTCGCCCGGAGGGCCTGTTGATTGACGCCACCCTCGGTGGTGGCGGCCATAGCGCCCTGTTGTTGGAACAGCATCCAGGCCTGCGCTTGATTGGCTTGGACCAGGACGCCACGGCCCGGGCGGCGGCGGCAGAGCGTTTGGCGTGCTTCGGAGAGCGTGTTTCGATCGTTGCCACCAACTTTGCCGACTTTGTGCCGCCCGAGCCCGCCGTGATGGTGCTGGCTGACTTAGGGGTAAGCAGTCCCCAGTTGGATGTGGCGGAGCGGGGTTTCAGTTTTCGCCTCGATGGTCCGTTGGACATGCGCATGAACGCGGGGGGTGAGGGGGAGACCGCGGCCGAGCTCATCGACCGCCTGGAGGAAAACGAGTTGGCGGATCTGATCTATGGCTATGGGGAGGAACGGCTCTCTCGCCGCATCGCCCGGCGGATCAAAGCCGACATCAAGGAGAACGGCGCCTATGGCGGCACCGCCGCGTTGGCCTATGCCGTGGCGGGCTGTTACCCCCCCAAGGCGCGGCGAGGGCGGATTCACCCAGCCACCCGCACCTTCCAGGCCCTGCGCATTGCGGTGAACGATGAGCTGGGGGTGCTGGATCGCTTGTTGCAGCAGGCCCCCGACTGGCTAGAGCCTGAGGGCCTGCTCGGGATTATCAGTTTCCATTCCTTGGAAGACCGCCGCGTCAAGACCGCCTTCTTGCGGGATGAGCGCTTGCAACGGATCACCCGCAAACCGGTGGTGGCCACCGACCAAGAGGAAGAGGCCAATCCCCGCAGCCGCAGTGCCAAATGGCGCCTGGCCTGCAGGGTCAGTGAGGGCTGATGAAGCCGGTTTTGTCTTCTTGGCCAAACAGCTGTCGGTAGGCAGCGCCGGTGATGCAAATGCAGACCGGAGCGGCGGCCACCAAACCCACCACGCAGGCCAGAAACCCCAACAGCAGGATCAGCACCTGCAGGATCAGCAGGCCCAGCACCTGCCACCACTGGCCCTGCACCACAGTGATGCCCCGTTGGATCGTGGCGATCGGGTTTAGATCCTCCAGCAGCGCAATGAAGCCAAGGAAACTTTGGTTCACCTGGATGTAAGTGGCGAACAGCCAGCCGACGGCCAGGGTCAGCAACGCCAGGGGGCTGCTGCTGACGTTGAGCGCCAGCTCCAGGGCGGCCGCACTGCCTGCGTCTGCAAGCTGCGGATCGTTGGGGTCCACTGTTAACGCCAGGTTCATCAGTGGTCGAAACACGGTCCAGGCATCTGCGGCATTGAGGGCCACGACGATCACCAGCAGGGCGATGGGCAGCAGCAGCAGAGTCAGCACCAACTGTCGGCTGAACAGGCGCCAGGCGGCAGAGCCGTTCCAGCGGGTGAAGTCTTCGAAGCTGGGGGCGGTGCCTTCCAGGGCGATCCAGGAGCCGCGGATCAGGCCGACGCCGCCCCAAAGGTTCACCAGAGTCGCCACCAGCGCGCCCAGGACGGGAATGAGATTGGCCAATTGGGCGAGCAGCGCGCTGAGCAGCACAAAACCGACAAAGACCCAGGGGGCCAGGCGAAAAGCACGCCAGCCTTCCTGGATGGCGGTCCCGACGGAGAGTTCGGCCCTGCTGCTCATGGATCTAGCTCAGTCGAATGGAACGTAGGGGGATCAGAGCTGGGCGGCAGCGACGGCGTCGTGGATCACGGCGATGGCCTGTTCCACCTCGGCTGCTGTGGTTTCGCGCCCCAGGCTCAGGCGCAGCGAGGCTTCGGCTTCAGCGCGTGAGCGACCGATCGCTTGCAGCACATGGGATGGAGCGCCGTTGCTGCAGGCGGAGCCACTGCTGCAGGCCAGGTGGGGGCGCAGGGCCCGATGTAGGCGGCTGCCGTTCACCCCAGGCAGGCTGATGTTGATGTTGTGGGGCAGGCGCGGCTCCAGCGCTCCATTGAGCAGCACGCCGGGAAGGCGCTGCTGCAGGCCTTCCCAGAGCTGATTGCGCAGGCGTTGCAGCCGGCTGTTGCGCTCATCCCGCTCTTCAAGCGCGAGGCGGGCTGCCGCGGCAAAGCCCACGATCAAGGCGGTGGGCAGGGTGCCGGCCCGGAGCCCTGCTTCCTGGCCACCCCCCCACTGCAGCGGTTCGATGGCGATGCCCTCCCGCAGTACCAGGGCGCCGATGCCTTTGGGCCCATACAGCTTGTGGGCACTGAGGCTCAGTAGATCAACCCCCAGGGCGTCGGGGTTCAGCGGCAGCGTCCCGAAGGCCTGGGCCCCGTCGCTGTGCAGGGTGATGCCATGGGCCTGGCAGAGGGCACCCAGCTGCTCCAGCGGCTGGAGCACACCGATTTCGTTGTTGGCTGCCATCACGCTCACCAGCCGGGTGTCGGGGGTGATCGCCTCCTCCAGCTGTTCCGGAGTGATCAGTCCATCGGGGCCTGGGGTCAGCAGGGTCACGCTGAAGCCTTCCCGCTGCAGCTGCTTGAGGGGATCGAGCACGGCGTGGTGTTCGCTGGCCACGCTGATCAGATGGGCCTTGCCTAGGGCGCGGGCATGGCCCAGCAGCGCCAGATTGTTGGCCTCCGTCGCACCACTGGTGAACACCAGCCGTTCCGGGGTCACCTCCAGAGCCTCCGCCAGCTGACGTCGCGCCAGCTTCACCGCTGCAGAGGCGCTGAGGCCGAGCCGATGCTGACGGCTGGAGGGATTGCCCCATTCCGCACTCCAGAAGGGCGCCATCGCCTCCACCACCTCAGCCGCACAGGGGGTGGTGGCTTGGAAATCAAAGGCGAGAGCGGAACCGCTCAGGACGAATCAGGCAGATGTTGCGATCATGGTGCTGCATTGCAAACAGCACTGGCATGGGTCTGCGATTGCCGATGGCTCTGCTGGGCTTGGGCTGGTTGGTCTGCGCGCAGCCTGTCAGCGGCTTTGATCGTGAGCAGGTGCTGGAGCAGATGCGCCAATCCCGGCCGGCCGATCTCAAGGTGTTGATCGAACGACCGGCCCCCGTCGGCACTTTGTCGATCGGAATCTATGGGGTGACGCCAGCGCCTTCGAATCCCGATACCCGCAGCTACAGCTTGTGGGAGGAGTCGGCGTCGGATCTGAACGTATATATCGAGAGCGTCAACTGTTCCACCACCAAGCCTGTGCGGGTGAAACGCACGCCGCTGGTGGTGTACGTGCGCACCCTTAATCCCGGCGGCCCGATCACCGATTTCAACAGGGAGGATCACCTGGTTTGGTGGGCAGCCTGCGTGCCGGAGGTCGCGGGAACCGATCCCGCGACGTTGCGTCAAAAAGCTCTGGATCTGGGCTATTCGACCCTGATTCCCGAACAGCAGGAGCAGTTACCCGCACTAGCTCGATGAGCTCGGTCTCCATACATTGCGACCAGAGCGATTCCGGCCATGAGCGACGCGCCCACCCCCACCGATGAATCCGTAGAGGCCGCGGCGCCCACGCCAAGGCTGTTGCTGGTGGATGACGAGCCGGGTCTGCGCACAGCGGTGCAGGCCTACCTGGAAGACGAAGGTTTCGATGTGACCACCGCGGTGGATGGGGAAGAAGGATTCGCCAAGGCCCAGCAGATGCTGCCGGATGTGGTGATCAGCGACGTGATGATGCCGCGGCTCGATGGCTATGGCTTGCTGCAGAAGCTGCGGGCGGATGAACGGCTCGGCGGCACCCCGGTGATCTTCCTCACCGCCAAGGGCATGACGGCAGACCGCACCCAGGGCTATCTCGCCGGAGTGGATGACTACATCCCCAAGCCTTTCGATCCTGATGAGCTGGTGGCGCGGGTGCGCAACGTCGCCCAGCGTCAGCAACGGCTGCTGCAGGAAGCGGCTCGCTTTGCCGACACCGATATGGGCCAGATGGCCAAGCAGATCACCGAGATCCGCTCGCTGCTGGCCCAGGCGGAAGCGCTGCCCTCCACCGAGCCGGTGGTGCACAGCTTCACGCCGCGGGAGGCGAGTGTGCTGCAGCTGGTGGCAGAAGGCTTGATGAACAAGGAAATCGCCCGTCAGCTGGAGACCTCGATCCGCAATGTCGAGAAGTACGTGAGCCGTCTGTTCAACAAGACGGGTACCTCCAGCCGCACGGAACTGGTGCGTTATGCGCTGGAGCACCGTCTGGTGACTTGAAGGCGGCCGCGCTTAACGACGGCTGGACCTACCGCGACAAGGTGCCGCGGATCGATTCCGGCACCTTGGTGAGCGAATGGTTGGCGGATCGCTACCGCCACTCCGATAGGGCAGTGTGGCAGTACAGAATCGCCGCCGGTGAGCTGGATTTGAACGGAGCGCTTCTCTCAGAGGATCGAGCGCTGCAGGGTGGAGAGGTTCTCTGCTGGCGGCGTCCGCCATGGCTGGAGGAGGCGATCCCCGATCAGTGGGAGACGATCCACGATGACGGCGACCTGTTGGTGATCAATAAGCCCTCGGGCTTGCCGGTGATGCCCGGTGGTGGCTTTTTGCGCCACACCCTCACCGCCTTGCTCGAACCCACAGGGGCGTGGCCGGTGCACCGCTTGGGGCGCTTCACCTCTGGATTGCAGGTGTGTGCCCGTTCGCCGCAAACCCGTGCCCTTTGGTCGAAGCAGTTCCGGCCTGATGGTGGTTGCCGAAAGGTGTATCAGGCCTGGAGCCAGCGGGTGCCGGGGTTGGAGTTGGGGCAGTCTTTGACGGTGAGCAGTGATGTGGTGGAACGGCCGCATCCGCTGCTCGGTTGGATCTGGGGGCCGGAACCGTTGGAGGAGAAGCCGATCCGCAAACGGCTCTCAGCCCACTCCGAGCTGGAGCTGTTGGAGCGCACGGCTCAGGGCGATCGCTTGCAGGTGACGATCACCACAGGCAGGCCGCATCAGATCCGAATCCACCTGGCGCAGCTGGGCAGCCCATTGCTGGGCGATCCGTTGTACTTGCTCAATCGTGAGATTTCAGCAACAGCAACCCCCGGTGATGGGGGTTATCGGTTGCATGCTTGCCGGCTGGAGGGCCATGGCCATCGATTCCAATGCGATGACTAGAGATGCTTATTTTTAGTCTTGCTAGATGCAATTTTTTTTGGATCGGGTGTTGGTTGCAGGCAGGCCTGTGATGACTAGCGTAAAAATATTGTAGTTTGAGAAAGATGAACAAGAAAGAGGCGCTCGTTCAGTATCTTTCATGGTCCTTTCTAACTGTAAGTCAAAAGTCAATATTTTCTGCATAGCATGCTTTGGTAGCGCTGCTAAAACCAAGAAAGATCTTTTTTGTGTCCGGTGTCCAGAAAATTGCTTTCAGGTCTCTCTCTGGGCATTGCTCTATCTGTTTCTGCTGCGCATGCACAGGCGGCTCCTTCGCCGGTCGGGTCAGAGATAGCCAGTAGCGGCGTAGTAAAAATTTATACTTTGCCCTCAGAGATGCAAACAGTTGTCGAGGGTGATGACGGTTACTATGCAATTAATTACTACACGTGGTCTGATCCAAAGTCAAATCCAAAAATAGAGGAAGTCCCTGGAATCTCTTTAGGGCAATGGTGGACTGACGAAAAAATAGGAAAATTCTTTCCTTGGGGAGATGATGAGAAGCTGGCAGAGCGCCTTTCGGATGGATATCGAAGTTATGCAGAGACCAAAGGCCTGCTAGATGCTAATGGTGATTTAAATCTAAATGGTTATGATAATGGCGGTGGATTTATTTTTGGAAATTGGAAAGGCTCTCCTCCACTATTAGGCACGCAGAGGCCAGATAATGATTCGACCAGGGGTGAGGGATTAATGTATGAATGGAATTCAATTCAATATTACACTGAAGGGGGTAATGATAATCGAATTCAGGCCTTTGGTGGCTGTGCAGTTAATGCGATTTCTGCAGGCGAAAGGCCAACAACCGGAAATGGTCCCAATGGCTTAATAAAAAGTGCCACTAATCCTTGTGTTTATGATTCTGGGGAGAATGTGGTTGCACAAGATCGCTACGCTCCAGTCTTTGAGGGCGGTACTCTTGTCACGGTTGAAGATGTTCCTGGAGAAGTATCTAATACTGAACTAGATGTTCCTTTCTGGGTTGGTTCCGAAGGCGGAACAATTGATAATGACGGTATTAATACAGCCTTTAATGGTGCCTTCAAGGATGTTTTTGTGGCTTCATTCTCGGGTGTGGGTGATCTTGCTTTTACGGGAAAAGGTATAACCACTCTTGCTGCCGAAAATACCTATACAGGTAATACCAATATCCTTGAGGGTACTTTGCGAGTTACTGGAACGCTGAGCAACTCCACAGCGGTTTCTATTTCCGATGATGCGACGTATGAAGTTGCTAATAGCGATGAGGTTGGTTCGATTGAAGGTGCTGGAAATATTGTTATTGCTGAAGATCAGATGCTGACTGCTGGTGGTTTGGATACGGCTACCACTGTGTCTGGAGAGATCTCCGGTGGTGGTGGCTTTATGAAAGTTGGCGATGGCACACTCACCTTCTCTGGTGTTAACACCTACCAGGGCGAGACAACCGTTGACGATGGTATTTTGTTGCTCGCTAATCTGTCTGCGATTCCTCGGGAATCTCCGACATTCGTGACTGGTACTGGCCAGCTCGATCTGCGATCAGAGCCCACGGGTAAGGGTGAATTCAAGATTGATCGGCTTAGTATTAAAGAAGGTGGAAAAGTGTTTGTTTCTCCTGATCAGCCGTTGGTGTCTAAGACAATTACGCTAGATGCTTACTCTTTGGAGAATTCAAATCCAGGAGGGATCATCACCTCTTTGGATGGAAGAACGAACCCTCCTTTACGTGTGAGTGAGTCATTTGACTATGATAGCGGGACCCTTGTTGTTGCAATTCCTGAGGAATATCACGATGTTGAGTTGGATGATGATGGCAAAGCACGGTATCAAATTATTGATGGAAACGTCGAAAATATTAATGATCTTGCCGAAAATACATATATTGTTGTTAGTGAAGATCAGATTTTTTCCTTCGATGGAATCGGTGAAGAGAACGCCAAAGATGGCCCAGCTCTTTACAAGGGTTATTTAGCCGAAGGCTCTTTAGAGCTTGTTGTTGAAGCAAAGGACCCGGATGAGATTATTTGCGACTTGCATCCTGACTCTGATGAGTGTAAGGAAGAGCCTAATAAGCCTGACCCGGATCCGCCGATCTGCGACTTATACCCTGCCCTTGAAGAGTGTAAAGAAGAGCCTAATAAGCCTGACCCGGATGAGCCGGTCTGTGAGGGCGATGAATGCAAAAACGATAAGCCTGATCCACTTCCCGGTTGTGAAGAAGATGACGACTTGTGCGACGTGATTAGTGATATTGATGGTGATGAGGATGAAGCTTGGGAAGAGGAGGAAGAGGTTGCGGTGGAGATTATTGACGCCGTGCTCGACGGTGTAGAAGATGAGGAGATTGATCTGCTATTGGGCTTTGATTACGGGCAATTGGCAAAGTTGGTGGGCAGTGGCTTAGCCCCACGGAATGTGGATGCGGCGGGCCGTGGTTTGGCGTTGCACAACAACCTGCTGGTGGATGCGGTGTTTGATCGCCAGCCGCTGCGTCAGTTCGAGGAACTGCTGATTTCAGAAGAAGTTGTTGAGGAGAGCGTTGTGGAAGAAGAGGCCGTGATTGAGCAGGCGGACCCCGTGCAACCGCTGTGGCTGAAGGCTGAGGAGCTTGGTGATGGAGAAGCAACTGCCTATGTGGAAGGAGCGGTGGCAGAGGTTGAGGTCGCCGATGTGGAGGTGAATGGCGAGGTTGCTGTTGAGGTTGAGACAGAAGAAGTGGTAATTGAGCTTGATGGGGTGAGCCTTGTCGATCAGCAGGACGACGAGCTGGATCTGGCCAAGCGTGATGGCGTAAGCGCTTGGGTGAAGGGATTCGGCGGCAACAGCAGGGCCGATGAGTCGTCGATTTTGTACAACGACTACGACCTGAGCGCCTATGGCACCAGCTTTGGTGTGGATGTGGCGCTGAGCGAGAGCTTCCAGATCGGTGCTTATGCGAATTACGGCGATCTGAATGTGAACCAGCTCAGCGGTGATACCGGTGGTGGCAGCTGGAACCCTGAGGGATGGGGCGGCGGCATCACTGCCCAATACTCCACCCGCCATTTCTATTTGCAGGGTCTATTGGGGGCGAGTGAATTCAGCGGCGAGCAGTCGCGCCACATCCTGCGCATCAATAGCTATTTGGGCGGCAACACCGCCAAGGGCGACAAGAGCGTCACCAGTTATCTGGGAGCACTGCGGATTGGTGCACCGTTCAAGACCGGTGGCGTGGTGCTGGAACCGCAAGGCCAAGTGGTGTGGACGCGGAACCAAGAACAAGGCTTCTCCGAAAGCCATGGAACGGAGAAGAACCTGCGGCTGAAGTACAAGAGCCGCACGACGAACTTTGCGGAGACGGAATTGGGGATGAAGCTGTCGGTGCCGATCCGTACCGGCGAGCGGTCGCTGTTGGTGCCGAGTCTGCGTGCTGCCTGGCTGGCGGATTGGAACCAGGCGAACGAGGGCCAGGAGATTGGCTACAACTTCACCAAGAAAACGGTGAATTTCGATTCACAGCTGGGCACCGAGAACGGCGCCTTGCTTGAGGCGGGTCTGGACTACACGGTGCAGAACTTCAACGGCATCTCGGTGAAGCTGTACGGAAGAGGTGGCATGGAGTTTTGGGCCAGCGACCGTGGCACCACATGGCGCGCGAGCGGGGGTGTGACCTTCCAGTTCTGAACTCAAAAACGTTGAGCGCGTCCACCCCGTGAAGGGGTGGACGACGCCTCGATGTCACGCCTTGCGGAACTCGATCAACCGCGAGAAGTAGAAGGGGGCTTTGTTCAGGCTGCGGCGCACCAGCTTGAAGCCGCAGGCTTCTGCCGCTTTGACGATGCCGTCTTCCTTCAAGGTGTAGGCCCGGGTGGTTTTGCTGGGGCCAGGGAACAGCTGACCGATGCCCTTCAGCAGAGCCAGCAGCGGCGTGTAGGGCGCAAAGCTCACGATCAGCCGCTCTTCCGTGAGGCTGCAGAGGTGTTTCACCATCTCCTCGGCCGGTTCTTGGGGGTAATGGATGAACACATCCAGGCAGCACACCGTGTGGAAGGAGCCACTCAGGCTTTCCAGGTCGCTGGCGAAGAAGTTGAGCTTGGCCATGTCGAGGCCGGCCTCGCGCGCCCGGCGCTCAGCTTCCTTGGCCATGGCCTCGGAGATGTCGCTTGCATTGATCGACCCAGCCCCCATGGCCGCCAGCGGCAGGCTGAGGCTGCCGACGCCGCAGCCGGCGTCGCAGAAGCTCGCCTGGTTCAGTTCTCCGCTCTCCTTGATCCAAGCCAGCACTTCATCGACGGTTTTCTGGTGACCGATACGGATGTTGCGCTGCACCTTGTTCACGTCATCACTGTCGCTATAGATGCGATTCCAGCGATCAAATCCCGTGGTTTCGAAATAACCTTTGACGACCTTTTTTTCATTCTCTTTTATTTCAAGCTTCTGTTCCGCTGCCACTGTGTTTAAACGATTTTGATCATGTTACCACTGGATATTGCTGATCATGTATCTGTGTTCCTGAGTGCTTGCCGCCCTTGGTGGCCTTAGTCGCGCCAATCTTTCTCAATTTGCTCTGTCAGTCCGCTTCTATTCAATTTTGCTATTTCAACATTGATCGCTTTTTTGAGTTCTTGATTGATGTTGCTTCCGAAGACGAAAGCCTGCGGTGTTTTGCTTGGCATTTGGTAGGAGAGTTCGAATTCATCTTCTAGTTCCGATTGCTTGAGTATTGTTTTGTATGTGGTTATATTCGTTACCATGTGCTTTGGCTTTGGATCACTTTTTCCTTGAATTAGTTCCATTAGGTGTTGCATGTCTGATGCATATATCGGAGTTGCGCCCATGTTGCGCGTGATTCCTGTATTGTTCATCTGTTTTTCTAGCCAGTGAGCATTAGATGTTTCTTTTTGCACTGCCAGGCCTTGTTGGAGAAGTTGGTAGAGTTCCTTGTTGGCTAGTTCGTTTGTTCTTTTTGTGATATTTTCTTCGAAGATAATTGTTGCTGTCGTTCCGATAATGGCTCCCATTAGCAGTGTATGCACAAGGCTTGTGATTAAAACTGTAATGTGATCACGGATCTTGTTTCCGACAATTGTGTCAATGCCATCATTGAGTATCAAAAATGTCCACGCTTTCGCAAGTCGCCTGGCTTTTAGCTTTGACGCGGGTCTTGAGTTGTTGAAGTAACTAGATGACCATGCCGTTAGGCCTGTTATTACGATAAGTAGGAAGCTACATCGAACAACAATTTTGTTCTGAATGATTTTGCCTACAAGGCTGATGACTGGCTTTTTGCTTTGTTGGCTTGCGATCACGATTCCCCCGGTGGTGTAGGGGATTGCGTATTCGATGGATTGCAGTCGTTCGGGTGTGATTTCGTGGCAGGAAGCGATCAGGTCGAATTCCCCATTCGCTGCGAGTGCGACCGCCTGGTCAAAGCTTGATATTGGTTGCATTGTGTAACTGATATTGAGTCTTTCGCTAATTCTTCTCCAGATATCGATGGAGAGGCCTTCGAAGTGTTGATTGATTTGATCCGAGCAGGGGAGATAGTCATCAACTGTTCCAACTTTAACGATGCTTCCTTCCCAGGATGGCATCTCGTTTCCGATAGCTGTTGCGCCTGTGATTGTTGCGCTCACTGTCATGATGACTAGCCCAATCTTCAGGCCCAAAGCTTTGTAATTCATGGGCTTAGTTGTGCATTTCGCCACGATAATGTTTTTTGGTCGATACTCCAGCGAAGGAGGTCTTGGATAGATCGGCCAAGTAGCGCATCGACGCACGACCGGCTGGTTTGAATGGCGATGCGTGGCGCCACCGTGGCGCTCCAGATCGCAGCACTGGGGGCGTCACTCCAGCGGGCGAGACGTTTAACCCCCTCCAGTTGGGGCAGGGTCACCCCTGCCAGGGTTCCGTCCTCGAGGCGGCAGGTGCCGTTCTCCACCACCAGCACCCGCTCGTCCCAGCGGTGTTCCCCGTCGGCAAGGCCATAGGGGGCGAGGGCATCGCTCACTAGCACCGTCTGCTCCGGTGCCAGCCTTTGCAGCAGCAGGGCCATCGTCGGGTGCACGTGCACGCCATCGGCGATCAGCCCCACGGCGATCCCACCGCGCCGGCAGGCCTCTCCCAGCGGGCCTGGCGCCCGGTGGTGCAAGCCCGGCATGGCGTTGAAGGCGTGGGTGAGCATGCCCACCCCCTGATCGAAACCGGCACTGGCCTGCTCGGCAGTGGCGGCGCTATGGCCGAGGGCCACATTGATGCCCAGCTCCCGCAGCCGTTGGATCACCGCAGCGGCTCCCTCCAGTTCGGGGGCCATGGTCACGAGGGCAATCTCCGTCTCGAACCCACCGATCCGTTCAGCCAGGGCTTTCAGGCTGGGGCGTGCCAGGTGCTCACGGGGATGGGCACCGCGGCGGGCCTCCGCCAGAAAGGGGCCCTCCAGATGGGCACCAAGCAGCCGGCAACGGCCGGGACGGTGATGTTCCCGCGCCTCCCGCAGCACGGCCAGGGCCTGGCGCAGCGGCGCGATGCCGCAGGTCACCAGGGTTGGCGCGATCGCTTCGACACCATCGCGCCATAACAGCTCCAGGAGCTCCTCAAGACGGGGCACATCTGCTGGTGTCAGTTCCGGGAAGGCCAGCCCCAATCCGCCGTTGAGCTGCAGATCGACGCCTCGGGGGCTGAGCCAGTCGCCGTTCCAATTCTCATCAGTCTGTTGGTCCTCAGTGCCCATCGCTTCGATGCGGCAAATCAGCCCCTGGGAGTCCAAACAGACGGCATAGCGCTGGTCTCCGTCGCCAGGTAGGGGACCAGGCAAACGAACGTTGGTGATCCGATGCATCAACGCAACACTGGCCTCGGCAGCCATGGGGGGAGACGATGGCAGTCTTGCCCCTCTGCGTTGTGCCGCCAGTGCTCCCCCGAGTTGCCGTTGTGATGGGAAGTGACTCTGACTTGCCCACCATGGATCCCGCCGCCGCCATCCTGCGCGAGCTGGAGGTGGAGGTGGAGGTTCGGGTGCTCTCGGCCCATCGCACGCCGTTGGAGATGGTGAGCTTCGCCCAGGCCGCCCGGGATCAGGGCTTCGGTGTGATCGTCGCCGGTGCCGGCGGGGCTGCCCATCTCCCTGGCATGGTGGCTGCCCTCACCACGCTGCCCGTGATTGGCGTGCCGGTGAAAAGCCGGGCGCTTTCGGGGGTCGACTCCCTCCATTCGATTGTGCAGATGCCGGGTGGGATCCCTGTTGCCACCGTTGCCATCGGTGGGGGCCTCAATGCCGGCTTGCTGGCGGCTCAGATTCTGGCGGTGGCGGATGCTGGCTTGGCCAGGAAACTTGAGGCTTACCGCAGCAGCCTCCACGATGCTGTGGTGGCCAAGGATGCGCGCCTGGTTGATCTGGGCAGCACGGATTACCTCTCCCAGATGGATTCATGAGTGTTCCCGTTCGTTCCACGCTTCGTTCCACGCTGCTTTGGGCGGTGGTGCCGGCGGCCATCGTCTATGCGATTGCGCTGGGCTGGAGTGCTTCAGAGGGCATCAGCGCCAAAATGGTGTTGAAGGATTTGGCCCAGTCCTGCAAAGCGCCTCTGGGGGAGGGCTTTCTCTCAAGCGTGGGCTATTTGCTCTGGATGGCGGCGGCTGCCATTGCCTTGTTTGCGGCGTCCACCCGGCAGATCCAAGGTTCCGTTCTGAACCGGCAATTTGCCTTCTGTGGGGGTGGTTTCTCGCTATGGCTTTGCCTCGACGACATGTTCCTGGTGCACGACCGCTACCTCGGTGAGGCGTTCCTCTACATCACCTACGCCTTCTTCACCGGTCTGCTGTTGTTCCGCTTCCGTGGCCCCCTTCGGCGCTTCGGTGGCGACACTTTTTTGGTTTCCGTTGTGCTGTTGGGCCTGTCGGTTCTGACCGATGCTCTTCAAGGGCTTTGGCCGAATTCCTACGAGACGGTGCAGATTTTTGAAGAGGGATTCAAGTTTCTTGGGATTGCCGCCTGGCTCAGTTTTTGGTGCCATTACGTCAGTTCCGCTTCCAAGCTTTCTTCTCTTGATCAGCACTGATCGAAATGCGTCATCCTCTCGATGACGCCCTGGCCCGCCTGGTTGCGTCTCGGTCTTCTCCTCCCCGTGCTGGGCTTGAACGCCTTTGTGCTGAAGCGCTTGCTGGTTCAGTTCGCGCCGTTCCCTGGGCTGTTTCTGACCGCGGCCTTGATTGCCTTTCTGTTGGATCTGCCCTGCCGCTGGCTTACGCAACGGGGCCTGCCCCGCGCCTGGGCCATCGTGAGCGTTGTTCTGGTGACCGTGGGGCTTTTGGTTTGGGCGGCCGTGGCCTTGGTGCCGCTGCTGATTGAACAGCTCAGCCAATTGATCAGTGCCTCACCGTCCCTGCTGACGGCCGCAGAGCAGTGGATCGACCGGGGTCAGCTTTGGGCGGTGGACCATGGTTTGCCCGCCGATTTCGCTGATCTCAGCAGCGATCTGGTGTCCCAGTTCAGTCGCCTGGCCACGCAGCTGAGCCAGCGCTTGTTGGGACTTCTGGGGGCAACGGTGGGCACCACGATCAATGTGGTGATCGTGCTGGTGCTGGCGGTTTTTCTGCTGCTTGGGGCGGATCCGATCGTCGAAGGCCTGGCCCGTTGGCTGCCGGATCGCTGGCGGGAGCTGGTGCAGACGACCCTCGAGCGCACCTTTCGGGGCTACTTCGCCGGGCAGGTTGTGCTGGCGTTGATCCTCAGTGGCGGCCAGCTTCTGGTCTTCACCGCCCTGAAAATCCCCTACGGAGTGTTGTTCGCTGTGCTGATCGGATTCACCACCCTGGTGCCTTACGCCAGCGCTGTGTCAATTGTCTCGGTGAGTGCAGTTTTGGCAGTACAGGATCCCCGCACAGGATTCGAGCTGCTCGCCGCGGCGATCGTCGTTGGTCAGATCGTGGATCAGGTCATCCAACCGCGGCTGATGGGCAGCATCGTTGGGCTGCAACCGGCCTGGTTGCTGATTGCTTTGCCGATCGGCGCCCGGGTGGGCGCCCTTTACGGCGTGGGGGATCTCCTGGGACTGCTATTGGCGGTTCCGGTGGCCAGTTGCATCAAGACCCTGGCCGATGCCGCCAGGGCTGGCGATGTCAGGCCGCCGGAATCACCCCCCGCTCCTGGAGTGCCTTGATCACCAGCTCCACGGAGTCGGCCAGATCCTGCTTGCCGGTGTCGATCTTCAGCTCGGGCGTTTCTGGGGCTTCATAGGGGCTGGAGATGCCGGTGAATTCTTTGATCTGCCCAGCCCGTGCCTTGGCGTAAAGGCCTTTGGGATCGCGGGATTCGCAGACATCGAGATCGGCAGCGCAGAACACCTCGAGAAAGTCGCCGTCCTCCACCAGGCCACGGGCCTTGTCGCGGTCAGCGCGGAAGGGGGAGACGAAGGCGGTCAGCACGATCACCCCCGCATCCAGGAACAACTTGGCCACTTCACCGATGCGGCGGATGTTCTCCTCCCGGTCGGCATCGGAGAAACCCAGGTCTTTGCAGAGCCCATGGCGGATGTTGTCCCCGTCCAGCACATAGGTGGCGAGCCCCCGCTCGAACAGAGCCGCATTGACGGCGTTGGCCAGGGTGCTTTTGCCGGAACCGGAGAGTCCGGTGAACCAGAGGATGGCGCTGCGATGGCCGCGCTGCTTCGAGCGCTCGTCTCGGCCTACGGAGGCTTCATGCCAAGCGATGTTGGTGGACGCACCCTTGTTGGTGAGTTCTCCGTAGGTGGGGCTGGCAGTCATGGCCACGGCATGAAGTGGCGGCCATTCTCACTTATCCACCAGCTCGTTTCGGCCGGTATCCCTCTTTGCTGAGCAGCTCGAGAGTCAGGTCGACCTGATCTCCTTGAAGTTCGATCACCCCATCCTTGGCGGTGCCGCCACTGCCGATGCGTGTTTTGAGTTTCTTCAGCAGAGCCTTGAAGCCCGCAGCATCAAGCTCCAAGCCTCGAATTACCGTCACAGTTTTGCCCCCCTTGCCGCCGCGAGTGGGCTGCACCCGCACCATTTGCTGAGACTTTGCTGTGGGCTCCGTCGTCGCCCCGCTCGGTCGCTGCAGACTGTCAGCGCTGCTGAATTCCTGCCAGCCGCCCTTCGGCATCCACCCGTCGCAATCGAATTGCATTGTCGATGACCACCCATGCTGCGCCCACAACAACGCCGCGCTGGGCCGACTCCAGCCGCGGCCTCGGC
The DNA here is from genome assembly GCF_020514255.1 of Synechococcus sp. MU1611. Taxonomy (NCBI): domain Bacteria; kingdom Bacillati; phylum Cyanobacteriota; class Cyanophyceae; order Synechococcales; family Synechococcaceae; genus Synechococcus; species Synechococcus sp. MU1611. The sequence continues at coordinate 90,395 of NZ_VTLC01000002.1, read as the reverse complement.
CGTTTGATCGAGGCCTTGATCGGTATCGGTCTGCTGCGTCGTCCCCTGTTCTTCCAGGCGCGGCAGCTGATCATTCGTACGGCTGAGCGCAACGGCATTCCTTGGCGGGCCCGACGCAAGGAGCTGCAGCAGGCGGCAGCACCGTTGCTGGCTGCCAGCACTACGGCAGGTCTCACCCCGCCGGCCTATTACCTATCTCGATTCCATGCCTATGAGCAGGGCAACCTCTGCTGGCAGGCTGCCGCTGAAGCAGAGCAGGCCACCGATGCCATGGCCTTGCGGGTTTGGCCGGAGGAGCCGCTGAAGCCTGCCGAGGCTCAGGCACGACTCCGCGATGCCATCCATGCTGTGGCAGAACCGTTGCTCCCCGCAACGATCGACCGTGTCGTGGATCTGGGCTGTTCCGTCGGGGTGAGCACCCAGGCCCTGGCCCGCTGGCTGAACGCCCGTGCCGCAGCCAGCTCTGTGCACACTCCGACGCTGATCGGCCTGGATTTGTCGCCAGAGATGCTGTCGGTGGCCCGCGTGCGTGACCCCCAGGGCCTTGTGCATGACTGGCGACATGCCGCCGCCGAAGCCACCGGGCTGGCCTCGGGTTCAGTCGATCTGGTCAGCCTGCAGTTCGTCTGCCATGAGCTTCCCCAGGGGGCGACCCGTGCTGTCCTGGCCGAAGCGGCCCGGTTGCTGCGGCCTGGTGGTGTTCTGCTGATGGTGGATCAGGACCCTGGCTCGTCCGTGCTGCAGCGCTTGCCGGCGCCGGTGGCCACGTTGCTCAAGAGCACAGAGCCCTTCATTGAGCAGTACTTCGCCCTGGATCTGCCCGCAGCGCTGCAGGAGGCCGGGTTCCGGAATCCCAGCATCCGTGCCTGCGACCCACGGCACCGTGTGATCGCCTGCTTACGCTGAGCCGACGCTCCAACGTCGATCCGTGACCAGCACTTTGCCCAACGCCAGCACTCCGGATCCCTCCAGCTTGCAGCCGGCGGTTCGTCCCGGCGCCCATGGTCGCTTTGGCCGATTCGGGGGGCAGTACGTGCCTGAAACCCTGATGCCGGCTTTGGCGGAGTTGGAGCAGGCGGCCGCCCAGGCCTGGAATGATCCGGCCTTCACTGCTGAGCTCAACCGCCTGCTGAAGAACTACGTCGGTCGGGCGACACCGCTCTACGAAGCTGAGCGTCTTACTGCTCATTACCGCCGCTCCGACGGTGGTCCCCGCATCTGGCTGAAGCGAGAAGATCTCAACCACACCGGTGCGCACAAGATCAACAACGCTCTGGGGCAGGCCCTGCTGGCGCTGCGCATGGGCAAGAAGCGAATCATTGCTGAGACCGGTGCGGGCCAGCACGGCGTCGCTACGGCCACGGTTTGTGCCCGCTTCGGCCTCGAGTGCGTGATCTACATGGGTGCGGAAGACATGCGCCGCCAGGCCCTCAATGTGTTTCGCATGCGCTTGCTGGGCGCCACGGTCCAACCGGTGACGGCGGGCACCGCCACCCTTAAGGACGCCACCAGTGAAGCCATCCGCGACTGGGTGACCAACGTCGAGTCCACCCACTACATCCTGGGCTCCGTCGCTGGCCCGCATCCCTATCCAATGTTGGTGCGGGATTTCCACGCGGTGATTGGTGAAGAGTCCAAGCAGCAGTGTCAGGAGGCCTTCGGACGGCTGCCGGATGTGTTGATGGCCTGTGTGGGTGGTGGCTCCAATGCCATGGGTCTGTTCCACCCCTTCGTTCAGGACACCTCTGTTCGCCTGATCGGCGTTGAGGCCGCCGGCGATGGCGTGGCGACAGGCCGCCACGCCGCAACGATCACCGAAGGCCGTGCCGGCGTTCTCCATGGCGCCATGAGCCTGTTGCTGCAGGACGGCGACGGCCAGGTGATGGAGGCCCACTCCATCTCGGCTGGTCTCGACTATCCCGGTGTCGGCCCTGAGCACAGCTACCTGCGTGAAATCGGCCGGGCGGAATATGCGGCCGTCACCGATCAGCAGGCCCTGGATGCCCTGCGGTTGGTGAGTGAGCTGGAGGGAATCATTCCGGCCCTGGAAACCGCTCACGCCTTCGCTTGGCTGGAGCAGCTCTGCCCAACCCTGGCCGAGGGCACTGAAGTGGTGATCAATTGCTCCGGCCGAGGCGACAAGGACGTCAACACCGTGGCCGAGAAGCTGGGGGATCAGCTTTAGAGCTCAGGTATCAAGCCAGCAGCAACTCAAGATGTCGGGCTACGCACTGCACCGCAGCGCGTGCCGTGGCGTAGGCCATGCGCATGGGACCTACGAGGGCCACGTGCCCGAGCCCCTCGTTGCAGCGATAGGGGGCTTGAACCACCGCACACGCCTCCAACGCAGGCTGCGGATGCTCGCCGCCGATCCACACCCGTGCGGATGCACCGCGACTTATCAAGGTGCAGGGTTCTTCGTCGATCAGTTCCAGCAGCGGTCGAAGGCTTGCCGTGCTTTCAAATTCCGGTTCGCTCACCAGCCTTGAGAGGCCATGCACCACTACAGACGTGGGGTTGTTGGTGGGAGTGGGCTGGTCGAGGGCGCTGCGCAGCACAGCGCCGCTGCGTTGCAACTGCCTGGGCAGTGCCTCCCAGTTCAGCTCGCCCTCTTCGAGCTGCGCCGACGCCCAGCGTTCCATTGCGGTGAGTTCGGCTTCGGCGCCGTGCGGCAGGCGCAGGTTGAGATGGCTGGCGCTGCCATTGGCTTCCACCAGCATCACCAGCAGTCGATCACCACTCGGCACCAGACGGATCGTCTCCAGTTGGCGGTTCTCCTGCTGCGGTTGGGTGATCAGGCTCATCAGGCCGGTGAAATCCGTTAGTCGCCGCGCCAGATGCATCAGCAGGTCATCGAGACCCGCCCAGCGCAGGCTTAGGCCCGTCAGCTCCCGTTCCAGGTGCTGAACGGCAACGCCTGGTTCAGGCAGCAGCGCATTCACGTAGTGCCGGTATCCCATCGGACTGGGAATGCGTCCGGCTGAGGTGTGCGGTTGATGCAGCAGACCACGACGTTCTAGAGCCCCCATGGCGGAGCGAACGGTGGCTGAGCTGGCTGGGATGCCGAAGCGTTGCACCAGGGTGCGGCTTCCCACCGGTTCCATGGTGTCGACGTAATGGTGCACCGTCGCCTGAAGCACCTGTTCTTGCCGAAGGGACAGGGGCTTGCTCATCAGTAGCGGGGAACGCTGGGATCCACCTGCAGGCTCCAGGCATCAATTCCTCCCTCAAGGTTCCATACCTCGAGGCCCCAGGGCTGGTCCAGCAGCCACAGGCCGAAGTGGTAGCTGCGAACGCCTGCATGGCAAACCACCACCACCGCTTGATCGGGTTTGAGGTCAGCTTGCAGCGTCGTGAGCCATTCATTGGATTGGCTTAGGGGTCGGTGCAGAACTGCGCCGGGGAAAGGTGCGATCGCGAGCTCAGCCGCCTCACGCACATCCACCAGCTGGGGTGAAGGCTGCTCACTTTGCAGCCACTGCTGCAATTCGGAGGCTTGGATTGGTTGTGGTTGGGATTGGCCCATGGCGCCATTCTGCGTTGATGGACAAAGATGAAGGGATCCGAGAACGCCGGCCCATGAAGGCCCGCCCCTTCCTCAGCGCTGCCGGCGCTGTGCTGCTGTCGCTGCTTCTTCTGGCTGCTGGTCTGCTTTGGACCATGGATCGCCAGAGCCCCCTTCATCTGGCTGAGCAGCCTTTGCGTCTGCCCCGGGCGGCTCGCTTTGTGCCGAGGGATGCCGATTTATCCCTGCACTGGCTGGCCGATCCCAGACGTCTGCCCGCCTATGCCCAGGCCGTCGCCCCTGCATCGGAACGCCGCGATGCCCGCGATGGTGCACGGCAGTGGCGTGAGGGGGTCTTCGCCTTGGCGGGCCTGCAGTTCGGTCTTGAGCTGGAGCCCTGGCTTGGTGAGGAAGTCAGCCTCACCCTCACCGATGGCGCCTCCAACGCCGGCTGGGTTCTGGCCTTGACCAGTCGGGATGACGATGGCGCCAGGCGTTTCTTGCAACGGTTCTGGCAGACCCGCAGCCTGGCGGGCACCGATCTGCAGATCAGCAGTTACCGCGGCATCGGTGTGATCAGCGGCCAGGGGGCCTTGGTGGGGCATGACCCCCAACCTCTGGCCACGGCCTTGATTGATGACGACCTGCTCTTGGTGGCCTCAGGCCGGGGCGTGCTGGAGCAGGCCCTCGATGTCTCTCAGCTTCCGGATCAGCATCAGCTGGGGGATGAACGTCTGCAGCGTCAGGTCGCTGATCTCGGTCAGGGTGTGGCGCTGCTGACGGCATCGCCACACGCCCTTCAGCATTGGTTGCAGTTTCCTGAGGTGGTAGCCCAACGCGAGGATCTGAACGGGCTTGTGGCTTCGCTTCGGCCGGAGGGTTCGACCCTTGCGGTGGATGGGCGGCTCGGGTTCCAGCAAGCCATTGCTTCCGCCCCATGGCCTGACCTGACGGATCTGACCGCCTCGGCTGGTGGACATGGCCGTTGGCTGGCGCAGCTGCAAAGTCCAGCACGTCTGTTGGATCCGGGCGAAAGCCATCCGCTGGCCCAGTGGTTCGGCCCGGTTCTCGCGCAGCAGTTGCGGGACCAGCCGGCTGCAGATGCTGTTGTTCAGTCCGATGAAGGCCCTCTTCTCTGGCAAGACCAGTCCGAGGGCTGGCTCTTGGCCACGCGCTCTCAAAGTCCCGCCAGGGATGCGGTGGATGCACGTCTGCAGGAGCAAGGCCTGACCCGGTCTGAGCTGGACGGAGATGGTGAGGTCTTGAGTGTGTGGACGCGTCTTGTTCGCCAGCGGGGACGCCAGCCTGGAGTGGATGCCCAGCTGGCTGTGGCTCAGGTCAGCTCGTCCTCTCTGAACTGGTGGGGTGAGTCGTTGATGGCTCTGGCGCAGCGTCAGAACGGACGTGCCCTTCAGCCTCTCGTGAACCAGTGGCAGGAGCTCGTATCGGCCTCCCAGCCCGTGCAGGCTCTTCTTTTGGCGGATGCCCCGGCTCGATCACTGTTGGGTCAATGGCGGCCGTGGGGGCTGCTGCAGGTGATGGCAGGGCGGCCCTTGCAGGACCAGGTCAGGGGTCTGGCGTTCGCCGTCGACGCTGATCGTCTGGAGCAGGGCGGTACCGAGATTCCTTTGCATGCCCGCCTCGAACTCGGCTGAACTGGTTCTGCTGCGGCATGGCATCGCAGAACCCCGCCAGGCGGGGCGGGATCATCCGGATCGCCCCCTCACCGCGGCCGGGCGTCAGCGCACGCAACTGGTGATGGCAGCCTTGGTGCGACGGGGGCTGAGGCTCGATCGCCTGTTGTCCAGTCCTTACCGCAGGGCACTGCAAACGGCGGAACTGGCCCTAGAGGCGGGGCTCGCCTCACGCCTTGTGGTGGACGAACGCCTCAAGCCAGGAGGGGCCCTTGAAACGCTGCTGAGCTCGGTCGATGGACGGCTCGGCCTGGTGGGCCATGAGCCGGATCTTGGAGACCTGGCCTGCATGCTTCTGGGGTGTCCCCCTGGTGGCCTGCTGTTGAAGAAAGCCGGCGTGATCCAGCTGCATTGTTCGGCGGGCCAGTGGCAGTTGCAGGCCTTGCTTCGCCCGGCACTGTTGATTGAAGATTTAGGTTGCTGATAGAGGCAATCAGGTGGTGGCCCAGCAGCAGACAGGAGACCTGCGCCATGCGCGGACCGGGATCGAACTGCGGCCAGGCCTCGACGGTGTTCCGGCGACCCAGTCGGGCATCTGCGATATCGATGGAGACCAGGGGCTGCTCACCTATCGCGGCTACCCGATGCAGGATCTGGCAGCCAACAGCAGCTTTCTGGAGACGGCCTACCTGCTGATCTGGGGAGAGCTGCCGAGCCGCGATCAGTTGGCGCAGTTTGAGCACGCGGTGCAGATGCACCGGCGTGTCAGCTTCCGGGTGCGGGACATGATGAAGTGCTTCCCGGCCAGCGGCCATCCGATGGATGCCCTGCAATCAAGTGCAGCATCCCTCGGCCTGTTTTATTCCCGCCGGGCCATTGACGACCCGCAATACATCTATGACGCGGTGGTGCGGCTGATTGCCAAGATCCCGACGATGGTGGCGGCGTTTCAGCTGATTCGCAAAGGCCAAGATCCGATTCAGCCTCGGGATGATCTGGCCTACTCCGCCAATTTCCTGTACATGCTCACGGAGCGGGAGCCTGATCCCCTGGCGGCGCGCATTTTTGATCGCTGTTTGATGCTTCATGCCGAGCACAGCCTCAATGCGAGCACCTTTAGTGCCCGTGTCACCGCCAGCACCCTGACGGATCCCTATGCCGTGGTGGCCTCGGCCGTCGGCACCCTGGCGGGGCCGCTCCACGGCGGCGCCAATGAAGATGTTCTCGCCATGCTGGAGCAAGTGGGAAGCCCCGAGAACGCCGGTGCCTTCCTCGACGATGCCGTTGCGTCCAAGCGGAAGGTTATGGGTTTCGGCCACCGCGAGTACAAGGTCAAAGATCCCCGCGCTGTGATCCTTCAGTCGCTGGTTGAGGAGATGTTTGACAGCTTTGGCCATGACGACCTCTACGACGTGGCCCGGGCGATTGAGCAGGAAGCGGAATCCCGGCTCGGCCCGAAAGGCATTTATCCCAACGTGGATTTCTATTCCGGGCTCGTTTACCGCAAGCTCGGTATTCCCAGGGATCTGTTCACGCCTGTCTTCGCGATCGCCAGGGTCGCCGGATGGCTGGCCCATTGGCGTGAGCAGCTGGGGGCGAACCGGATTTTTCGGCCCTCGCAGATCTATTCCGGGTCACAGCCACGCTCCTGGATGCCCATCGAGGAGCGAGTTTCGGCTCCGGCCGCCTAAGTTGCACCCACTTCCGTCGACACCATGGTGAGTCCGGGACTTGACCTGGAATTGAGCTTTAGCCAGGCGCTGCAAGGCTTAGGCCTCTCTCCAGAAGTGGCGAGACTGCTCTGGCTGCCGCTGCCGATGCTGCTGGTCCTGGTGGCTGCAGTGGTGGGTGTTCTCGTGTCGGTTTGGTTGGAACGCAAGATTTCCGCCGCCGTTCAGCAGCGGATCGGTCCGGAATATGCCGGTGCCCTGGGCGTGCTTCAGCCTCTGGCGGACGGCCTCAAGCTGTTGGTCAAGGAAGACATCATTCCGGCGCGGGCCGACAGCCTGCTGTTCACCCTCGGCCCGGTGCTGGTGGTGGTGCCGGTGATCATTTCCTGGCTGATCATCCCCTTTGGCCAGAACCTGCTGATTAGCAACGTTGGCGTTGGGATCTTTCTTTGGATCGCCTTCAGCAGTATTCAGCCCATCGGTCTGCTGATGAGCGGTTATGCCTCCAATAACAAGTATTCGCTTCTTGGCGGCCTAAGGGCAGCAGCGCAGTCGATCAGCTACGAGATCCCCCTTGCTTTAGCAGTGCTTGCCGTGGTGATGATGACCAACTCGCTGAGCACGGTCGACATCGTTGATCAGCAGACCGGAGCAGGCATCCTCAGCTGGAACATTTGGCGTCAGCCGGTGGGCTTCCTGATTTTCTGGATCTGTGCCCTGGCTGAGTGCGAGCGCCTTCCCTTCGACCTCCCTGAAGCCGAAGAAGAGTTGGTCGCCGGCTACCAGACCGAATACGCGGGCATGAAGTTTGCCCTCTTCTATCTGGCCGGATACATCAATTTGGTGCTCTCCGCCGTTCTGGTCAGTGTTCTGTATCTCGGTGGCTGGGGCTTCCCAATCCCTGTGGAGTGGCTGGCTGGCTGGTTGAACCAGCCCATCGATGCACCGGTGGTGCAGGTGATCACCGGGACGGTTGGCATCGTGATGACGGTGCTCAAGGCCTATCTGCTGGTGTTCGTGGCCATCCTGCTGCGCTGGACCACCCCCCGCGTGCGCATTGACCAGCTGCTGGACCTGGGCTGGAAGTTCCTGCTGCCCCTGTCTCTGGTGAATCTTCTGGTGACAGCAGCCCTCAAGCTCGCTTTCCCCGTTGCATTCGGCGGCTAGGTTTTCCTACCTAGGATTTCTGCGCTTCCGGCTCCGCTTCGTTCTCTCCCCTTCAGACCATGTTCGGCTTCCTCAAACAGGTCGGTGATTACACCCGGGATGCAGTCGATGCAGCCCGGAATCTGGCCCAAGGCTTTTCGGTCACGTTTGACCACATGCAGCGCCGTCCGGTCACGGTGCAGTACCCCTACGAGAAGCTCATTCCGTCCGAGCGTTATCGGGGCCGGATTCACTACGAATTCGACAAGTGCATCGCCTGTGAGGTGTGCGTGAGGGTGTGCCCGATCAACCTGCCGGTGGTGGATTGGGTGATGAACAAGGCGACGAAGAAAAAGGAGCTGCGGAATTATTCCATTGACTTCGGCGTTTGTATTTTCTGCGGTAATTGCGTGGAGTACTGCCCCACCAACTGCCTCTCGATGACTGAGGAGTATGAGCTGGCTGCGTTTGATCGCCACAGCCTCAACTACGACAACGTTGCCTTGGGGCGGCTCCCCACCAGCGTCACCACGGATCCTTCGGTGATTCCATTGCGCGAGCTGGCATATCTCCCCGCAGGAGAGTTGGATCCCCACACCGTGCCTGCAGATCGCCCGCGGGCCGGCCAGCTTCCCTCCCAGGTTCTGGAGACCCTCACGCCGCCGCAGAAGCCAGCCGTCAAGGATGAGGGACAATCCTCCAGTGAGGACAAGGAGGGCGACGTATGACCATCGCGACCACCACCGAGCTGATCTGTTTCCTGGTGCTGTCTGCCGTTGTGGTGGTTGGTGCCCTGGGTGTGGTGCTACTCAGCAACATCGTCTATTCCGCCTTTCTGCTTGGCGGTGTGTTCACAGCTGTTGCAGGGCTCTATCTGCTGCTCAATGCGAGCTTCGTGGCCGCTGCCCAGATCCTGGTCTATGTCGGCGCCATCAATGTGCTGATCCTGTTCGCGATCATGCTCGTGAACAAACGGGAGGATTTGAAGGCCATCGCCAACCTCACCACCCGACGGGTGGTGTCAGCTGGCGTCTGCGCCGGTCTGCTGGCTCTTCTGGTCCGCGTTGTGGTGACCACGCCTTGGTCGCTTCCAGGCCCCGCCGCCGTGGGTGAGGAGGCCACCGCCCGCATCGGTGAACACCTGTTCACTGACTACCTCTTGCCGTTTGAGGTGGCTTCAGTGCTGCTGCTAATGGCCATGATCGGAGCGATCGTTTTGGCCCGCCGCGATGTGTTGGCTACCGATGTGGTCACCGGTGAAGTGGCTGACCAGGGCCTGATCGAGAAGGCCCGTACTCCCTTGCTGATGAACCGAGCGGACTGATGAGCGATTTCCTTTCAACGCTTCCTTCCCTGCAGGCTTACCTCCTGGTGGCCGCAATGTTGTTCTGCATCGGTGTCTGGGGACTGATCAACAGCCGCAACGCCGTTCGGGTGTTGATGAGCATCGAGCTGATGCTCAATGGCGTGAACATCAATCTGATGGCCTTCTCATCCTTTGTGGATGGCGATCTGATCCGAGGTCAGGTGTTTGCTGTGTTTGTGATCACGGTGGCTGCTGCTGAAGCTGCGGTCGGTCTCGCGATCCTGCTGTCGCTTTATCGCAATCGCGTTACCGTCGACATGGAGCAGTTCAACCTGCTGCGCTGGTAATTCCCGCACACCTGGATCATGCGTCTCGATCGGGTCTGGGTGATCTATCGGGCCGATAGTCAGCCTGCTCAGAGGGAAGCTCGCCAATGCGCCAAGGAGCTCAAAGCCCTTGGAACGCATGTTGTGACCGCGATGTCAGGGCCGAGGGTGAACCCTTTCCCTGGCTTGCTGGCTGTTGAAGATGCTTTGCCCGACCTTGCTCTGGTGCTTGGGGGGGATGGCACGGTTCTTGGGGCTGCCCGTCATCTTGCGGTGCATGACATCCCGATCCTGAGCATCAATGTGGGAGGGCATCTGGGCTTTCTCACCCACGATCGCCGGGTGTTGCGTGGCGATCAGATCTGGCAGCGACTTCAGGACGATCAGTTCGCGATCGAACGGCGCATGATGCTTCAGGCCATGGTCGATCGCCGCTCCGCTGAAGAACGAACGGCGTCCCCTGGCCTGTTGCAACAGCCGGATCTGGAAGATGACGAAGAGCACCACTGGGCCTTCAACGACTTCTATCTGAGGGCCTATCGCGATGAGATTTCGCCCACTTGCACCCTGGAGTTGGAGATCGATGGAGAAGTGGTCGACCAGGTGCGTGGAGATGGCCTGATCCTGTCCACGCCGACCGGATCCACCGGTTACGCCCTGGCGGCGGGAGGGCCGATCCTGCATCCCGGTATTGATGCCATCATCGTCGCCCCGATCTGCCCGATGAGTCTTTCCAGCCGAACGCTGGTGGTGCCACCCCGGGCAAGGTTGACGATTTGGCCCCTGGGTGCCGGCGATCACCGCATCAAGCTCTGGAAGGACGGTGTGGGCTGCACCGTTCTGGAACCAGGCGAGTGCTGTGTCGTTCAGCAGGCGCGTCACCATGCCCTGATGGTGCTGCTGAACCAAAGTCCCTCCTATTACAGAACGCTGTCGCACAAGCTTCACTGGGCGGGAAGCCTGCAGGCGGCGCAGCCGTCCCAGAATTGATTCATGGCTCTGGAGATCGAACGACGTTTTCTGGTGCGTTCTGACGCCTGGCGCAGCAGTGCCGGCCCCGGGCAGGCCCTACGACAGGGGTACCTGGCCGCTAGTGCTGAGGGGGTGACGGTCCGGATGCGACTGCGCGGAAGGGATGAGGCCTGGCTCACCCTTAAAGCTGCTGCTGATGCCGTTGGTCTGGTACGCCACGAGTTCGAATATCCAATTCCGGTGGCGGATGCCGAGGCCCTCTGGGATCTGGCTCCGCACCGTCTGGAAAAAGTCCGTCATCAGCTGGATTGCCCTGGTGGAGACTGGGTTGTGGATTGTTTTCAGGGGGAGAATGCGCCCCTGGTGCTGGCGGAGGTGGAGCTTGCATCGGCTCAGGTTGACCTGGTGATTCCGCCCTGGTGCGGTCAGGAGATCACAGGGGAGTCCCGTTGGAGCAATGCGGTGCTGTCGCAGCACCCGATTCAGGCTTGGCCGCTGCAGGATCGATGCCGTTTGGGCTGGATTTAAGGCCGGGCTGGATTTATCTTCAGATTTCCTTTAGCTTTGAGGGGTTCTGATCGGTGATCGTTTCCAGTGGTGGGTCTTTACGACACAACTGGAATGCTCCGTTTTGCGGGATCAAGTGTTGAGGCTTGCCTCGAATACGCCACCTTGTTTCGGATTCCTGTCGGTCCCAGCTCCTTGCAAAGTCTTCCGGAACCTGTCATCTCCACCATCAGGGTGAGGGGGGATCGTTTTCTGGAAGGACGCAACAATTGAAGCCGTCCCGGCAGATCTTGCCGTTGTCCATCGCCCAGTTGAGTAGAGCAACCCTGTTCTTGGAACCGGTTTTGGTGAACACGTTGCTCACGTGGTTGTCGACCGTTCGTTTGCTGATGGTGAGACGGTCGGCGATTTCTTGATTGGTCAGTCCTTCTGCCACGAGTTCAATGATCTCGACCTCCCTGGCTGAGAGGGAGATCTCAAGGGGATCAATTCCGTCGAGGGAGGACATGAGTGACCACCGATGGCGTCATGCTAGTCCGGACCGTTGCTCCGATCCTGCATAGTGGGCCGGTGAAATGGAACGGGATTTGAGGACGGCGCTTCAGCGCGCGATTGAGGCCGGCAATCAGGTCCTCACGGCCGAGGTGATGCCGCCTCGTGGTGCGGATCCGACGCATATGTTGTCCATGGCTGAATCGCTGCGGGGCCGCGTTCATGCGCTGAACGTGACCGATGGCAGCCGGGCCGTGATGCGCATGAGCAGCCTGGCGTCCTGCAAGTTGCTGCTTGAGGCCGGTCTGGAGCCCGTCTTGCAGATGGCCTGTCGGGATCGCAACCGCATCGCCTTGCAGGCTGATCTCCTTGGGGCCCACGCGTTGGGGATCCGCAATCTGTTGTGTCTCACCGGAGATCCGGTGCGCGCGGGAGACCAGGCGGATGCGCGTCCGGTCAATGAATTCGAGTCTGTGAAGCTGTTGCAGCAGGTGCAGGCTCTCAACAGCGGTGTCGATCCCGTTCAGGGCACCCTGCCGGACGGGGAGACCACGCTGTTCGCCGGGTGTGCCGCTGATCCGCAATCCAGGAGCTGGAGCGGTTTACAGCGCCGGTTGCATCGCAAGCAGGCCGCGGGAGCCCGCTTCGTTCAAACCCAGATGGTGATGGATCCTTCAGCTCTTGAGCGCTTTCAGCATGAGCTGGCTGCGCCCCTGGGTCTGCCGGTGTTGGCCGGTGTGTTTCTGTTGAAGTCAGCCAAGAATGCCCGGTTCATTAACCGTGTTGTGCCCGGGGCATGCATCCCCGATGAATTGATCCATCGGCTTGAGTGTTCGGAGCATCCCGCAATGGAGGGGGTGGCCATCGCCGCTGAGCAGGTGAAGCGTTATCTCGGCATCGTCAGTGGTGTGCACTTGATGGCGATCAAGGCGGAGGAGCGTATCCCGATGATTTTGGATCGAGCCGGACTCAGCTCGCTGCCTGGGTGAGATCTGTACCCAGCAGCTCAGCCATGGCTTTCTGCTGGGGGGACGGTTCCACTAAATCCTGACGCCGGGCGTCGGTGATCAACCAGTCGAGGGATGCTTCCTGCAGGTCGAAGTGATCGCCGTCCTTGCCCACGCAATAGCGGCCGAACACCAGCTTCTCTAGAAGCTGGACGCCGGCGCCGATGCGCGAATAGTCAAAGATGATCGAATTGTCCACCGTGGCACCCTCACAGATGTGGCAGCTCGGGCCGATCATGGTGGGTCCGATGATCGTTGCACCGTCTTCGATTTTGGTCATCCCGCCCACGTAAACGGGTCCGGAGACGTTGATTTTGTCCCAGTTGGCGGCCACATTCAGGCCGGTGTAAACCCCGGGGCGCACCTCCTTGCCGGGGATTCCGACCTGACGCACATCGCCCATCAACACACTGCGGATGGCTTGCCAGTAGTCGGGAACTTTGCCGATATCCACCCATTCGAAATCCATCGGAATGGCATAGAAGGGTGCCCCGAGCTCGGCCAGTTTCGGGAACAGATCAGAGCCGATGTCAAAGGGCTGACCCGAGGGGATGTGCTCGAAGATTTCCGGCTCGAATATGTAGATGCCGGTGTTGATGGTGTCGCTGAGGGCTTCCTCAACGCTGGGTTTTTCCTGAAAGCTTGAAATTCTGTTCTGGTCATCCGTGACCACAACGCCGTAGCTGCTCACCTGATCCTTGGGGACCCGCTTGGTGACAAGGCTGGCGATGGCACCCTTCTCACGGTGCAGACGCAACGCTTCGCTGAGGTCAAGATCGATCAGTGCATCACCGCAGAGCACCACGAAGGTGTCGTCGAAGAAGTGCTGGAAGTCTTGGATTTTTTTGAGTCCGCCGGCGGATCCCAGCGCGTTGCCGATCAGTTCTCCGTCTTCAATCCGTCCTTCGAAGCTGTACGCAATTTCAACGCCAAAACGCTGGCCATCTCGGAAGTAATTTTCAATCTCTTCGGCGAGGTGGGAGACGTTCACCATCACTTCGGTGAAACCGTGCTCCTTGAGCAGTTCCAGCAGGAATTCCATCACCGGCTTCTGCAGGATTGGAATCATCGGCTTGGGGATCACATGCGTGATCGGTTGAACCCGCGTCCCCTTGCCAGCCGCCAGAATCATCGCCTTCATTGGCGTTTCACGGGGGTCAGTACAAGGTAGTGACCATAGACCCGGTCTTAAGCCGCCACGACTGTCCGGGTCGGCGACGGATCTGGCACCTGAAGGCTGCGGATCGGTAGTTGTGTCGCGGTGCCACTGGCAGGGATGAATTTCAGTCGCAAGGGGCCGTGAAGCCAGCCCTCCTGCTCGAGTTCAACCCGGCCTTGGGAGGAGAGAAACAGCAGAGCCCAGAACACCCCGACTCGGTCACGGTCAAGGTCAGCGGCTGCGGCGACCTCCCAACGCTCCACGAGCTGATCGAAGCCCACCCAGTCCAGGGCAGTCTCCCAACCGTTGAGAAACACCCCCAGCGCTGCGGTGGTTTCCGGGAGTTTTTCGCGGTGGGCCAGTCCAGCGACCTGGGCGATGGCTTCACGGTTGCTGTAGCGCTTCTGCCGTTTCCGCCGTCGCGCCTCCAGTTCGTCCGATTCCAGTTGCTCTGCGATCGATTCCAGTTGTTCGATCAGCTCCCCAAGGGTGACGGGGCGTCTTAATGGCGGTGGAGCGACGGGCCGCCGCAGCAGGTGCTTCTCCGGCCGTCGGGGCAGATCGAAGGCGGGATCAAGCCAGCCCTGCTCATCAAAGTCTGCGTCGAAGTGGTCTTCGATCTCCGGGGCGGGAGGCAGCATGCTGGCCTCGAGCATTTCTGCTTTGAGCCCCACCAGTACAGAGGCGGCCAGAAAGGCTTCGCTGCTTTCGGCTAGGTCCCGTTCATAACTGCCGCCCCGTCCGGCCAAGACGGCAGCCACCTGACCGGGAACCTCGATGCGTTGTCTGAGTTGATCCAGAAATCCGTCGATGACAGCGATCACATCGACATCCCACGGATCGAGATCTCCACTCTCCGCTGCGTTCTGCAACAGCCGGATCGCGAGGCGGGCTCCAGCATCAGCGCCGTCGTTGGGAGCCACCTGGAGCAAGTCAATTCACCCTCTTCCGGCAAGGTATCGGGCGCAAACGGTTGCTGCCAGGGGGCTGTTTCAGCGATTCATCAGCGCGATCAGGCCTCAGTCGGCCGAGTTGTCGCCGGATTCATCACCTTCGGCAGCGCTGGCGGTCACGGTGGCGGCGGGGAGGAGACCCAACTGGGTTTCAACGGTGGAGCGATAGCGGTTGAGGTCGGTTTCCAGCTCTTGGATGCGCACCTGCTGCGCTTCAAATTCGTTGGCTTTGGAGAATTGATCCACGTTGTTGAGCATTCCCGTCCAGGCGGCAAAAAACCACGCCGCTACTGCACCGAATCCAGCCACCAGAAGCAACAAACCGGCAAGAGGCAGGGTGTATTCCATGCCTGGCAACACATGCACGGTGGTTGCGTTGGTGTTCGCCAGCGTGAAAAACACGGTGATCAATCCAAAGGAGAAGATCAGGCCGAAGTTGATCTGGCGCATGTTCTGGAGGAGCGACAATTCAACTTACGGACAGTTGGTAGCTCCCGAACAAGAATCGATACGTGTTTTATGAAGTGCCCACGATGGGGGCCTGGATCACTGCCGGAACCGTTGCTTGGCCTCGAATCAAGGGGGCCGTTGGTGACATCACCTGCTCCATGGCGCCCAGGTTTCGGTTCACCAGGGCTTCAATTGAGCTGCGGTAGCTGTCGGTCATCAGCTTGGGATAGAGCCCAATTCCGATGATCGGCACCAGCAGGCAACCGATGATGTACACCTCACGCGGCTCCGCATCCACCAGGTTGGTGTGGGACACCAGCTCCTCCTTCTCTTTGCCGAAGAAGATCTCCCGCAGCATCGAGAGCAGATAGATCGGCGTGAGAATCACGCCAACAGCGGCCAGTGCGCAGATCACCACGCGGAAGGGCAGGGTGTAGGCCTCATCGGTTGCGAAACCTGCAAACACCATCAATTCACTGACGAATCCACTCATGCCTGGCAGAGCCAGGGATGCGAGGGCACAAACGGTCCACAGCGCGAACATGATCCGCATCTTCTGGCCAATGCCCCCCATCTCATCCAGCTGAAGGGTGTGGGTGCGGTCGTAGGTGGCACCCACGAGGAAGAACAGGCTGGCCCCGATCAACCCGTGGCTGATCATCTGGAGCATGGCGCCACTGGTGCCGAGGGCACTGAAGCTGCCCACGCCGATCAGCACGAAACCCATGTGGCTGATCGAGCTGTAGGCGATCTTTCGCTTCAGGTTGCGCTGGGCGAAAGAGGTGAGGGCGGCGTAGATGATGTTGACCACCCCCAGCACAATCAGCAGCGGTGCGAACTGAGCGTGGGCCGCTGGCAGCAGTTCGCAGTTGAACCGCAGCAGGGCATAGCCCCCCATCTTCAGCAGGATGCCGGCCAGAAGCATGTGCACCGGTGCTGTGGCTTCGCCATGGGCATCCGGGAGCCAGGTGTGCAGCGGCACGATCGGCAGTTTCACGCCGAAGGCGATCAGCAGCCCGGCGTAGCAGAGCAGTTGAAAGCCCGTGCCGAAGTCCTTGGCGGCAAGAGCGGTGTACTCAAAGCTGGGGGTGCCACCGCCGAAGAATCCCATGGCCAAGGCGGCCAAAAGAATGAACAGGGAGCTGCCAGCGGTGTAGAGAATGAATTTTGTGGCTGCGTACTGGCGTTTCTTGCCGCCCCAGATGGCCAGAAGTAGATACACCGGGATCAGCTCCAGCTCCCAGGCCAGGAAGAACAGCAGCATGTCTTGCACCGCGAAGACGGCGATCTGGCCGCCGTCCATGGCCAGCAGCAGGAAATAAAACAAGCGCGGTTTGAAACTCACCGGCCAAGCAGCCAGGCAAGCCAGGGTTGTGATGAAGCTGGTGAGCAGAATCAGCGGCATCGAGAGCCCATCCGCTCCAACCGCCCAAGTGAGCCCCAGATCGGGCAGCCAGCTCACCCGTTCGGACAGCTGCAGGCCACTCAGGCTGGGGTCATAGCCGGTCAGGTACGCCGCAACGGTGATCAGAAAGGTGATCAGCGTCACGATCAGGGCATACCAGCGCACCTTTTTGCCGTCCCCTTCATCGGGAACGAGAGGAACCAGCAGTGCACCCACGATCGGAACCAGGATCGATAGGCTCAGCCATGGCACTGTGGCCTGCACCGGGTCGCCAAGTCCGGCGACTGCGAATTCGAACACGCTGTGAATCCGACCCTTACTGGTTGGATCGTAGAAATCATGGGCGCTGTGTCATCACCTCGATAGGCGATGACACACATGTCCGATTGAGACTTAAGAGATCGGCCCGCCGATGACGCCGAACAGCACCACCAGAGCAATCACTCCAGCGAACACGATCAGGGCATAGAACTGAGCGCGTCCGGTCTCGAGATACTTCAGACCCTCGCCGCTTCCGAGGGTGAGAAGTCCGGTGAGGTTGACAACACCATCAACAACCTTCGCGTCCACTTCGAGAACCTCTCGGGCCAGTTTGCGGCTGCCTCGCACAAACAACTTTTCGTTGACCACATCGAGATACCACTTATTGGCGAAGAAGGCATTCACCGTGGGGAAGCGGCCAGCCACCATTTCACCCAGATCGATCCGATGCAGGGCATAGGCCAGAACAGCCAGGGTGATGCCCGCGACGGAGATAGCCACTGAAGCCCCAGCCAGTGGCAGGAATTCCCCCCAGCTGAACTGTTCTGCCATCTCGAGAGCTTCCTCAGGATTCAGCAGCCCTGCAAAGCGGCTGTTCCAGGGTGTTCCGAGAAGACCAATGAGCACCGAAGGCACCGCCAACACCGCCAAGGGTGCGGCCATGGGCCAGGCGGACTCGTGCACGCTGCCGCCATGGGGATGGTGTTCCGCAGGATCCTTGCCAGCTGCCGTGAGCAGTTGGGTCTGCATGGCGGTGTCGTTGCCGCGGAACTCCCCTTCAAAGGTGAGGAAGTACAGGCGGAACATGTAAAAGGCCGTCATTCCCGCAGTCATGAAGCCCACCACCCACAGCAGGGGGTAACTGTTGAAGGCTTGACCAAGGATTTCGTCTTTGCTCCAGAAGCCAGCCAGGGGAGGAATGCCGCTGATGGCGATGCAACCGATGAAGAAGGTGATCGAGGTGACTGGCATCTTTTTGCGTAAGCCACCCATCAGACGCATGTCTTGGGCGAGCACGGGCTCGTGACCTACCACCTCTTCCATGGCGTGGATCACGGAGCCAGAACCCAGGAACAGCATGGCCTTGAAGAAGGCATGAGTCACCAGGTGAAAGATGCCAGCAACCGGGGCTCCACAACCCATGGCCAGCATCATGTAGCCGAGCTGGGAGACGGTGCTGTAAGCCAGCCCCTTCTTGAGGTCCATCTGGGTGAGGGCGATGGAGGCCCCCAGGAAGCAGGTGATTGTGCCGACGACGGCAATCACCGTTTGAATGATGGGGAATTGGGCGTACAGCGGATCGAGGCGGGCCACCAGGAACACCCCTGCAGCCACCATCGTGGCGGCGTGAATCAGGGCTGAAATAGGTGTCGGACCCTCCATGGCATCGGGCAGCCAGACATGGAGTGGGAACTGAGCCGACTTGGCCATCGGACCCATGAACACCAGCAAGCAGAGCAGCAGTGCTGCCCATGGGGCCACCGTTCCATTGGCCAGGCCGTTCTGCAGACCATCGGCGATGCCCTGGAAATCAAAACTGCCGGTGGCCCAGAACAGGCCAAGGATTCCCAGTAGCAGGCCGAAGTCACCGACTCGGTTCACCACAAAGGCTTTCTGGGCTGCATGGGCGGCACCATCGCGGTCGTACCAGAAGCCAACCAGCAGGTAGGAGCACATGCCCACCAGCTCCCAGAAGACGTAGATCTCCAGGAGATTGGGACTGATGATCAACCCCAGCATGGAGCTGCTGAACAGAGCCAGGTAGGTGAAGAAGCGCACATAGCCCTTGTCGTGAGCCATGTAGCCATGGGAATACACCATCACCAGCAGGGCGATGGTGGTGACCAGCGCGAGCATTACGGCCCCAAGCGGATCAACCACGTAGCCCATCGGCAAAACGAAGCTGCCCGCACTGGCCCAGACGAATAGATGCTCGACCGGTGGGGCCCCATTGAGCTGGTTGAACAGGATGCTGTAGCTCAGTACCGCAGCTGCACCGACACAGGAAATCAACAGCAGCGCAACGGGTTTGCGCAATCGGTTGATCGTGCGGTTGAAGCTGATCAATCCCAACCCGGTCAGCACGGCGCCGAACAGGGGCAAAACGGGAATGAGCCAGGCGAGTTCCTCGGCCGAGGGCATCCGCAAGCAGCAGGTTGAAGCGAGTGTAGGCAGCTCAGCCCAGGAGGTTCTGGAGTGCTGAATTGCGCATCAACCCTGCAGCGGTCGGAATGAAGCGATGGGCCCACCAAAAGATGCCGACGGCGATGGCGATGCCGAGTTGCGCGGGTCGGACGAATTCCTGCCACTGGAGCTGCTGGCGTCCATCCAGAACCGCGGCGAAGGGCACGATGGAGGTGTTGGCCTTGAGTTCATCAAAGGCTTCACCGAAGCGAGCTTTCGAACGCCGGTCGCCATGCCAGACGGCGAATATGTGATGACCGATTAAGCCCACGCAGGTCACCAGCATGAAGCTGCTGCCGATCCAGAGGCCGTGGGTGAGGCACCAGAGAATTTGACCGATGGCCTGCGGATGCCGGCTGATGCGGATGATCCCTGTGGCGTAAAGACGCACCTGCGGTTTCAGCACCGCCGGGATCTCCAGCAGGTTGTAGGTGGCTGGGTAGAGAAAGAAGAAGCTGACGGCTGTTCCGATCCACACCACAGGCACCATCCCGGGGACGCCTTGAAGATTCCACAGCCGCACCCCGTCGTAGCGATGGGCCAGGAACCATCCGATCACCACCACGGCCGAGGGAATGCTTGCCGCGGCGAAAATCAGTCTCCAGGCCCGTGCTCCGATCACGGCCTCAGCTCGGGTGCGCAGGGCTGCTCCACCGCTGTGAATCACCGCAAACAGGATCAGCAGCACCAACATCACGATGCTGCTGTGGTGGGTGGAGGCCATAGGGGCTGCCTGGGAAGGGCGTGATTCTGGCTGGCGGCCCCGGCAGTCCTAAATTTCAAACGTTCCCCCGGGTGTTCCGCGGTGGCCGATCTGCCGTTCACCCTCGACCAACTGCGGATCCTTCGCGCGATTGTTAGCGAGGGCAGCTTCAAGAAAGCCGCCGACAGTCTTTACGTCACCCAGCCCGCCGTCAGCCTTCAGATCCAGAACCTGGAGAAGCAATTGGAGGTGTCGCTGTTCGATCGCGGCGGGCGCAAGGCACAGCTGACGGAAGCCGGCCATTTGCTGCTGAGTTACTGCGACCGCATCCTCAGCCAGTGCCATGAAGCCTGTCGGGCTTTGGATGATCTCCACAACCTCAAAGGTGGCTCCCTGATTGTCGGTGCGAGTCAGACCACCGGCACTTACTTGATGCCTCGGATGATCGGCTTGTTCCGCCAGAAATACCCGGAGGTATCGGTGCAGCTCCAGGTCCACAGCACCCGGAGAACCGGTTGGAGTGTGGCCAATGGCCAGATCGATCTGGCCATCATTGGCGGTGAATTGCCGGCGGAACTCAATGAACTGCTGCAGGTGGTTCCCTACGCCAGTGACGAGCTCGCGCTTGTGCTGCCGGTGAAGCACCCGTTGGCCCGACTGGCTGAACTCACCAAGGAAGACCTCTATCGCCTGGGCTTCGTCTGCCTGGATGCGCAATCGACCACCCGGAAGATGGTCGATCAGCTCCTGGCCCGCTCCGGCCTGGATGTGCAGCGCCTGCGCATCGACATGGAACTGAATTCGCTTGAAGCGATCAAGAATGCAGTTCAGGCGGGCCTTGGTGCCGCCTTTGTTCCCGTGGTGTCGATTGAGCGGGAGTTATCGGCGGGAACGATTCACCGCCCTCAAGTGGCCGATCTGCAGGTGCGGCGCCAGCTCAAGCTGATCACCCATCCCGCCCGCTACTGCTCACGGGCCTCGGTGGCCTTTCGCAATGACGTCTTACCTGTCTTTGCCAGTGCCGACAGCCCCATACGCCAGGCACCAAAAGCTGTGCCTGAGGTGATGGGGGAGCCGCTGATTCAGAACTGATCTGCTTCTGGGGTCAAACCGACCGAGTCGTCAGCCACGCCACGGGTCAGGAATTTGTTCTGAGTGATGTCGGTTTGGTAAACGCAGCGCACCACGGGTTTGTCCCGCACAGAGCCGATGTAGGCAAAGGTATTCATCCGTTGTTTGCATTCACGCTCCTGCTCGGAGCTGATGGCCCCCTCCTTGCGCAGCACCGACCAGTTTTCCCGGCGGATAACGCAACCCGGTTGCAGCGTTGGCTGGGTCACGAAGCTGCTGGAAGGGTTGAGCGTTGTGTACATCTCGATGTCCATGACGAAGGCGCTCGCCCCCCACTGCCGGCAGAATTCCGGGTCTGGCACAGCCATGTCCAGTTGCTGGGAACTGGCGATGTTGCCCTGGTCACCTTGAGTCGTGCTGGTGACAGCACTTCCGATGCCGATCCCCACCACAAGAACGCCTGCCAAAACAGCAACGGTGAGGGTGCTGAATTGGAAGGGGCCCTGAGATCCACCTCCCGGTGGGGGACCTGGTGGTCGCCCGTATCCACCACGCTGCGGGGGGTCGTAGCGATCCCGCTCAGACCGGTCGTAACGGCTGTCCCGTGGTCCGCGATTACCTCGGTCGTACCGCGAGCGGGTCACAACAGTTCAGGGGTGCGGGGCAGGCCCATGGAGAAGTTCTGCACACGGCCATCGGTGTTGTAGCTCAGTTCTCCTGCTTGCAGCAGCTGCCGGATAAATCCCTCCAGGTCGGTGCCGATGCGGCGCAGGGTGTAGTCACTCAGTTCGCCGCCGGCCGCGGCATCCACCAGTTCCTTGAAGCGTCCTTGCACCTTGGTGAGGCTGGCGTCGTCCCACAGGAATTCATTGTCGGGATCCAGATCCAAGGTGAGTTGGTCGTCCGAAGGAACGAGATCCTCATCCTGGAGGGCCGCTGTGAACAGGCGCACGTGGCGGGTGGTGCACTTGAGAAGGGTGTCAGCCAAGACGCGCCCACTAGAAAGCTGTCACGACTTTAAGAAGCGAACGGGGGGCAAGCCCTTTTAAGGTTGGTTTCACTTTTGAGACGGCCGCATGCGCGTCGCTATTGCCGGAGCTGGTCTTGCAGGACTCTCCTGTGCCAAATATCTGGCGGATGCCGGCCACACGCCGATCGTTGTCGAAGCCAGGGATGTTCTCGGCGGCAAGGTCGCAGCCTGGAAAGACGAAGACGGCGACTGGTACGAGACCGGCCTGCACATCTTTTTCGGCGCTTACCCGAACATGCTGCAGCTCTTTAAAGAGCTGAACATCGAAGACCGGCTGCAGTGGAAGAGCCACTCGATGATCTTCAATCAGCAGGAGGAACCAGGCACCTACAGCCGCTTTGATTTTCCTGATCTGCCAGCCCCTGTGAATGGTGTGGCCGCGATCCTGGGAAACAACGACATGTTGAGCTGGCCTGAGAAAATCAGCTTCGGCCTGGGCCTTGTGCCTGCGATGCTCCGGGGTCAGGGGTATGTCGAAGAGTGCGACAAGTATTCCTGGACCGAGTGGCTGCGGGTCCACAACATTCCCGAGCGGGTGAACGATGAAGTGTTCTTAGCGATGAGCAAGGCGCTGAATTTCATCGATCCCGATGAAATCTCTGCCACGGTTGTGCTCACAGCGCTCAATCGTTTCCTGCAGGAGAAGAACGGCTCCAAGATGGCTTTCCTCGATGGCGCGCCCCCGGAGCGGCTTTGCCAGCCGGTGGTCGAGCACATCGAATCACTCGGAGGGGAAGTGCACCTCGATAGTCCCCTGCGGGAGATCAAGCTCAATGAGGATGGTTCTGTAGCGGCCTTCCATATTGGCGGCTTGAAGGGCAAGGAGAGCTTCGATCTCACCGCTGATGCCTATGTCAGCGCATTGCCTGTTGATCCCTTCAAGCTGCTCTTGCCCGAGCCCTGGAAGCAGATGGAGGTTTTCAGCAAGCTCGATGGTCTGCGTGGTGTGCCCGTGATCAACCTGCACCTCTGGTTCGATCGCAAGCTCACCGATATCGACCATCTGTTGTTCAGCCGGTCGCCCCTGCTCAGCGTCTACGCCGACATGAGCATCACTTGCAGGGAGTATGAAGACCCCGACAAGTCAATGCTCGAGCTGGTGTTCGCGCCAGCCAAGGACTGGATCGGTCGTCCTGATGAAGAGATCATCGAGGCCACCATGGGCGAGCTCACAAAGCTGTTCCCGATGCATTTTGGTGGTGAAAATTCCGCCACACTGCGCAAATACAAGGTCGTGAAGACCCCTTTGTCCGTCTACAAAACGACCCCTGGTTGTCAGCAGTTGCGCCCCGATCAGACCACCCCAATCAAGAACTTCTTCCTGGCCGGGGATTACACAATGCAGCGCTATCTCGCATCGATGGAAGGCGCCGTGCTGAGTGGCAAGCTCTGCGCCGGTGCGGTGGACCGCAAGACAGGTCAGCTGGCATCATCAACCTCGTCTAGTGAGCCCGTGACGGCCTGAGCCATGCCCCTCGCCTCCCCGGATCTCTACGCAGCCTTCGAGGCCTGCCGTCGGGAGACCGCTGAGTGGGCCAAGACGTTCTATATCGGCACCTTGCTTCTGCCCCCAGAGAAGCGGCGTGCCATCTGGGCGATCTATGTCTGGTGCCGTCGTACGGACGAGTTGATGGATAGCGCTGAGGCTCAGGCGCGTCCTGTGGAGGAGCTTGCTGAGCGGCTCGACCGCTGGGAGGAGAAAACCCGGGCCTTGTTCGCCGGACGGGTGGAGGACGATCTGGATGCGGTGATGGTGGACACCCTGGAGCGGTTTCCCCAGGGCATCCAGCCTTATCTCGACATGATTGAGGGACAGCGGATGGACCTCACCTGGACCCGCTATCCCCGCTTCGAGGACCTCAAGCTCTACTGCTACCGCGTTGCTGGCACCGTTGGCCTGATGACCCAGGGAGTGATGGGTGTCGATCAGGCGTACACCTCAGCTCCCTGGAGTGACTCCCCAGACACATCCGATGCTGCCGTCGCTTTGGGGATCGCCAACCAGCTCACCAACATCCTTCGGGATGTGGGTGAAGATCGGGGCCGCGGTCGTATCTATCTGCCGCAAGAAGACCTCGAGCGCTTCGGATATTCAGAAGATGAGTTGATGGCAGGAACGCTCAACAGTTCCTGGCGTGCCTTGATGCGATTCCAGTTGGAGCGGGCCCGCGACTGGT
Organism: Synechococcus sp. MU1611; assembly: GCF_020514255.1. Lineage (NCBI taxonomy): Bacteria > Bacillati > Cyanobacteriota > Cyanophyceae > Synechococcales > Synechococcaceae > Synechococcus > Synechococcus sp. MU1611. The sequence goes on along the minus strand of NZ_VTLC01000002.1, from coordinate 66,437 downwards.
TTGCGCGTTCTGAAGCCGGGGTGCGCTGGCTCTCCGCCGATGCGCGCTGGCCGGTGTGGACGTCGTTACGGCTCTATCGGGGAATCTTGGATGAGATTGAACGCGTCGATTACGACGTGTTCAATCACCGTGCCTACGTGGCCAAGGTCAACAAGCTGCTCGATCTGCCGCGTTCGTTCCTCCTGGCCCAGGCACGCTGAGGTTCGAGTCAGCAAAAAACCCCTGCCAGTAAAACCGGCAGGGGCTGAATAGCGTTTTGCTCAACCAGATCGCTAACGGATTCAGACTGCCGTCTTCTGGTCGGCCAGCAGGTCCTTGAGCTTGGACAGCTCACCAGCCCAGCGGGGGTCGGGAGCGCCTTCGCTCTTCTCGTCACTGTGAACCACCTTGTTCACCGCTTTGCGGGCCACTTGAGGCTGTCCTGCAGCATTGGGGGCGCCACGACGGTTGCCACCGGCGTTGTTTCTCCCGTCGTTCGGAACGCTCGATCCGCAGGGAGCTGCCACCGAACTCTTTGCCGTTCAGCTGTTCGATCACTGCATCGGCGACCTTGGCGTCATCGACATTGGCAAAGCCGAATCCACGGCAGCTGCCGGTTTCGCGGTCGAGAACCGACTTGAACCGAATCCCCTCTCCCACTGACTTGAGCAGAGCCACCAGCTCCTGTTCTTCAAAGGTCTGCGGCAGGTTGCCGATGTACAGGCGGATGCTCATGAAGGAAAGAAAATGCGATCTGTCGGTGTCTGACCGTCATCATTGACACCTGCAAAGTTAATCACAGAGCCTCGCTTTCACGGGTCAAGAAATGTTTGGCTTCCTCAATGGCCTCAGTCGTGGTCTGGATCCTTTTGAAGGCGCGCTCAAGCTTCAGATGATGCAGTAGACGTCCGAGAAGGGGGCCGGGTTGGATCTCCAGGGCATTGACCAGGCTGTTGCCGTCGATGGGTGCTCTGGGGTGGAACAGGGGGTCGTCAGCGTCTCGCCATCGCCGCAGCCAGATCTCTTTCTCGGGCATTGGCAGTTGCAGGGCGAGGGCGGGGAGATCCCGTTCAAGCTCGTCATGCAATCTCAGTCGATCGGTTTCCTGCAGACACTCCGGTGCCAGGCCGGTGCGCTGCTGCCAGAACCGCAGGCGTTCGCAGCGTTGGCGCAGGGCCCGACTGGCTCGGAGTTGGATCATGCCGTCATCACTGATGAGGGCTGTTAACCGCGCCAAGGGCAGAGCGACAGCTATTTCCTCCTTGCTCATCCCTTCCGTGTCAGAGGGCGCTGGAGGTTGCCCCTCGGCGGCCCAGGGGCGAAGCAACGGCACGCTCTTTAAGGTTGCGATCGCCGCATCGGCGTGCTCGCCCCGCACCAGGCGCTGCAGTTCCGCGAGGATCCGCTCCGGTGCCGCCTCAGGCAGCCGTGAGGCATGACGCTCAATCCAGCCCATGGTTTGGCTGCATATTGTGAGCGGGATCTCAGCCGCTAGCCGCAAGCCCCGCAGCAGCCGCAAGGGATCGTCGGTGAGGTTGGTTTCCGACACAGCCGTCAGGCAACCCTGTTGGAGATCGTTCAGCCCACCGGTGGGGTCCCACAACTGCCCCCAGGGTTGGAGCGAAACAGCGATGGCATTGAGTCGGTAGTCGCGGCGCCAGAGATCGTCTTCGATGCAGGCACCGTCCTGTCGGGCGATGTCCACCGTCCAGCCTCCGAGCACCAGCCGAGCAATGCTCCGTTCCGTGTCCAGCACCACACAGGTGCCATGGAGCTCCTGGGCTAGGGCCTGGGTCAGAGCGATGGCGTCGGTCGGGACCACGAGGTCTAGATCGGGTTGATCCTGGAGACGGTCGAGCAATCCATCGCGAACTGCCCCGCCCACCAGCGCTGTGCCTTTGGGGAGCCGTTTCAGGGGTAGCGGCCATTGCGCTGGAGCCAGTCGCGCTCGCAACTGTTCAAGCAGTGCGTCGCCAGAGCCTTGGACCATCAGAATGGGGGAGTGAACGGCCTTGGGAGGCATGTGCATCTGCGTGGACTGCAGCTGGGTCGACCGTTGTCAGGCCTATCACGCAGTTGAGCGTCAGCATGGCGTTCCGCATCTTGCTGAGACCCCGGATTTTGAGCCAGATGCGCCGAGAATTCACGTGTCGGTGATCGATCTCCCCAATGGTCAGGCCGGGGTTGAGTGGGATGTTCGGTCCTGCTCAAGCTTTAAGGCAGATCCCGGTCGATGGCGGCGTTGCTGTCCAGGACAGGAGTTGCCCCGATGACGGCCTTGCCGCTGCTGCTCGCCTTGCACAGCTGTTCGGATCGTTTTGGCATGGCGCTGCTGGATCCTGAGCAGCCTGGAGCAGGACCGCTCGTGCAGGTTCATCCGGATGGACGGGGGCTGTCTAACAGTTTGATTTCGCGCGTTCAGGCGCTCCTCCCCCCTGAGCGTTGGCCTCAATTGCAGGGCCTTGCCGTGGCGACGGGGCCCGGCGGCTTCACCGGCACCCGCCTGACGGTGGTGATGGCGCGCACCCTGGCGCAACAGCTGGATTGCCCTCTGCTCGGAGTAAGCAGTTACGCCTTGATGGCGCCACGCCTGGAGTCGCAACTGCTCGGATCGAATCATGGGCAACCGTTCTGGATCACTCAGGAGTTGCCCCGCAGGGGGGTGGTTGGTGGTCAGTACCAGGTCACCGCGGGGCAGGTCCACGAACTCAGCCTGCCGACGTTGTTGCCGGAGGGATGCTCTCCCAAGCCAGCCCTTGGGGCTCAACTCGATGTGGCTGAGGATGTGGCGCGCCTGTTGCAGCTGTTGAAACGCAGTCATGCCGCTGGCGCTGCGCTGCCCTGGGCCAAGGTCTTGCCGATCTATCCCACCTCTCCTGTTGGACAGGTCTGATGGCGGGAGTGCGCACAGGGCTGCTGCTGGGTGCCGGCCTCATGGCCTGGCTGCTGGGGCCCGGACCGCTGTCTCCCTATCGCCAGGCTCTGTTGGATCGCAGCCCACCGCAACTCGTTCTTGTGCTTGGAGGTGATGTGGACCGGGAACGCATGGGTGCCCGCTTGGCGCGTCAGCTTGATCTGCCGCTGCTGGTGAGCGGTGGCAGCAATCCTGAGTACGCCGAATGGATGCTCAGTGAAGAGCGCTTCAATCCAGACCGCGTCACCCTCGATTACAGGGCCCGTGACACCCTCAGCAACTTCACCTCTGTCGTGGACGAGCTGCAGGCGGATGGCGTTCGCCATGTCTTGCTGGTGACCAGCGAAGACCACTTGCCCCGCTCGATGGCGGTGGGCCAGGTGGTGGCTGGCAGCCGTGGAATTCAGCTCACCGGAGTTCCCGTGGAGTGCCGTACGGATTGCATGCAGGAGGGTCGCTTGAAGAAATGGAGTGACTGGCTGCGCGCTGTGGCTTGGGTGATGACGGGTCGAGACCTCAGGGATGCTGCGGACCCTGATCCAGCAGAGCATTGATGCGTTCCTGCAGCAGGGCGGTGGTGGCATCCAGATCGGGCCTGCGGCGACTGGCCGGTGCCGGGATGGGGTCACCGATACGCAGCTGGATGGGCACCAGCCGCGGCCAGCTGCGCCCCGTTCCCAAGGCGCGGTGGCTGTTATGGATGGCCACCGGCAGCAGTGGGGCGCCTGTACGCGCCGCCAGAAGGGCCGCTCCGGGGAGTGGGTTGTTGATCCGGCCGTCGCTTTGTCGCGTGCCGTCCAGGAAAACGCCGGTGGCCCAGCCCTCCTCGAGCCGTGCCGTCGCGGTTCGAATCGCTTCGCGATCGCTGGCCCCCCGCCGGACGGGGTAGGCACCACAGGCCCGGATCACGCGTCCCAGCAGCGGGATGCTGAATAGTTCTGCCTTCGCCATGAAAGCAACAGGGCGCCCCAGGGCATGGCCCAGCAAGGGGGGGTCCAGATGGGAGCCGTGGTTGGCCACCACCACGAGAGGCCCTTGCATGGGTACTCGGTTGTTGCCTGCGGTCGAGCCGCGGAACAGCAAGCGAAAGACAGGGAAGACCAGAAGGTTGCTGACCAGCCTGTAGGTGAAGCTCGGCTTGGGTGTGGGGACGAGGCTGGATTGACTCACTGTCCGAGGTCTCCCGCCCCGGCGATTTGGGCGGTGGTCACGCCACTCATGCTGCGTTTCGCCAGGCCACTGAGCACGTTCCCCGGTCCGATTTCCACCAGGGTGTCGACGCCGCTGTCGGTCATGGCCGCCATGGTTTCTCGCCAGCGCACCCCTGTTGTCATCTGTTGCTTCAGGCGCTGTTTGAGCTCGTCAGCGCTGGTGCTGGCGCTGGCAGCGCTGTTGCTGAGCACCGGAACGCGGGCATCTTGGAATGGCACCTGGTCCAGTGCAGCGGCAAAGCGCTCAGCAGCCTCTGCCATGAAAGGAGAGTGGAAAGCCCCGGAAACGACCAGAGGGATCGCGCGCTTGCATTTCAGGGCTTCACTCACGCTCTGCACGGCCTCTGGAGCGCCGGAGATCACCACTTGGGCATCGCTGTTGTCGTTGGCGATGCTGACGCCGTCCGTGGCGGCCACCAGGTCGTCCAGCTGACCGCGATCGAAGCCGATCACGGCCGTCATGGCACCGCCCCCAGCGCTCGCCATCAGTTCTGAGCGGGTTTTCATCAGCTGCAGGCCGGTGTCCAGCCCGAATACACCAGCGCTGTAGAGGGCGACCAGCTCGCCCAGGCTGTGGCCGGCCACCAGTGCAGGCTCGCGGCCCTGCTGCTGCAGATTGTCGGCCAGCAGCGATTCGATCACGAACAGGGCGGGCTGGGTGTTGCGGGTGTCGTTGAGATCATCCGGTCCATCACCGCCGCCGCTTTCGCCCTGGCAGATCGCCAAGAGGTCGCGCCCCAGCAGTTCGGAGGCTGTGGCGAAACGTTCGCGGCTGCCATCGATGCTGAGCAGCGCTTCTGCCATGCCCACCTTTTGAGAGCCCTGACCGGGAAAGACCCAGGCGATCGCCATTGCTGTGTTCTGCTGACCGTGCCGGAGATTAGGCGGGCCCGCTCCAGCGGAAGAGTGCTGCACCCCAGCTCAATCCCGCTCCGAAGCCACTGCTGGCGATGCGGTGCCCGGGTTGGATGCGTCCATCGCGCACGGCTTCGTCAAGCATCAAGGGAATGGTGGCCGCCGATGTGTTGCCGTAGTGCGCCAGGTTGCTGAGCACTTTCTCGGATGGGACAGAGAAGCGATCTGCCACTGCATCAAGGATGCGTTGGTTGGCCTGATGCAGTAGCAGCCAGTCCACGGCATCTGCGGCGACGCTTTTCTGTTCGAGCAGTTGCTCGAGAATGGCTGGCACTTCGCGCACCGCGAATTTGTAGACCTCCTGCCCGTTCATCTGAATGGGTTCGAAGCCGCCGCACTGATGGCTGGCGTTCCCCACAAGGGACTTGCGCTCGCTGACCTGGGGAAGCTGGAGCACCTCGCCTCGGCTGCCATCAGAGCGCAGCAGGAATCCCTCCAGATTGTCTTGGCCGTTGTCTGATGCCTCCAGCACCACGGCGCCGGCCGCATCACCGAACAGAACACAGGAGCGTCGGTCGTCCCAGTTCACCCAGCGGCTCAGTTGATCGGCTCCCACCACGAGGATGCGGCGCATCGCCCCACTGCGCAGGTACTGGGCAGCGGTGACAACGGCGAAAAGAAAGCCACTGCAAGCGGCGGTGAGATCAAAGGCCACGGCATTGGTGGCACCGAGATGAGCCTGCAGGCGTGGCGCCGAGCCGAACAGGTCGTCTGGGGTGGAGGTCGCCAACACAATCAGATCGAGGCTGTCGGCAGACCAACCAGCCATGGCCAGAGCCCGTTCCGCTGCTAATCCACTCAGTTCGTTGAGGGATTCATCCGCATCGATCACACGTCGTGCGGCAATCCCGGTACGACTCCGAATCCAGGAATCACTGGTTTCAACCCGCTGGCCGAGCTCTTCGTTGCTGATGGAGCGGCTGGGCGTCGCGCTGCCAGACCCTCGGAACAACACCCCTCTGGTTGTGCTGAGCGGCTCGACCAAAGCGGAGGTTGAAGGACGTCGCGTCAGTCAATCACAACCCTGATGCAGTGTTGCGAGATCCTCCATCACGCCATGGCTCGCAGCGGAGTGGGCAATGCGCAGGGCACTAACCACCGAGAGGGCCCGGCTGCTGCCATGGCCGATCACGGAAATGCCGTTGACGCCCAGAAGCAGCGCCCCACCGTGCTCGGCATGGTCCAACCGCTTCTTAATGCGTTTCAGGTTGCTGCGCAGAAACGCTGATCCCACCTTGCCGCGCCGCCCCCGGGGCAACTCCGCCCGCAGCACCCCCAGCAGAACACTGCCGACGGATTCCAAAAACTTCAGCAACACATTGCCGGTGAATCCATCACAGACCACCACGTCGAAATTGCCCGAGAGCACATCACGGCCTTCGCAGTTTCCGGCGAAATGCAGCCTGGATTCATCCCGCAGCAGTTCATGGGTCTTTAAGGAGAGATCGTTCCCCTTGCATTCCTCTTCGCCGATGTTCAGCAGGCCGATCCGCGGTTGACTCACCTGGAGAACATCACGGCTGTAGATGTTCCCCAGCAGGGCGAACTGGTGCAAATAGGCGGGTTTGCAGTCCATGTTGGCGCCTACGTCGAGCACCAACACCGGCTGACCGGGATCTTTGGTTGGGAACAGTGCACCGATGGCTGGTCGGTCGATGCCCTTCAGCCGTCCCAGCCGGAAAATCGCCGAAGCCATCACCGCGCCGGAATTCCCGGCTGAATAAACCGCGAGAGCCTCCCCTTTCTTCACGAGGTTCATGGCCACATTGATGCTGGCGTCCCGTTTGCGCCGCACCGCCGTGGCCTCGTCATCCATGCCGATGGAGGGGCCACTGGCCACCAGATCCAGATGCCCTGCTGCCCTTGCACTTTCTAGGGATTCGCGCAGGCCGAGGCTGTTGGCGGCGGCCATGACCCGCTCGATTTCCCCCACGAAGCGGATCTTCAGAGGCAGCCGGTCAATGGCGTCCAGACATCCCTCCAGAATCGGCCCCGGCGCATGGTCACCGCCCATGCCATCAACGGCGACCCAGAGACGCTCCGCATCGTCAATGTCGTCGGTGTCGGTGCCCCCCTGCAGCCAGCGGAGAGGGTCGAAAACCAGAGGTTGGAGCACGCTGCTGGCCACCGTGCCGGCTCCGGAGACCACGGTTTCCGCCACGTTGCCCGCCATCGATCCCGCTGCCGTTGCTGAGTTGGCAGCACCATCCACGATGGTTGTGACGGCGGCGTTGCGCCGATACCAGATCACCAGGCGACGGATCGCCCGAGGACGGTTGGTCTTGTTCCGCGGCTGAGGGGCCGGGGCGGGATCAGGGACCTTCGGAGGCAACGGAATCGACGATGCGCTGGAACAGGTAGCCGGTGCCCCGAGCTGTGAGGATCAACTCGGGATTGGCCGGATCATCCTCCAGTTTGGATCGCAGGCGGGAGATATGAACATCCACCACCCGGGTGTCCACATGGCGTTCCGGGGTGTAACCCCAAACCTCTTTGAGGATTTCGCCGCGGTTGAACGGTTCACCGGAACGGCTCACCAGCAGTTCCAGCAGGCTGAATTCCATGCCTGTCAGCCGGATCCTTTCGTCGCCACGGAACACCTGGCGTTTGTTGGTGTCGATTCGCAAGTCGATCACCTGAATGACCCCGGAGTTAGGGATGCCCGCCACCTGTTCCTTCTCAACCCGTCGCAGCACGCAGCGGATGCGGGCTTCCAGCTCCTTGGGGCTGAAGGGCTTCACCACGTAGTCATCGGCCCCAAGCTCAAGCCCTGTGATCCGGTCGGCAACGTCGCCGAGGGCCGTCAGCATCACGATGGGTACGTCCGACTCCTTGCGCAGCTCTTGGCAGACGCCGTAGCCGTCTAGCTTCGGCATCATCACGTCCAGCACCACGAGGTCGGGAGTGCAGGTCGGGAACAATTCCAGGGCTTCGGTGCCGTCGCAGGCGGTCACCACGTTGTACCCGATCATGGATAACCGGGTTTCCAGGATCCGTCGGATCGATGCCTCATCGTCGACCACGAGGATCGTTTCCTTGGTGGGAGCCGTGGCCGTCATGGGCAACGAGGCGTTAGTCACTTCTCGCCACAAATAAAAGGGCAGCCCCCTGATTCGTTCATTCAACGGCAACTTTCTTCACAGTTCGCAGTGCCCAAGTCCATCGCTGTTTTTGTCTGTCAGGTCTGCGGAGCCCGTGCCCGACAGTTTTTTGGCCGTTGCCCCGAGTGCGGCAGCTGGAATTCCTTGGTGGAGCAATCTCAGCCTCCAGCCGATGGCCGTCGCCGCCGCAGTGCCCCGGATCCAGAGGTGGCCGCTGCGCCGCGACGGTCCACCGCCATGGCCTCGCTGGAGGATCAACCGCTGCAGCGCCTGGCGACCGGTTCCGCTGAATTTGACCGTGTTTTGGGTGGAGGCCTTGTACCCGGTTCTCTGGTGCTCGTCGGAGGCGATCCGGGGATCGGCAAGAGCACATTGCTGCTGCAGAGCGCCTCGGCGATGGCGGCCGGTGCATCGGTGCTGTACGTGAGTGCTGAGGAATCTGCGCAGCAGGTGAAGCTGCGCTGGCAGAGGCTCGCTGGAGGTGCATCGGAGCTGCAGTTGCTGGCCGAAACCGATCTGGAATTGGTGTTGGAAGAGCTGGAAGCGCTTCGCCCCGCTGTGGCGATCATCGACAGCATTCAGGCTTTGCATGACGCCAATCTCACCAGTGCTCCGGGGTCGGTTGGCCAGGTGCGCGAATGTGCGGCTGCCCTGCAACGGTTGGCCAAACGCCAGAACATTTCCCTGCTGTTGGTGGGCCATGTCACCAAGGAAGGCATGCTGGCCGGCCCGAAGGTGTTGGAACACCTTGTGGATGCCGTGCTCACCTTCGAAGGTGACCGGTTCGCCAGTCACCGCCTGCTGCGTGCCGTCAAGAACCGCTTTGGCGCCACCCATGAGTTGGGTTTGTTCGAGATGCAAAGCGGTGGCTTAGCCGAGGTGGGCAACCCCAGTGAGCTGTTCCTCAGCGATGCCCGTGCGTCCGGTGTGGCGACGATCGTGGCCTGTGAGGGCACGCGTTCGCTGGTGGTGGATCTGCAGGCTCTGGTGAATGTCACCAGCTATGCCAGCCCGCGCCGCACGGCCACAGGGATCGGCACGAATCGTTTGCACCAGATCCTTGCGGTGCTCGAGAAGCACATGGGACTGCCGCTCTCGCGCTTCGATTGCTACCTCGCCGTTGCGGGTGGTCTGGAGGTGGAGGAGCCAGCGGCGGATCTGGGGGTTGCTGCTGCGGTGGTTGCCAGCTTCAGAGACCTCACCCTTCCCGCGGGCACGGTGTTGATCGGAGAGCTCGGTTTGGGGGGACAGCTGCGCCCTGTCGGCCAGCTGGAGTTGCGGCTCCAGGAAGCGGCACGGCTGGGGTTTCGACGGGCTGTCGTGCCCCGGGGCAGTGGCCTCGGAGATTTGGCGTCGGGCCTTGATCTAGCTCTTCTGGAGGCCGATAACGTCACCGAGGCCTTGGTGCTGGCGCTCGGTGATGCTGTGCAGCCCGATCCGACCTAATTCAGAAGTAGACGTCGACGTTGCTGCGGCCTGTTGACTTCAACCAGTTCTCGATATCGAGATAACCGCCGGGATTGAGGCGCACGGCCTGGGTCCAGACATCGGCCGCCTGGTCAAACCAGCGATCGGCTTCGTCCTGCCGACCGCCTTCCTCGGCGATTCGCCCCCGTTTTTCGTAGATCAGCCCCATGTTCTTGAGGCAGGAGGGTTGCTTTGGGTTTTCTTCGAGAGCCTGGCGGTAGGTCTCGATGGCCCGCTCCTCCTCGCCGTTGGACATGTAGATGATGGCCATGTTCTTGAGGGTTTCACTCCGGTCTGTGGAGTTCTCCTCAAGCTTCAGGGCCTCCTCATAGTTCTCCAGCGCCTCGGCGTAATCACCATCGTTCTGTGCAGAGAGGCCATCGCGGTAATAGACGTAGGCCTCCTTCGAGCGGGCATTGATCGGCAACAGCTTGACGATCAGGTCCGCCATCACCGTGAAGCTCTTGTCAATGAAGTTGTCGTTGCGGTTGCTGCGGGGCACGGCGCTCCGGCGGACTGGCCCCCATCCTGACGGGATCAGAGCCCGACCTAGCCTGCTCGTAATGATCCCTGTTGCGTAAACACCTGTGAGCCCTGCGGTTCAGACCGTCGTCCTGGATGTGGAAGGGATGAAATGCGGCGGTTGCGTTCGCGCTGTTGAAACCACCCTCTTGGACCAGCCTGGTGTCCAGCGTGCCGATGTGAATCTGGTCAGCCGCTCGGCCTGGCTCGATCTCACCGCGGGTGAGAGTGATGTTGCTGGGGTATTGAAAGCCCTTGCAGACAGGGGGTTCCCGGCCAAAGAGCGCGCTTTGGACGACCCAATAGGTGCGGCGGCTGCCGGCCAAGCATTGCCGGGCTGGTGGCAGCAATGGCGACAGCTGATGGTTGCCCTACTGCTGCTGCTGCTGTCTGTGCTTGGGCATCTCAGTGAGGCAGGGCAGCTGTCGCTGCCTCTGATCGGCACCCTTCCCTTCCACGCCACGCTTGCAACAGTGGCTCTGCTCGGGCCAGGCCGTCCGATCTTGGTGGGTGGTGTTGCCGCTGCCCGTGCAGGGGCTCCCAGCATGGACTCACTCGTGGGCCTGGGGGTGAGCAGTGCCTATGTGGCGAGCCTGGTGGCGTTGGTCTGGCCCCAGGTGGGTTGGCCCTGCTTCTTCAATGAACCGGTGATGTTGCTGGGCTTCGTCCTGCTTGGACGTTTCTTGGAGGAACGGGCCCGTTTTCGGACCGGGCAGGCGTTGCAGCAACTGGCCCGGCTCCAGCCGGACACGGCTCGCCTGTTGTTGCCCGACGGCGCGATTCGTGAGGTGCGCGTCGGGGCTCTCAGGCCCGGTGAAACCGTTCAGTTGCTGGCGGGTGACCGCGTGCCGGTGGATGGAGTGGTGCTTGAGGGGGCTTCGGCCGTTGATGTGTCGAGCCTTACCGGTGAGCCCTTGCCGTTGCAGGCAGAGCCCGGCATCGAGTTGTCGTCCGGCAGCCTCAATTTGGAGGCAACCCTGGTGTTCAAGGTCACCCGAGTTGGCGCCGAAACCGCTCTTGCCCGGATCATTCGCTTGGTGGAGCAGGCCCAGGCCCGTCGGGCCCCCATCCAGGGCCTTGCCGATCGTGTGGCGGGCCGCTTTTGCTATGGCGTTATTGGCCTGGCTCTCGCAACGTTTCTGTTCTGGTGGTTGTTCGGTGCGGAGCATTGGCCCCAGGTCCTGCAGGCTTCAGCGCCCGGGATGCCCCATGACCATGCGATGCCCCATGAGACGCATCACGGGGGGTTGGGACATGGAGCCAGTACCCCGATTGGTCTGGCCTTGCAACTGTCGATCGCTGTGCTTGTTGTCGCCTGCCCCTGCGCCCTCGGTCTGGCAACTCCAACCGTGATTACGGTGGCCACCGGCCTGGCAGCGCGGCGCGGTTGGCTGTTCCGCGGTGGCGATGTGATCGAAACCGCCGCGGGTCTGGATCATGTGGTCTTCGACAAGACCGGCACCCTCACCTTGGGTCGCCCTCTGGTGACCGATGTGCACGGGGATGAACCGGATCGTTTATTGCAACTCGCCGCCAGCCTGGAGCAAACCAGCCGTCACCCCTTGGCCTATGCCCTGCTGCAGGAGGCCCAGGGCCGGGAGCTCCAACTGCTGGAGTGCGATGACGTTCGCACTGTGTCCGGTCAGGGGCTGGAAGGTTATGTGGATGGTGCGTCGGCCAGGCTTCGTGTCGGAAAGCCCGACTGGTTGGTGGCGCAGGGTGTGGACATCTCCCCAGCCGCTCAGGGCTGGCTCTCTGCGGCTGAAGGCTCGGTGGTGGCGGTTGCTATGGGTGATCGCCTGTTGGGACTGATTCAGATCGAGGATCAGATTCGTCCGGATGTCGCTCCTGCGCTGCAACGCCTGCGGACCCATGGTTTGACCCTTTCGGTCTTCAGCGGTGACCGGGAGGCGGCCGTCCGCCGCCTCGGTCAGCAGTTGGGTTTCGCGGCTCATGATCTGGGCTGGCAGATGCTCCCGGAGCAGAAGCTGCAACGCCTCGAGCAGCTGCGTCAGCTCGAGCGGGTGGCGATGGTGGGCGACGGCATCAACGATGCGCCGGCTTTGGCCGCGGCTGATCTTGGGATCGCCATCGGTACTGGAACGCAGATCGCGCAGGACTCCGCTGGTCTTGTGCTGCTTGGCGATCGGCTCGACAACCTTCCCGAAGCCCTCAACCTGGCCCGCCGCACTCTGGTGAAGGTGCGGCAGAACCTGTTCTGGGCCTTCGGTTACAACCTCATCGTTCTCCCCGTTGCTGCGGGAGCCCTGCTCCCCAGCCACGGCGTGCTGTTGTCGCCTCCGCTGGCAGCGCTGCTGATGGCCTTGAGTTCCATCACCGTGGTGATGAATGCCTTGGCTCTTCGCTTGCCATGACTGGACGTCTCATTGTTTTGGAGGGCATTGATGGCTGCGGCAAGACCACGCAGATCCGTCATCTGGTCGATTGGTTGCCCACAAGCGGTCTGATGCCGAAGGGCGCTTCTTTGGTTTGTACCCGTGAGCCCGGAGGGACCCCCCTCGGACGCTCGATTCGTGAACTCCTGCTGCATACAGTCGACCAGGAGGCACCAGCTCCCACCGCCGAGTTGCTGCTGTATGCCGCTGATCGGGCTCAGCACGTTGAAACGTTGATCCGTCCGGCCCTGGAACGTGGCGACTGGGTTCTCAGTGATCGCTTCGCGGGTTCAACCTTGGCGTATCAGGGCTATGGCCGTGGCTTGGATCAAGACTTGATTCAACGGCTTGAACAGATCGCTACCACTGGCTTGCAGCCCGATCTCAGCCTCTGGCTCCGCCTTCCTGTTCAAGCCAGTCTTGAGCGGCGCCTTGGGGACAAGCAAGACCGCATCGAAGCGGAGGGAGCTGCATTCCTGGAACGGGTCTCGCAGGGTTTTGCGCAGTTGGCGCAGCAGCGCTCCTGGTGCTCTGTCGCTGCTGACCAGTCAGCGAGTGCCGTCAGTGCTGCTCTGGAACGTCGGCTTCAGGAGCATCTGGCTTGAGCGCGCTGTTTGAGGATCTGATCGGCCAGCCCCTCGCAGTTGATCTGCTGTCGGCAGCCCTCGCCCAGGGGCGCGTGGCACCGGCCTACCTCTTCGCCGGCCCTGAGGGGGTCGGGCGTCAACTGACGGCAGTGCGTTTTCTGGAGGGTCTGCTGGCCGATGGTCAGCCCTCTGCCCGGGAGCGGCGACGCTTGCTGGAGCGCAATCACCCTGACCTGCTCTGGGTGGAGCCCACGTATCAGCATCAGGGGCGTTTGCTCACCCGTGCTGAAGCCGAGGAGGCGGGACTCAGTCGCCGGACCCCGCCACAGTTGCGGTTGGAGCAGATTCGAGACATTGGCCGCTGTTTGGCACGGCAGCCCGTGGAGGCCCAGCGAGGCATGGTGGTGATTGAAGCCGCCGAAGCGATGGCGGAGGCAGCGGCAAACGCCCTGCTGAAAACGTTGGAGGAACCAGGCCATGGGGTGCTGATCCTGTTGACATCAGCCCCTGAGCGGCTGCTCAGCACCATTCGCTCCCGTTGTCAGTTGATCCGTTTTCTCAGGCTCAATCCCGAGGCCATGGCACAAGTGCTCGAGCGCACCGGTGCCATGGCTCAAGACGCGCCAGAACTGCTGGCGCTGGCTGCCGGTTCTCCAGGTGCTTTGATCGATCATCGCCGCAGCCTGGCGGGTGTACCGGAGGACTTGGTTCAGCGCTTCAACGCCCTGCCTGCCAATCCGATGGAGGCTCTGTCATTGGCGCGCGATCTGTGCGAAGCCCTGGATGGCGAGCAGCAGCTGTGGCTGATCGGCTGGTGGCAACATCGGCTTTGGCACTGCGGTAGCTCCGCTGCGATGCTCAAGCGACTGGACATGCTGCGCGGTCAGTTGCTCTCTTTCGTACAGCCTCGTCTGGCCTGGGAGGTGGCGCTTCTGGATCTCACGCCATCCGTTTAACAGGCCGTCTGAGCTGGTCAGGCCGAGGCCCGATCCCCTTGCTGCTTGCGTTCTTCGCGGGCCATCGCAACGACGTCCTCAAGGCCATCCATCTGGGCGCTAGTGGGGAGCTCCAGGCAGTAGCCCGCTCCATACACCGTCTTGATGAACCGTGGCTTGCGGGGATCGGGTTCCAGCTTGGTCCGCAAGTGCCTGACATGCACACGGATGGTCTCAATGTCGTCATCAGGCTCGTAGCCCCAGACTTCCTTGAGGATCAACGAGGGAGCCACGGTCTGTCCGTGACGCTGGAGCAGACAGTGGAGAAGTTCGAACTCCAGGTGCGTGAGCCGCACGGGTTGATCGAACCAAATGGCTTCAAAGCGCTCGGGCACCAGGGTGAGGGGGCCGTAGCTGAGGATTTCGTTGTGATTGCTCGATCCAACGGGTGCACGATCACTGCGACGCAGCAAGGCCTTGACCCTGACCTGAAGCTCCTCCAGATCGAAGGGTTTGGTCAGGTAGTCATCGGCACCTGAATTGAAACCGCTGACTTTGTCCTTGGTGCCACCCAGAGCTGTAAGCATCAGGATCGGTATTCCCGCTGTGCGCTCATCTCGCCGCAGACGCTGACAAAGGGTGAGACCGTCCACCTTTGGCAGCATCAGATCCAGCAGGATCAGATCGGGGGTGTACTGGAGAGCAAGGGCCTGACCTTTGATGCCGTCGTCGGCGCGCTGCACGTCGAAACCACTGTGCTCCAGATGACCGCTCACCAGGTCGCGCATGTCCTGGTCATCTTCGATTAGCAGGATGCAAGGCTTCATTGGTTCGGCGGCAATGCGGCTGGAGAAAAAGGAGCGCTTGTCTGTCGGGATTAACGCTGAGCAGATTCTCTCAAGCTTTTCAAGTGTCTGCAGATTTTGGGTGGCGAGTCAGTGATGGGCTTGGTTGCAGGAGATCGTCTGCAGTGACAGCGATGTGAAGGCTTTTTTAGTTTTGTTTCTCGATCAGCTGTTTAGGAAGTCTTCCGCTTCGGGCAATCACCCGTCACGAAATTCCTTTTTTTGTCAATAAAAAAGCCACAGCATCTGCTGTGGCTTTAAAGCTCCCCGGGCGGGATTCGAACCTGCGACCAATCGATTAACAGTCGACCGCTCTACCGCTGAGCTACCGAGGAATGGCTCCCGGAGACCTTACCTCTCGAATGCGCCGCCCTGCAAGCGTCGTTGCAGTTCCCTTCCACTCGTCCAGGGGCCAATTCGACCATCGCGCATGCGGGCTGCACCGTCAGCGAAGCTCAACTCCCCCAGCCTGTGGGTGATCCAAAGGGCTGTGATCGGTTGGATAGCGTCTCTGCAAAGGCGTTGCACGGTATTCAGCACCGTGGTCTGACTCTCGGGGTCCAGCAGGGCGGTCGGCTCGTCTAGCAGCAGTAGGCCGGCGTCACTCGCCAGGGCTCCAGCGATGGCCAGGCGTTGTTTCTGGCCGCCGCTGAGGCTGTGAATGGGTCGGTTCTCCATCTCAGCGAGGCCGAACTGTTTCAGCAGGTCACGCACTGCGCTTTGGCGTTGCCTCCCCAGCCCTTGGGAGTCCATCCCGAGCATCAGGTCACTGCCGCAACTGGGAAGCAACAATTGATGGTCGGGGTTTTGAAAGACCAGAGCAGTTTTGGTTCGGCAGTGAATTTGTCCGCTCTGCGGTTCCAAAAGTCTTGAAATCAGGCGGAACAGGGTGCTTTTGCCGCTTCCGTTGCTTCCCACAAGCATCCATAGGCCAGGGCCTGGGATCACGAGGTTGCAGCGATCGAGGGCCTGATGGCCGTTCGGCCAACGATGGCTGACGGCCTCAACGCTTAGTTCAGCGGTGGCGGTTTCAGGAATCAAAGGAAAAGCCGGGTCGCTTGCTGCCACCCGTCGCTGAAGCCTTCTCATAAAGCTGAACAGCGAGAACCTCACTAACCAGCAGCGTCACTTTTTTCCCTTCCACTTTCTCGCAGGTGAGCTCCAGGAGACGGGGTTGGCTGTGGTCGATGGCTTGGCGGATCTGCTGATACAGCGCATCGGCATCAGCCAGTTCTTTCCGCTGGACAGACACAGGGAGAGGACTCATGCGCAGGGCCAGTTCGATGACGTACACAGCGTTGGAAAAGATCGATGCGTCATCTTCGCGGAGGGGGCGGCATCCCGTCGGTTCAGAAATGCGCATTTCTACTCATCCCTTGCAAATGGGTGCGGGGAGCCGCCCCATTTCGGCGATCCCCCCCTAGGCTCGCTCGTGTAACGGATCATGAAGCACCTCTCATGACGATCGCTGTAGGACGCGCGCCACAGCGGGGATGGTTCGACGTCCTCGATGACTGGCTCAAGCGCGACCGCTTCGTATTCATTGGCTGGTCTGGCATCCTTCTCCTTCCAACGGCCTACTTGGCCATTGGTGGCTGGCTGACCGGCACCACTTTCGTGACCTCCTGGTACACCCACGGCATTGCCTCCTCGTACCTGGAAGGTTGCAACTTCCTTACCGCTGCTGTGTCCACCCCCGCTGATGCGATGGGTCACAGCTTGCTTCTCCTCTGGGGCCCTGAAGCCCAAGGTGATTTTGTTCGCTGGTGTCAGCTCGGTGGTCTTTGGGCCTTCGTTGCTCTACACGGCGCCTTCGCTTTGATCGGCTTCATGCTTCGCCAGTTCGAGATTGCTCGTCTGGTTGGCATCCGCCCTTACAACGCCATCGCCTTCTCCGGTCCGATTGCGGTGTTCGTCAGTGTCTTCCTGATGTATCCCCTCGGCCAGAGCAGCTGGTTCTTCGCGCCCTCCTTCGGTGTGGCAGCGATCTTCCGCTTCCTCCTCTTCCTCCAGGGCTTCCATAACTGGACCCTGAATCCCTTCCACATGATGGGCGTCGCCGGCATCCTCGGCGGTGCACTGCTCTGCGCCATTCACGGCGCCACCGTGGAGAACACCCTGTTTGAGGACGGCGAGCAGGCCAACACCTTCAAGGCGTTTGAGCCCACTCAGGAAGAAGAGACCTATTCCATGGTCACCGCCAACCGCTTCTGGAGCCAGATCTTCGGTATCGCCTTCTCCAACAAGCGCTGGCTGCACTTCTTCATGCTGTTCGTGCCTGTGATGGGCCTGTGGACCAGCTCCATCGGCATCATCGGCTTGGCCCTCAACCTGCGCGCCTATGACTTCGTGTCACAGGAAATCCGCGCTGCAGAGGATCCCGAATTTGAGACCTTCTACACCAAGAACATCCTTCTGAATGAAGGTCTGCGTGCCTGGATGGCACCGGCTGACCAGCCGCACGAAAACTTCGTCTTCCCTGAAGAGGTTCTGCCCCGCGGCAACGCCCTTTGATCGCAAGAAGATTGTTTCCATCAACCGCCCAACAGGGCGGTTTTTTTTTTGGTTTATTGGTCGTCTTGAGCGGCAGTTAAACGAAGAGTGATGTCGACGCTGTCCTGTTGGGCAAGCAGTGCACGCATCAGCGCATCGATAAGAAGAATGATCCCAACCAGTTCCAGTGCTTCTTCGAGACCTGTGATGGCGCCATACCAGGGGCTATGCAGGCGGATCAGGCTCGATCGAACAGCAAAGCTGCCGATCATCTCCATGCCAATGGCTCCGCCTACATAGACGGCGCCTGAACGCAGCAACCCTGTTGCCGTTGCTCTGGGGATCGACCCGAGGAAGCTTCGAAATTTCCAGAGCATGATGAGGGCTAGGGCTGCGTAGGGCACCACCCAGGTGGATGCCAGGGCTGGGTGCACCTGGTGTCGTAGCCCTGGAATGATCAGGATCTCGTGAATCTGCAGTGCTTCGTCGAGTGCCAGAAAGATGAAAATCTTGGACAGCAAACGCCAGTCATCTCCTGCGTCGGGGTTGCTGTTGTGACCCAGTCGCTGCATCAACAGTGCTGATATCAGCAACAGAGAGCTGCTGAACAGGGTGGGCAGGTTGAGCTCCCGGTCCATGTTGAGGCTGTCGAGCCAATGCTTCTCCGCCCCGAAGCCATAAATGCCCACTTGAACGACGCAGTGGGCCACCAGAAACCCTGCGGTGATCGCCGTTAGTAGGTTGCGGACAGACCGGGGCGTGATGGGGATGATCCCTGCTTGGCTTTGGTCCGCTGCACTGGGTTGCTGAGTCACGATTGGCTTGTGTGCAGGACGAATATCGGCCCCGCTCTCCGGTTCTAAACCTCTGCTTAACCTGCGCTTCGCGCAAGAGACAGGTTGGTGGCAGTGATCTACACACGGGGTCGCGGCCTCAAGACCGCTGTTACCAGATTGTTTGTGGTGATTGCGGCGGCGTCTCTACTGACGGTGGTGGTGCAACTGGTGAGCACTTCGTCTGGCGGATCTTCCCTGGATCTCGGTTGGGTTGTCTTGGCGGGGGTGACTACGGCCGTGGCGATCTGGGCTGCCCGCTCCAAGTGGTTGCTGCGGTTGCTGTCGGTTGCCGATCCCTTGGCTCATCAAGGGCGTTCCCGCTCGGTATGGGGGCTCCTGGCTCTTGTGGTTTTGCTTGTGGTGGCGCTGAAGACCGGCTCGGCGGATCGTGATGCCTACAAAAATCTGGTGTTTGGCGAAGGGGGGCTGGTCGAGTGGAGCCAAGTGCTTGTCCTGGTGCTCGCCACCCGAGCGGCCTGGCTGATCGGCACTGATTTGAATGCACGTCTGGAGGAACGCCGACCTGGGCGCCTGTTCCAGATCGGTGCCGGATGCCTCGCCCTGGTCTTGATGGAGGAACTCGCCTGGGGTCAGGTGATCTTCAGTTGGCGGACCCCGCCCTTGTTGAACGAGATCAATGCCCAGAACGAGACGACCCTGCACAACATCGGTTGGTTTCAGGATCGACTGGATGTCGGCACGTTCTTCGCGACCCTTGGGGTTTTGGCTGTTGTGGTTTTGGCGCCTCGCTGGATGCGAGCTCTAACCAAACAGTGTTCGGAGCCGATGGCGGCCGTGACCAGGGCCCTCACCCCCGCTTCCTACAGCTGGCCGTTGTTCCTGGCGGTTTCTGCACTGGCGTTCTTCATTGCCACGCGGACCTTTTCCGACGTGATCCTCAACAGGGATCAGGAGTGGGGTGAGCTGGTGCTATACGCGTCGATCTATCTCTTGCTGCTGCGGACGCGGGTGCTGCTTGGCCCCGTGCAGGACGCTCCGTAACCTGCCCAAAATCCATCCAGGACGGCTGCATGCGTCGACCCAGCGGCATTGATGCGCCCTCCACGACACGGTGGCCACGCAACGTGTTGGCGATGGCGGGCCTGTTTGCCCTGATCTGCTTTGCGTTGCAGCTCTGGCGGCTGTTCAGCCTCAGCGCGACCTATGACCAAGCCCTGTTTCTGCAGGAACTCTGGGCCACCGCTCAGGGGCGGCCTTTTGAAAGCAGCCTTTCATCCGTGTTGTCCGGAGCGGTGGTGGTCGGCGATGGTCTTCCGTCCATCGATTACTTGCACTTGGGGCAGCATGCCAACGTCCTCACCGTGCTCATGGCCCCCCTGGTGGCTGTGTTCGGGATGTGGGCGCTTCCTTTGCTTCAGGTGGGGCTTCTCGCCGCCGCGGGGCTCGTGTTGTGGAGATTGGCCGACTCGCGACTGCCGCGCCCCTTGGCGGAGCGGATCACGCTGGCTTACTTCCTCAGTGGCGCGGTGATCGGTCCGGCCCTCGAGAACTTTCACGATCTGGTTTGGTTGCCTTTGTTGGCGTTCCTGGTGGTGGGAGGCCTGCTCGATGGCTGCCGTTGGCGAGTGTTGCTGTTTGGTGCCTTGTTGCTGTTGGTGCGAGAAGACAGTGGTTTGTTGCTGTTTTCACTCGGGCTTTGGGCCTTGGTCCGTCGTCCCGGTCAACGCATCACCGGCGCCCTGCTGATGCTCGTTTCCTTTGCGTGGGTTGTGTTGGTCACCGGATGGATTCAACCGATGGTGGACTCCTCCTTGTCGGATCGCTTTCTCAAGGAGAAGTTCGGCCATCTGGTGGACGATCCTTCGGGGGGAACCGTTGCTGTGCTTTGGGCGATGCTGCGCCAGCCCTTGGCCTTGCTAGACGCCTTGGTGTCGCCGCCGGGAGCAACCCTCGGCTTTGTGCTGGCGTTGAGCCTGCCGCTCGTGCTGGTGCCCTTGCTCTCGGTGGATGCGGCTTTGCTGATGTTGGCTCCGTTGCTGATTGCGTTGCTCTCCCAGGGGCGATCGGCGTTGTCGGTCACGCTGCGCTACGTGCTTGCCCTGGTACCCGGGCTCTATCTCGGTGCTGTGCTCTGGTGGCAACGGCACCCGGAGGTCTGGTCGAAGTTGTGGCTGCGTCGCTGTTGGACCGGGGCCCTGTCCCTTGGCCTTGTGCTCACGCTGGTGGCTAACCCGCATCGCACCTTTTCGGCCGTGATCCCCGACAGTTTTTCCCCTTGGGCCTATGTGTCACCGCAGCAAATGCTGGACCGCCGCCAGGCGGCTTCACAGGCTGTGGCTCTGATTCCAGCTAATGCCAGCGTTGCTGCGGATACGCCTGTGCTGCCGTTGTTGGCCCAGCGGGAGGCGGTGATTCGTTTCCCTCGGCATGCTCAGTACCGCGATCGCCAGGGACGCGTTCAACCGGTGGACTGGGTTGTCGCCCTGCCCGGTTACTACACGCCGTTGGCTGAGGTGTTCAAGGGTTCGCGCAACAAACAGCAGCGCATTAAGCGGGAACTGCGGAAGCTCAAGGAGTCGGGTGACTATCGCTTGGTGCATTGCCATGGCGGGGCTGTTGTTTTGCAGCGGCAGGGGCTCGACACAGCTCCAGGCCCGATGGCCAGCTCCGACAGGTCCAGTTCCTGTCCCTGGCTTGAGTAAGCAAGCTTTTTTGAACCTTTCGGCTCGATCCCCAGCCCGGGTCACTGGGATTGAGCAGCAGCACGTTCCAGGCCGCAGCGTCGTGGGCCATGCTCTGCTTTTTCTTGGGGAAGCTGATGATGGTGCGCTGGCTGAGCTGCGGTACCAGATAGCTGGTGGTGAGCACCGCGTCCTCTTGTTGGATCAGGACCTTGGCCTCGTGAACGGCCTGCAGCTGGGGCAGTCGGGCCAGGTAGGGCCCGGTGAAGAACCAGGGCTTGGCTAGCACGAGCCAGCAGGCCACAGCCCAGCACAGCATCCAGGGAAACGTCCGCTGGGGTTGGTGTTGCTGCTGCAGACCATCGATGCAGGCCGCCACGGCCACCACCGCCAGGGGCAGGCTGTAGTGATGCACCAGGGTCCGATAGCTGGCGGCCGCAGAGAGCAGATTCACCAGCACCAAGGGCAGCCCCATCAGCAGTGTGCTGACGGAGCCCCGACGCCACAGCCAGATGCAGGGCAGGCAGAGCAGCAGCAGGTATTCCGCACCACCGCTCCAATCAAGGCCACTGAGAACGGTGGTTGGATCGCCACCTAAATGGCTGAACATGCGTGATGCGGCTTTGGGCCCTTCGCCGTTCCGCAGCAGTGGATAGAGCCAACGGCTGAGGATGAGCAGCCATCCAATGCTTAGGCCGCCCGCCGCAAGGCTCCAGCGCCAACGCCGGCGCCACGCAAGATCGATGGCCATGCCGGATGTGATCAGCACAAGGCCATCGCGGCAGCCGAGCAGCAGCAGCAGCAGTGCCAACCAGAGCCGGGGGCGGCCTTCGCGTTCGGCCCAGAGCGCCAGAGCAAAGGCGGGCATCACCCAGGTTTCGGGATGGAAATCAAACAAAGCGGCGTTGAACACCACCGGCTGCAACCACCAGAGGCTGCAAGCCAGCCAGCAGCGTCGTCGCGATAACCCGGCTTGCTCAGCCAGCCACCAGATCGGCAGCGCTGTGAAGCTCAGGGCCAGGGCCTGACTGGCCAAGAGCCAATGCAGGCTGGGCAACATCCGATAGGCCCCCCCGGCCAAATACAGCATCCAAGCTCCGTGGTCGGCCAGCACATGCACCTGCTCCATCGAGGAGATCGGTGCGGCTCCAGATCCGATCAGCCAGGCCCATTGGTCGAACAGTCCGAGGTCGTAGGCATTGCTTTGGAGCAGGCCATGCCGCGCCGCCGCAACACCCCAGAGAAGCAGGCCCAGGCCTGCACTCAAGACCACCAGCAGCTGGGGGCAGCTAGGGGGGAGCGATGGTTGGGATTCAGCCCTGGGGGTGGAGCTCATCAATCGGAATCAGGTAGGTCTGGCTGCGCGGGTCCACCCAGGCGCCAGGGCTTGAATCCACCATCTCCCGCAGAATTCGTTGCCGCTGCTCCGGCATCGGCCGGTAGGTCTTGTCCCACACGAAGCTGCCGGCGAGATGGCTGGCTCCGGCCTTCTTCCAGCGCTGGATCCGCTCCGGTGTGAGTTGCTTGCTGGAGATCAGCCAGCCCTGACGGCGGGCCAGGTTGAGCAAGGTTGGATCGGTGCTGGTGACACTCACGATCCGTGCGTCGATCGGCAGATCCCTGCGGATGGTGAGGGCTAGGGGCATCCATGCCTGACGTTGCCGATGCTCCACGGCCCAGTAATCCAGCGAGAGCACCGTGAGACTCACCACCAGGGCAAGGTTGAGCAACAGCCGACGTTGCCAGCGGGGGCGATGCTCTTTCCAGGTCTGCCAGCCGAGGCCGATGAGCGGAGAGCTGAACAGAAGCAGCGGCAGCTGGTAATACTCATGAATCGTGCTTGAGCGCATGGTGGCGATTGTGCAGAGCAGAACGCCCAGCAGTCCGCTGATGGCGATCTGTCCGCCACCGCTGCGCCAGCTCGCCCTGAGGCCGAGCAGCAGGAAGGGCACTCCCACAAGTGCCAGGAGACGCAGGCCAATCCGCAGCAGAAGGTTGATCCAACCGTTGAGGTCCAACAGAAGACTGAGGCTGCTGCGATCGGCTCCCGACCCCCAGAACCCAAAGCTCAGGCCACTGGCTTGTCCCAGTTGATGGGCATGCCAGTACCAGCCGGCGATCGCCCCAAGGCTGGTGCTGATGTAAAACCAAAACCCTGGATGCCTTAGCAGTCGCATCAAGCGACTGAGCAGGGTTTGCCAAGGGGTGGCATGGTTCTGGGGGTTGGTGCTGAGTTGCACCATCAGCAGGGGAAGTCCCAGCCAGAGCAGGGGAATCACCTTGATCAAGCCCGCTGTGGTGAAGCAAAGCCAGCTCAGCGCTAGAGCCCATGGCAATCGTTGTTCACGCCAAAGGCTCAGGCTTTCCAGGGCCCCTGCGGCACAGAGCAGCAGCAGGGCTTCGGCTTGGAAGGCGCGCCCGAAATACACCCCCAAGGGTGCGATGGCAAAGGCCAAGCCAGCCCACCAACCGGCTTCGGGGCTAAACCAACGCCGGCCGAGTCGCATCACCAGCCAGATGGTCAGCCCGCTGCAGAGCACCGACAGACCGCGACCCAGCCATTCCTGCACGCCCATCAGGGTGTAGAGGCGGCTCACCAGAAAGGGGTAGATGGGAAATTCCGACTCCACAAAGCCGGCACTGGCCCCACTCCAGTCGATCTGAGGCAGCCAGATCGGTGTGCCCGCCTGGCTGAAATGCCTAGCCATGGCTGCCGTGTCGGCCTGCCGCCAGCTGTGAATGCCGAGCACCGGCATCCAGATCTGCACCAGCCGCAGCAGGCTTCCCAGGCCGATGGGCAGCCAGGCCGGCCTAGGGGCTATTCCAGACAAAGCGGGATGAAGCCGCATAGTTCCAGACGTAGACGACAACAATGCCCGCTAATTGGGCCCAGAGCGCATGGGCCTGGATCAGGGTGTAAAAACTGGTGGCCAGGCCGACGTTGGCAAGTGCCGGCAGGGAGGCCACCAGCAGGAACTTCAGCAACCCCCGGATCAGGTGCCGTCCGCTCTGACGCCGATCGCGAAAAGTGAGAGCGTTGTTTACCAGATAGTTCGAGCTTGCTGCTGTGATCACGGCCACTGGCAGAGCCTGCTGAAACGAGAGGTTGAGCAGGCCCATCAGCAGAGCGGTGGACATCAGCTGAACCACCACACCCGAGGCGCCAACAAGCCCGAAGCTGATCGCCCGCCGCGGCAGCAGCCGCAGGGTTGCGGTGTGAATCAGGGACACCAGGAAGTCCCAGAGGATGGCGAGGTCGAGCTTGGAGTTGCCATGCAAACGCGGCTGAAAGCTCAGCGGGATTTCACCCACCTGCAGGCGGCCGCTGCTGATCGCCAGGAGCTCGTAGAAGAATTTGAAGCCGTTGACGTCCACCTGGCGCACCAGCGGTAGACAGCTGTTGAGCCGCAGCACCATGAATCCGCTCATGCAATCGGTCAGGTGCCGATAGGACCTTGGAAGACTCCAACGGGCCAGACGGTTGGCGAGGGTGGAACCATCGGTGCGTCGATCACTGAGGCCGCGAATTTCGGAGTGGTCCAGGAATCGGCTCCCCGCGACCAAATCCAGGTCGTCGCGTTCAAGCAGCTGCACTGCCTCCCCAACGGAACTGGGCTCGTGCTGGCCATCGCTATCCATCACCACGGCGGTGGAATAGAGGGCTGCGATGAGTCCTTCTTTGATGGCGCTGGCGAGTCCGGAGCGTCCCACCCGCTGAATGATCCGGATCCTGGGGTCCTGACGGGCCAGACTGCGCACCAGATCAGGGGTCCCGTCCCGGGAATCGTCATCGACGACCAGGATCTCGAGCGGATGATCGGTCCCCAGCCGCAACAGTGATTCGATCACCTGGCGGATCGACCCGCCTTCGTTGAAAGTGGGCAGCACGATGGACAGGCCGCTGTGGCTTGTCTGTCCTTCACGTTCCGCGGTGGACGACACAGTGCGCTCCAGTCCGGCTCAGGCTACCGACAGTCGGCCAGGCTCCACTGCCCCGTTTGGCCCTCGATGATGCAGTTCTCCTGAGGTTTGTCGCTGAGACGCCGACTCCTTCCACCTTTGAAACGCGGGATACGTTGTTCGGCGTACCAGTTCAGGCTGGGACGTTCGTCGTAGCCCTTCAGAGTTAACTCAGTTCCAGAGTTGTCTCGGGCTAAGGCTGCAACGGGTCGCACTGGCCAGGTTTCGTTGAGTTCCCACAACCACAGTGGGGAGTGAAACAGCAGGGCCAGAGCCGCCACATTGCCGCAGGCCAGGCTGATCACCCCGAGGCGCCGTTGACCCGGGGAGGCGGATCGCAGCCACCATCCGCCGCTACACCAGCCGAGGCCCAGTACGGCCGCTAGTCCGCGATAGGGCGCAAGGCTGCTGCCGATGTTGCTGAAACTGCTCAGCCACAGCAGCAGGAGGAGCAGGCCGAGTCCGCACCAAAACGATGGAAGCTGCAACAGCAGCCAGCGGCAGGGTGGCCTTGGGCTGTCCGGTGAAACTGAATCCGGTGAAACTGAAGACGAGGAGGGTCGCTCCACCAGCCAGACCAGCAGCGGCGCGCAGAGGAGGGCGATCGGCAGCCAGAGCGGGTGGCTGTACCAGGGAAGCTGGGTGCGTAGCGGCAGAATTGCTCCAGCCAGGGTGAGCAGGCTGGCCAGTGACCATCGTCCCCAGCGGCTCTGGCGCCACCGCCAGGCCCAGATCAGGGCAAAGGGCACCAGGGGCAACCAGGGCCAGCCCCCCTCCACGATTTCGATCACGGGGACTCGCCACCCCAGATCACTGCCTTCGCCTGCATCCAGCAGAACCCGCCCTGCGCCATCACCACCCCAGAGCCAGAGCGCCTCGGCCCCCCGGATGTGGGCATGCCACAGATGCCAGCCCATTCCCGGTACCAGCCCCAGCATGAACCCAGTGCAAGCCGTGGCACGGTTGTTCCAGGCTTTCCATTCCTGGCCCCAGACCAGCGCCAGGCCGGCGGCCACGGCCGAGGGCACCAGCAGGGGTGCCTTGAGCAGCAGCATCGCGCTGGCCATCAGGCCGGCCACCACTCCCCAGAGGCCGCTCCATCGGCTTTGGTTGAGTTGCAGCAAGGCCAACCACAGCAGAGCCATGGCCGTCAGCTGCGTGCCATCCAGCATGGCCAGGCGTCCGTGCCGAGCCACTGGGAGCAGCGATAGCAGGATCACGCTGGTGGCGATGGCGCTGGAGCGATCTCCAGGCCGCAGCGTCCATTGCAGCCAACCTCCGAGGGGGACCACCAAGCAAGACAGCAAGGCCGGCGCCAGCCGGATGGTCCACTCCGAGGGGAGCTGGTTGGGCTGCGTCGTCGCGCCGATCACCAGTGCGATCAGGCTGTGCAGTCCTGGTGCCTTGTTGAGGTACGGCGCGCCCCAGAGGGTGGGCAGCAACGGGGCTTCACCGAGTCCGTGGCGAACTTCGAGGGCCACCCTTGCCACGGTGGCCTCATCGAAGTCCCGTAGGGGGAGATCCCCGAGGCCAATCAGAGCAAGAACGGCAGCGACAAAGCCGAGACCAATCAATGCGATCCAGGGGGCTGAGTCAGGAGCTGAGCCGGAGCGCATGGGTGCTCCTCATCGCATCAAAAACTGAGTATGGTCCGGGTGTTCAGGATGCAGCGACGTGGAGTGGTGAATGCTTCCTTCGGGAAGCGAACACAATTCCGAAGGCGTGGCCGGCATTCACAATCCTTCAGGAGGAGGTGTCCATGATTTCCAGTTGTTTGATTCAGGGTCTGCTGATCGCGGAGAACGCCGGCTGAACGGCGCCTTCTGACTGATCATCCGGTTCCGCGGCAAAAGCGGACCCGGCGAGAGCCCCCGCTCGGTTTACCGGACGGGGGCATCGTTTTTAAGAGCCCTCTGCTCGGCCCAAACAGTCGTCGTTGATACATGTCGATGTAAAGACCGGCACAAGTCGACTTGGATGTTCGATGGCTGCCTCTCAAAATCTGGAGATGGCGTAGTTGCGCCTATTTCCTGTGTGAGGAATTCAATGAAGCTTTTCCAGCAACTGCTGGTGGCTCCTGCCGCCCTTGGCCTTCTGGCCAGTGGCGCTAATGCCGCCGAGCTGAACATCAACGGCGTTTCTGATTACGCGGCTTCCGCTGATCAGGTGACCAGCGTCACCCAGTTCTCCGACGTCTACCCCACCGACTGGGCCTATCAGGCTCTGGCGAACCTGGTGGAGCAGTACGGCTGCGTGGCTGGCTACCCCAACGGCACCTTCCGTGGCAACCGGGCCATGACCCGCTACGAAGCGGCTGCCCTGTTGAACGCTTGCCTCGACCGGATCACTGAAGTGACCGACGAGCTGCGTCGCCTGCTCAAGGAATTCGAAACCGAGCTGGCCATCCTCAAGGGTCGCGTTGACGGCCTCGAGGCTCGTGTTGGCGAACTGGAAGCAACCCAGTTCTCCACCACCACCAAGCTGAAGGGTAAGGCTGACTGGGTCTTTGGTGCTGCCAAATTCCACGGCGACGGCAGCGATGCCGCCGCAGCTCTTGAAGGTGGTACTTCCTTCAGCTACAACCTGGCGTTGAACCTGGAGACCAGCTTCACCGGTAAGGACCTGCTCTACACCCGCCTGCGTGCAGGCAACATGAGCAACGTCTACGGCGGCAACGGCATCTTTGCCCAGGAGTACGGCTTTAACTCCGACAACGCCGTGGTTGTCAACCGTATGTACTACAGCTTCCCCATCGGTGATGACTTCACCGTGGTTGGCGGCCCCATGGTCCGTATGGACGACATGCTGCCGGTGTGGCCTAGCGCCTATCCGTCTGCCATGACGTATGACTTCTTCACCTACGCCGGCGCGCCTGGTGCTTATAACCTGGCTCTCGGCGCTGGTGCTGGTGTGTACTGGAAGTCCGATGACTTCAGCATCTCCACCAGCTACCTGTCGATCAACGGCAACGACAGCAACCCCAACACGGGTGGCATCGGAACCAATGGTGCAGGCTTCAGTGCCACAACTCAGCTTGCTTACGCTCCTGAGAACTGGGGTATCGCTGCTGCTTACACCAAGGCCTCCAGCGAAAACGGCGTTGGCCTCTACCAGGGCAATGCCAACTATGAAGCTGCTGCCATCTCCTACGTCGGTGGCCAGTCCAACTCCGTTGGCCTGAGTGCCTGGTGGACCCCTGAAGATTCCGGCTGGATTCCTTCCATCAGTGCCGGCTACGGCGGCACCTGGCTCGAAGCCAACAACGGCACCGACGCCTACACCAACTCCTGGTATGTGGGTCTCGAGTGGGATGACGTCTTCCTGGAAGGAAACTCCTTCGGTATGGCCGTCGGCCAGCCCACCTACATCGTGTCTGTCGACGACGACGACTACACCGAAGGTGCTGGCTACGCCTGGGAATTCTTCTACAAGTTCCAGGTCACCGACAACATCACCGTCACCCCTGCCATCACCTACCTGAGCAAGCCCTTCCCTTCTCAGGACTCCAGTGGCTTGAACGCCATGAGCGGTCTGATCAAGACTCAGTTCAAGTTCTGATCACTGGTTCCGAGGCTCTTTATGGAGTCTCAATCCATTCAGAAATTTCAGCTCTCCACTTCGGTGGGGAGCTTTTTTTTGCGGCTTAACGCTTGGTAGATGGTCTTAACCGATACCTAAACAACTCTTGAGTTGCCCTTACTGCCAGGGCGAAGTCGTGCCCATAGCGTGAGTCCGCTGGCATGTCTTGCCGGCACTTTTCTCTTGGTGTGAGAACCCAAATGAAGCTTTTCCAGCAACTGCTGGTGGCTCCTGCTGCCCTTGGCCTTCTGGCCAGTGGCGCTAATGCCGCCGAGCTGAACATCAACGGCGTTTCTGATTACGCCTCTTCCGCTGATCAGGTGACCAGCGTCACCCAATTCTCCGACGTCTACCCCACCGACTGGGCTTATCAGGCTCTGGCGAACCTGGTGGAGCAGTACGGCTGCGTGGCCGGCTACCCCAACGGCACCTTCCGTGGCAACCGGGCCATGACCCGCTACGAAGCGGCTGCCCTGCTGAACGCTTGCCTCGACCGGATCACTGAAGTGACCGACGAGTTGCGTCGCCTGCTCAAGGAATTCGAAACCGAGCTGGCCATCCTCAAGGGTCGCGTTGACGGCCTCGAGGCCCGTGTTGGCGAACTGGAAGCAACCCAGTTCTCCACCACCACCAAACTCAAAGCCAAAACCGTCTGGGTCGCTGGTGCGACACGCGCCAAAGGTGACAACTACAACACGGGTGGCGAGAAAGGTGCACGTGATGCCTACAACGCTGATTACGGCGGCTTCTCCTTCAGCTACGACCTCCGTCTTGGCCTGAAGACCTCCTTCAGCGGTAAGGATCTGCTCTACACCCGCCTGCGTGCGGGCAACATGGGCGACACCAGCGTGTGGGACGGCAACGGCGTCAGCTTGAACAAACTCGACACTGCTGCTCCTGGCGGCAACATCGTCGAGATTGATCGTATCTACTACCGCTTCCCCCTCGGCGACAGCTTCACCATCCAGGTCGGTCCTCTGACCCGGAACACCGAGATGATGGGCTACAAGGCCACGGCTTACGCCAAAGGCGGCACCAAAATCCTCGATTTCTTCGGTGGTTCCCTGGGTACCCCCGGCGTCTGGAACAAGGAAACCGGTGGTGGCTTCGGTGCCGTCTACAGCAACAAGAAGCAGGTGGAGAAGGGCAACCCCTACTTCACCGTCGCTGCGAACTACGTTGCTGACTCCGGTGAGGCCAATGACAGCAACCCCAACACGGGTGGCTTCATGACCGACAACTCTGAAGGCAACATCACCACTCAGATTGCCTATGGCAACAAGCAGTGGGGCTTTGCCGCCGGTTATCGCTACGGCCAGTGCGGCGCCAAGTTCCGCACCGGTACGGAGTATGCCGTTGGCGACAAGTTCGGCACCCCTTGCACCGTTACTAACGCTGATGGTGAAAGCGTGCGCTCCGGTGCACAAAGCAACAGCGTCTCGCTGCATGGCTTCTGGCGTCCCGAAGATTCTGGTTGGATGCCTTCCATCAGCGCTGGTGTGGGTAAGTCCTTCCTGAGCGGCAATAGCGATTGGGATGACGCCACCAACAAGCGCGGCATGGCCAGCTGGATGGTGGGCCTCACCTGGAACGATGTCCTTCTTGAAGGCAATGCTCTGGGTTATGCCGTGGGTCAGCCCCAGTTCGTTTACGACGTCGAGGATGGCTTTGTGGCTGATGGCGGTTACGCCATGGAGCTCTGGTACAGCTTCCAGGTCACCGACAACATCCAGATCACCCCAGCCATCTACTGGCTCAGCCGTCCTTTCGGTGACGAAACCCAGAACGTCAATGGCGACTACAAGTCCCTCGGCGTCTTCGGTGGCCTGGTTCAGACCACCTTCAAGTTCTGATCTCTTGGCCTGATCTTGGTTGGGCCATCAGAACAGCTTCCCTCACACACACATCAAGCCCTTCCCTGCGGAGGGCTTTTTTTATGGTTGTTCCGCGGGCAAGCTGCACCCATGAGCATTGCGCCTGATATCACGGCCCTGATCGGCGGCACGCCCCTGGTGCGCTTGAACCGCCTGCCTCAGGCTTGCGGCTGCCAGGCCGAGATCCTGGCCAAATTGGAGAGTTTCAATCCCTCGGCCTCGGTCAAAGACCGCATCGCCAGCGCCATGGTGCTGGAGGCAGAGCAGGCCGGCACGATCGTTCCCGGCCAAACAGTGCTGGTGGAACCCACCAGCGGCAACACCGGAATCGCCCTGGCCATGGTGGCGGCGGCCCGGGGCTACCGGCTGATTCTCACCATGCCGGACACGATGAGCACCGAGCGTCGAGCGATGCTGCGGGCCTATGGCGCAGAGCTGCAGCTCACTGACGGTGCCCAGGGCATGAATGGGGCGATTGCCCTGGCCAAGGAGTTGGTGGCAGAGATCCCCAACGCCTATCTGCTCCAGCAGTTCGACAACCCCGCCAATCCAGCCGTGCATGAACGCACCACGGCCGAGGAGATTTGGCGCGATACGGAGGGCCAGATCGATGCCTTTGTGGCAGGGGTGGGGACCGGTGGCACGATCACTGGCTGTGCCCGGCTGCTGAAAGAGCGTCAGCCGCAGCTCCAGGTGATTGCCGTGGAGCCCGAGGCCAGTGCCGTTCTGTCTGGGAGGCCGGCGGGCGCCCACCGCATTCAGGGGATCGGGGCCGGTTTTGTTCCTGCGGTGCTGGAACTGGATCGGATTGATTCGATCCTCACGGTGAGCGATGAGGAGGCGATGCAGGTGGGACGGCGACTGGCCCGGGAGGAAGGTCTGCTCTACGGCATCAGCAGTGGAGCAGCCATGGCAGCGGCCCTCCGCGTTGGCCAGGATCCCGCCATGGCGGGCAAACGGCTGGTGGTGATGCTGGCTAGTTATGGCGAGAGATATCTCTCAACACCAATGTTCAGTGCTGCTTCGCAGCTTCCCGCCCGGAGGGATGGCCAGCTGTGAGCGACCCCTATGCCGTGCTTGGTGTCAGCAGCACCGCCAGCAACGCTGAAATCAAAGCGGCCTATCGCCAGCTGGTGAAGCAGCACCATCCCGATGCCGGCGGCGACGATCAGCAGATGCTGGCCCTCAATGCCGCCTGGGAAGTGCTTGGCGATGCCGAGCGCCGGAAGGCATTTGATCGCACGCGGCCCCAGCCGGGGCGTGCTGCATCGCCGGCGGATCTTCGCCGGGCCAGCCGTGCCCACGAGCGCTCGGTGGCGGCTGATGACGCTCTGGTGGAGTGGCTGCGGCGGGTCTACGCCCCGATCGACCGCATGCTCGGTGAGGTGATCAATCCCTTCCCCAAGCAACTCAAAGCACTGTCGGCTGATCCCTATGACGACGAGCTGATGGAGGCGTTCTGCAGTTATCTCGAGGCGAGCGGCAGCCGGATGGAACGCGTCAAACAACTGTTCCAGTCATTGCCCACGCCGGCCTCGGCCCGTGGCTTCGGCCTCAGCCTGTATCACTGCCTCTCGGAAGTGGAGGACGCTCTGGCAGAGCTGGAGCGCTACACCATGGGCTACGTGGATGGTTACCTCCACGATGGTCGCGAGATGCTGCGCGAGGCCAAGCAGCGACGCAAGCGGCTCCAGGATGAGCGGCGTCGGTTGGAGATCGTGTGAAACAGCGCTGGCGTTTCTGGGCTTGGGTTGCCCTGATCTGGGTGCTGTCAACCCTGGTGGATCGGCTTTGGTGGACGCTGCAGACCGGTGTCCCCGCCTGGGATCAGGCTGACTACCTCAACAGCGCCATGGACCACGGCCGCGCTTTGGGATTGCTGCCGGGTGGCGGTTGGCAGGGTTGGCAGGCATTGCTGGATCTCTCCCCGAAGATTCCGCCGTTGGCCTCATTGGTGAACGGCACTGTGATGGCGTTGAGTGGCGATGCCCCGGAGCAGGCGGCCTGGAGCCTCAGCCTCTGGCACGGGCTGCTCCTTGTCGTGATGGCGGGCTGGGGGAGGCGGCTGCAGGGGGAGGGCCTGGCCCTGATCGCTTGCCTTTTGGCGGCATTGACGCCGGCCTTCCTGGATTTGCGGACGGATTACGTGCTTGAGATGGCCCTTGTGGCCAGTTGCAGCCTGGCGATCTGGCGTCTCGGGGTCTGGTGCGACCCCCAGAGCGGTGGCCGTTGGGGGCAGGCCTGGGGATGCACCGTGGCGGCTCTGGCGGCGGTGCTGGTGAAGCAGAGCGCCTTGCTGGTGCTTGTGCCCGCCGGTTTCTGGGCCGCCGGGATGGCGATTCGCCGGGGTGGCCCCTGGTTGCGTCAGGCCCTGCTGTTGCCCTTCCTCACGGCCGCGCTTGTTGGCCCCTGGTTGCGTCACAACTGGATCACCAGCCTCGGCGGTACCAACCGGGCTGTGTTCGAGTCGGCGGCCCGGGAAGGGGACCCCGGCGTGCTCAGCCTGGCCAGTTGGCTGTGGTATCTGCGCCTGTTGCCGGAGCAGCTGGGCAGTGTGCTGCTTTTGGTTGGTCTTTCGGGGGTGCTGCTCTGGTGCTGGCAGCGCCAGCAGGTTTCAACCGATCACGCCTGGTCTTGGCGCTGGCTCGTCATCAATCTCGTCGCGGCCTGGGTGCTCACCACCCTGAGTCCGAACAAAGGCGATCGCTACATCGCTCCCCTGCTTCCCGCCCTGCTGTTGCTGCTGGCCCGGGGTTGGTGGCAGTGGGGGCATTGGTTGCAGGCCAAACGCTCAGCGTTGGTCTGGCCTCTGTTTGGAGCAGGGCTGCTGGCCTGTGTTCCCGCGGGCTGGGCCCATCAGCTGCATCGTTTTGAAGATCGCCCCCGCGGCCCGGTGGAGGCTCTGGTGCAGGCCGCTGGCGGTGCGGACCCCAGCACCCCTCCCGCCACTTTGATCGTGGTGCCCAGTACCTCTGATCTCAACCAACACAACGTCAGCTTCTACGGCCGTCGCCGGGGGGGGCAAACCGTTGGACGCCAGCTGGGTGGCAGCCGCCGTGACAGTGAGCCTGTGTTGGAGCGGGCGGAATGGGTGGTGTTGGCGGAAGGGGACCAGGGATCGGTGCGCAAGGCGGCACGGCATCTGGATCACGCGGTGCGCAGCAGCGGTGTGTTTCAGCTGGTGAATCAGTTTCAGCGTCCCAGGGGGGGCAGTTATTCCCTCTGGCGCCGTCGCTTGACCCACCCGATTGCAGAACCATCCTTTGCGGATCGTTTCCCCAACCTCGCCGCCGGGCTGGCCGCCGGGCCGGTGGGGCTGGATCCAGTGTTCGCAGCTGTGGGGCAGGAGCACATGCTCGATGGCCATTTCAGCTATCGAGACCCGGTGCGCGCAGAGGCCCTGGAGGCACTGGCCCAGGATCCGCAGGCGATTCGACCACGCTGGACCCTGGCGCTGCTGGCGGTGCTTGAGAACCGACCGGCGCAGGCATCAGCGCAGTTCGAGCACTTGCAACGCCTGTTGCCCGACAACCCTTGGCCGGCGGCTTATCGCAGCGTGGTCAACCTGGCGGGCTGGAATCCCTGGCAGGCCGCCGCAGCTGCAGACGCAGCGACCATCTCGAACCCAGTACTCGTGGCCTTGGGGGATCTCAGCGGGGTCCTGTCGGGTGCCGTTTGGCGCATCCCCGCCGCCATGACCTCAGTCCCTGCGGCCGTCACGGCCGTGGAGGAAGCGCTGGAGCCCTCCTCGAATCAAGAGCAGGATCAGGAGCAGGCTTCCAGCTGATCCATCCGTAGCCACACATCGGGTACCGGGCGATTCCAACGCACCTGGCCGTATTCCCCCTTGACTAGCAGCAGCTCACCGGGGCCTTCAAAGATGTACGCGGGTGCCGTGGGGTCGCTGGCAGCCGCTTCAAGGCTGGCGCTGTAGGCGGCCTTGTTCACCCTGACCAAAGCACCTTTCCGCAACGCAGCAGGCTTGGCCTTGGCGGGAGCAGCGGCGTCGGATTCGGCCATGACAAGAAATGGTGATGCCCCCAGGCTAAAACCAATCGCCGACGAACCCCTCTAGCCTCCCAGCCGCATCACCCCCGCTTTCATGCGTCTGCTGCTGTTCGGCTGCACTGGTTTCGTTGGCCGTGAGCTTCTGCCGCTCCTGTTCCAGGCCGGCCATCAGCTCACGGTGGTCAGCCGTCGATTGGCCCGTGGTTACAACACTGAACGGGCGGATGGGCGACTGATCTGGATGCAGCTCGACCCCACCAGCAGCAGCACCTGGGCCGATGCTGGGCTCCTGGAAGCCCTGAACCAGGCCGATGCGGTGGTCAACCTGGCGGGGGAACCGATTGCTGAGAAGCGTTGGACCCCAGCTCACCGGCAGTTGCTGGAGACCAGCCGTCTGCAGACGACCTCGCAGCTGGTGAAGGCGATCGAGGCCTGTTCAACCCCGCCAAAGGTGCTGGTGAACGCTTCGGCGATCGGTTTCTACGGCTCCAGCCTGGAGCAGCGTTTTCTCGAATCGAGCAAACCCGGCAACGACTTTCTCGCCAGCTTGTGTCAGCGCTGGGAGGCGGCTGCCGAGGCGGTTCCTTCTTCGGTGCGGCAGGTCACCCTGCGGATCGGCATCGTGCTTGCCGCTGACGGCGGCGCGCTCGGAAAAATGCTGCCGGTGTTTCGTACGGGTTTTGGCGGTCCGATCGGCAGTGGCCGCCAGTGGATGAGTTGGATCCACCGCAGTGACCTTTGTGCCCTAATCCTCCAATCCCTCACGGACGAGAGCTGGACTGGCGTGATCAATGCCGTTGCTCCCGAGCCGGTGTCGATGGCGGCCTTCAGCAAGCAGCTGGGACGCAGCCTGGGACGCCCCAGCCTGCTGCCGGTCCCTGGACCGGTGCTCCAGGTGCTCCTGGGGGATGGCGCCAAGGTAGTGCTAGAGGGCCAGCAGGTCGCTTCGGAGCGGCTGGACACCATGAACTTCAGCTTCCGTTACCCCGATCTGACTTCAGCACTCGCCGCTGCCACCAGCTGAAGATGCCGCTCACCAGGGCCGCCATGATCAGCAGGCTGATGGCCGGTGCGAAGAGGGGTTGCCACAGCACCTGAACCCGGTCCATGAGCCAGTCATCCCCTTGGCTTTGGCCCACCACCGCAACCGCAAAGACCCCAGCTCCGACAAACACAAACAGCACGTTCACCATCAGCAGGCGGTCCAGCCAGCGTTTCCAGGCCGGTTCTGAAGGGGCACTCATGGCAGCAGTGCACTGATGGCTGCCGCCATTCTCTGGCCTCCGCCTGCCTCCCCGAGGCGTCGTTTTGCTTCCACTCGGCATTGCTGCTGAAAGATTGGATCCCCTCGGAAGCGATCCAGCAGCGCCAAGGCCAACTCTGCTGTGGCCTTGAGGGCCTCACTGCTACCGCTCTCCCCGGGGGCGCAGAACACGGTGGGGCCCAGCAGGCGCCGCTGGGCTTCTGCGAACGCCGCGGTGAATTGCGGCCCCTGGCCTGGTACCTGCAGCACCGGTTTGGCCAGTCCAACGGCTTGCTCGATGGCGGTGCCCGCCATGCCGATCACCAGATCGCTGTTCTGCAGTACGGCCTTGAACGCTCCGCGGCGCACGTTGATCGACACGGCTCCATCGCGCTGCAGCACGCCGTTCGTCAACCGCCAGCCGATCCTGTTGCTCAGTCGCTGCAGGCTGACGTCATCCAGACTTGGCACCAAGGCCAGATCCACGCTGCAGGGTGGTGTGGTGGGGAGCAGCTCCATCAGCTGCAGCAGCAGCTGCAGGTTCTGCTCCAGTTCCGGTCGGCGGCTGCCGGGCACCAGACCGATGTGCTGACCGCTGGCTGGCGCTGTGGGTGCCGCAGTCAGCACTGAATCCATGAACGGATTGCCCAGGAAGGTCACTGGTCGATGCAGTTGGTGACTGAGATCCTCAGCGGTGCGTTGATCGCGGCTGTAAACGGCCTTGAACCGTTTGCTTTTCAGCAGAGCGGCGCAGGGCCAGGGCAGGCGCAGCTGCCCTTCGTAGTGGCTGGAGTAGGCCACCAGGTATGTCGCAACGGGGCGGTGACTGAGCCATGCCGCGATCACCGGGATCACATCCCCCACCACCAGGATCAGATCAAAGCGATGCCGGTGACGCAGCAGACGAATCAGTCGTTTGAGTAGATACAGCACCTGTCCCTGCAGCAGTTCTGTCAGGCGACCCTGAAGGCTGGTGTAGCCGATGCCGCCGGTGCTGAATTCATGACTGCGTCCCAGCAGCGGCACGCCGGCCTTGCGGTAGGCGCTGCCGAGTCCCGCCAGGGGGAGCGCCTGCACGCTGTGCCCTTGCTGCTGAAGTTCTTGGGCTAGCAGGGCGCCGGAGAGGTCTTCGCCGTGGCCATTGCTCAGCAGAAGGATGCGTGCCATTGCGGGGTTCTCTCTCACTAAATCCACCTATTCGGATCCGGAATGCCGTTGGCGTGTTGGGACCGCAGTCGGGTGATGGTCCAGGTGGCTGTCATGCAGGGGCTGTCATGCAGGGCTGTCATGCAGGCAGTGCGCGTGACCGGGCTTTTGGAGGGCGGGTTGTTGCAATCAGAGTTCAAGCCAGGCTTTCACTTTCTCGAGAGCCTTCCAGCCTGGTTTGCGCTCGAGGCCATCGGTGATTGAGGCCTTGAGTTCGCTGGACACCTCCGGGGCAAGGGTCATCACTTGCTGCACCACCTGGATGTGGTCCCGCACGCCCTTGGATTGCGTCTCCAGCAAGGCCAGGCTCAAATTGATCCTGGCCTGCGGGTCCTGGCCGTTGAGCTTCACGGCGAAGCGTGCTGATCGCAGCGCTTCCTCCGGCTGATCGCAAAGCAGCTGCAGCCAGGCCAGACAGGTCCACCCCGCCGACTGGCGGGGGGCGGCTTCAACGATCTGGGCGAAATCAGGCAGCACCTCTTCGGCAGCGGCGCCGCTCTGGTATCGGGCCATAGCCTGCTCAAACAGGCTGTCCTGGGAAGTCTCCATCAACGGGGAGAGGGCAGTGATCTCCCCTCAGAGTCCCACGTGGCTTCGCTCACACTGCAAAAGAACTGCCGCAGCCACAGGTTTGGCTCGCGTTGGGGTTGGTGAAGTTAAATCCACCACCAATGAGGGCTGTGCTGAAGTCCAGCTGCATTCCGTAGATGTAGAGCAGGCTCTTCGGATCGCAGATCACCCGGAAGCTCTGGCCATTAGAGGCCACATACTCGTAGGTCTCGTCGTCGTCGAGGGTGTCGGCGGCGGACACGAAATCCATCGTGTAGCTCATGCCGCTGCAGCCGCCGGAGCGGACTCCGACGCGCAGCACCTGGTTGTCACCCTGTTCGCCACACAGCTTGGCCAGCTGCTGCATCGCCGGTTCGGTGATCAGGATGCCCTTGCCGTCTTTGGCGGTATGGGCCGGCGCAGTATCGGGGGTGGAGGTCATGGTCAACGCAGGCTCGTGCTCTCACTCTATGAACGCTCATACATAGAGTCGCCTTAGTTGACCAGATCTTGTGCGGGTCGCGATCGTTGGTTCCGGCCTCGCCGGTCTCTCCGCTGCTGTTGACCTCGTGGATGCAGGCCATGAGGTGAATCTCTACGAAGCCCGTCCGTTCATGGGCGGAAAGGTGGGCAGTTGGGTGGATGAGGGAGGTAACCACATCGAGATGGGGTTGCACGTCTTCTTCTTCAATTACGCCAATCTCTTCGCCTTGATGCGCAAGGTCGGGGCGTTTGAGAACCTGCTGCCCAAGCAGCACACGCACCTGTTCGTGAACAAGGGGGGCGATCTACGGGAGCTGGATTTCCGCTTCCCCATCGGTGCGCCGTTCAACGGCCTCAAGGCTTTCTTCACCACACCGCAGCTCAGCTGGATCGACAAGTTGCGCAATGCCCTGGCCCTGGGCACCAGCCCGATCGTGCGTGGTTTGGTGGATTACGAGGGAGCGATGCGCACCATTCGTGCTCTCGACTCCGTCAGCTTCCAGGATTGGTTTGTGGGCCATGGCGGCAGCCCTGAAAGCATCCGGCGGATGTGGAACCCCGTCGCCTACGCCCTGGGTTTCATCGACTGCGAGGCCATCTCCGCCCGCTGCATGCTGACCATCTTCATGATGTTTGCGGCCAAGACTGAAGCTTCCAAGCTCAACCTGCTGAAGGGATCCCCCCACCGCTGGCTCACGGGCCCGATTTTCGACTACATCCAGCAGCGTGGCGGCAAGTTGCATCTGCGCCACCGGGTGAAGCAGGTGGAATTCAGCGAGGGTGAGGCGCCCGAGATCACCGGCCTCCAGCTGGGAACGCCTGAGGGTGATGTCCGTGTTGAAGCCGATGTCTATTTGGCGGCGTGTGATGTGCCGGGGATTCAGAAGTTGCTGCCCGAAGCTTGGAACCGCTACCCCCAGTTCGAGGCAATTCATCAGCTGGAGGCCGTGCCGGTGGCCACGGTTCAGCTCCGCTACGACGGCTGGGTGACCGAGTTGGGGGATTCCCACGAGGCCCAGCGTCGGGATGTGGCGACACCTACAGGTCTGAACAATCTGCTGTACACCGCTGATGCTGATTTCAGCTGCTTCGCTGATCTGGCATTGGCCAGCCCGGAGGACTACCGCAAGGAAGGAGAAGGATCCCTGCTGCAATGTGTGCTGACTCCAGGGGATCCCTGGATTCCCAAGTCTGTGGACGAGATCGTGGCTCACACCGACCGTCAAGTGCGAGAGCTGTTCCCCTCAGCCCGCAACCTCAAGCTCACCTGGAGCAACGTGGTGAAGCTGGCCCAGTCGTTGTATCGGGAAGCCCCAGGCATGGAGCCCTACCGCCCTGAACAGCGCACACCGATCTCTAATTTCTTCCTTGCCGGCAGCTACACCCGCCAGGACTACATCGATTCGATGGAGGGAGCCACGATGAGCGGTCATCTGGCAGCGGCGGCCATCCTTGATCGGCCTGTGAAGCTGGCCACCAACGCGGCGGTGGCCTGATGGGACGCTGGCTCGAACACACGGTCACCACCGAGGTGCAGGCATCGGCCGCCAAGGTCTGGGAGGTCTGGAGTGATCTCGAAGCGATGCCCCGCTGGATGCGTTGGATTGAGTCGGTCAAGCCCCTGGAGGATCCCGATCTCACCGATTGGACCCTGGCGGCTCAGGGCTTTCGCTTCAGCTGGAAAGCCCGGATCACGCAGCGGGTCGAAGCCCAGCAACTGCATTGGGAATCCGTGGGGGGACTGCCCACCAAGGGGGCGGTGCGCTTTTATCCCGAAGCTGACGACCGCACGGTGGTCAAGTTGAGCGTGGCCTACGAATTGCCGCGGGTCTTGGCACCGTTAATGGAACCCAGCATCCTGGGGGGCATCGTGACCAAGGAGCTCCAGGCCAATCTTGACCGTTTCCGTGACCTGGTGGAAGCAGGCGGCTGAGCGCTGGTTCCTTCCCGTAGTTGTGTTGGTGTCAGTGGCGGGCTGTGGTGGTGAAACGCCAACGGTCACAGCACTGCCATCGGCTCCAGTGCAGCCTTCGCCGTTGCCCGAAGCGTCTGCTCCCGCAGCTCTTGCCATCGGCCTGACCCCATTGCCCTCGGCCGAGGAGGTGCAGCAGGCTACCCCTGGTGGACGGGTCGATCCCTTCGGTCCACTGTCCGGTGCGGATGTTCAGGAAGGCACGTCCGTCATCACCCCGATAGTGACGGGAGTTCTGATGGTGGGCAACCAGAAACGCGCCATGGTGACCACCGCCAGCGGCAGCGGTGTGATCTGTGTGGGTGCCGATGGCCGCTGCGAGGATGACGCTCCGCTGGTTCTGCCGACGGGATGGTCGGTGCTCAGCATCGATATGGTGAGCGGCTGCATCCGCCTGTCGCTGAACGACGAACCTCAGGACTTTTGCATCGCCTGAGCACAGGCGTCGGCCAGTCCCTCGAGATCGTGGGGGTCGGCCTCGGAATCCACCCGCCCGAAGCATTGCAGGCAGCTGCGGCTGGTCTGGGGGCCGATCGAAATCACTTTCACTCCCTCCAGTCGATTGGTCCACCCTGGGCCGAAGCGTTGCTCCAGTAGCTGAGCGGTGTGCTCCGCCGTCTTGCCGCTGCTGAAGGCGATGGCATCGACGCTGCCCTCGTCCAAGGCGGCTGCTGTTGGGTCCGGCATCGAGGAGGGGCATCCGGATTCGTAGGCCGCCACCTCCACCACCCGCACTCCGGCCTCGCCGAAGGCATCCGCCAGCAGGGTGCGACCACCGCTTTGCACTCGTGGCAACAGCATCTTGAGGCCCCAGCCCGACACTGGGAAGTGATCGATCAAGCTGTCGGCCACGAAGCTTGGGGGCACAAAATCCGCTGCAGCCCCAAGGTTCTCCAGCACTTGCGCCGTCTTGCGGCCCACCGCCGCAATCTTGAGGCTGGCGGGGCGCCGGGCCAGGCAACGCCCGATGCGTTGCAGCCGCTGCTCCACGGCCTGCACGCCATTGGCACTGGAGAACACCAGCCAGTGAAAGCTGTCCAGCTCCTCAAGGGCGTCATCCAGTGGGCCCCAGTGGTCGGGTGGTCCGATCACCAGGGCCGGAAGGTCCAGCACCGTGGCACCTCGCTGCTCCAGCAGCTGACGCGCGGCCCCCTGCTGGTCGGCCGCGCGGGTGACGATCACCGTTCGGCTCTTCAAGGGATGGCTCAAGCGACAGCCTCCCCGTTCAGCTTCACGACCCCCTGCACTTTCTCCCGGAGCGCGTCGGCCGCGTCGGACTGCCCCTGCGCCTGAAGCAGGCTGATGGCGCGGATGAAGCTGCTGCGGGCCGCATCGATGTTGCCGCCCAGCAATTGCGCCACCGCGTTGTTCTGATGGCACGCGGCGTTGTTGGGATCCAGGCCGAGGGCGCGCCCGTAGGCCTCGAGGGCCGCAGCGAGGTCACCGCGCCGTCGTTGCATCAGCCCCAGGTTGTACCAGGCCAGGGCCACTTCCGGGGCGCGCTGGGCGGCGGTTTGGGTGAGGCTGATGGCTTCCTCAAGGTCGCCCTGTTCCATCAGTCGGGCCGCCAGGTTGAGTCGGGCTCCCAGACTCACCCGGGTGTCGAGGGGAATCTCCAGCGCTTGCCGGTAGCAGCGCACCGCTTGGGCGGGATCGCTGGGGGTCAGGGCCAATCCCAGGTGCAGCAGCAGCTCATAGCGTTCGGCACTGCCCCCATCACAGTGTTGGAGTCCCGCTTGAAGTAGGGGAATGGCGTCGTCGGTCTTGCCTTCACTGATCAACAGACCCCCGAGCTTGGCGCTGGCGTAAGGATCACCGGGGCGGTCCCGCAGGTCGTCTTCCATGGCCTGCCGCAGCCGATCCGCCTTGTCGCTGCCCTCCAGCAGCTCCGGTCTGTAGCCGTCGTGGAGGATCGCAGGTTCACTGCAATCGGCGATGCGCCATTGGGGTTCCGTCTCCAGCAGGGCGCGAACGCTGTCGTCGATCATCGAGTGATAAGGCCGACTCCACTGGATTGAGGGGTGGCGGCGGAACAGGCGACTGACGCTGGAATAGGGCGCCATGGCGGCTCCCACCTCGTAGCGCAGCAGGTTGATCACCAGCACATCGGGCTGGGCCATCAGAGCCTTCAGGGCGGGGATGGCCTCGGGGCGCAGCTGTTCATCGGCATCCAGCACCAGCACCCAGTCACCGTTAAGGAATCCCATGGCCTGGTTACGGGCCGGGGCGAAGTCCCCAGGCCAGGTGATGCGTTCAACCCTGGCTCCGGCGGCTTCGGCAATGGCCACCGTGGCATCGCTGGAGCCGGTGTCGACCACCACCAGCTCGTCGGCAAAGCCCTGCACGGAGCGCAGACACTCCCCGAGACGCGCCTCTTCATCGCGCACGATCATCGAGAGGCTGAGCATGGCCGGCCGGCTGGAAGTTGGCGAGAGGTTAGATGCGGTTGGTCCGTGCGGTTGATTGGATGTGGTCAGTCGGTGAATGCACCGCCTCCGCTAGCCGGCGAACTGGTGGGAAACAGCGCGGTGAGCACCTGGCGCTGGGCCTCCTGCATCTGGCCAGCGGAATAGGCGGCCGGACAACCGCTGGGCAGAATGGGCTGAAGGCTCTCCCAGAGGTAGGGGCTGCCGTAGATCACGACCCCGGCCAGTCGGTTGAGGGTGACC
The DNA here is from genome assembly GCF_020514255.1 of Synechococcus sp. MU1611. Lineage (NCBI taxonomy): Bacteria > Bacillati > Cyanobacteriota > Cyanophyceae > Synechococcales > Synechococcaceae > Synechococcus > Synechococcus sp. MU1611. Next base: position 24,051 of record NZ_VTLC01000002.1, on the reverse strand, counting down.
AGTTGTTGGATGGCTGCAGCCCAGGGCTCCTGAGCGTCACGCCCAGCGCGGAAGGGGTTGCCCCGCAGGAAGAGTTGCAGCATCACCGGGCCATTCCCCAGGCCTTCCAGCGCAAGGGGTGCCTCCGGCTGGCCGCTCCAGGGCGACAGGCCTTCTCCATGCAGCACCACCGAGCGAAATCCTTGGGTTTCGGGAATGCGCAGGGCCGGTGACCAGCCGCTGAGGGCGGCTGCGCTTGGTAACAGTGAATCCACCCGCACCAGGTTGATCCCTGCGTCAGCCCGCACCACTGCATCGCGGATGGTGACGCTGTGGCGCACCAGCTCCGCTTCCAGGGCCTGGTCGGCTGCCGTGACAATTGGCCCTGAAGGGGCGCTGATAGGGATTGATTGCAGAGCATGGGCACGGCGCTGACGGCTCTCCTCCAACCGCTCGAGGGGCAGTCGTCCGCTGTTGAAGCCAGCGCAGAGGCCATCGATCGCGGCATCTGCATCCGCCGGCATCAGGATCAGGTCGGCTCCGGCGTCAAAGGCCAGCACGGCCGCTTCTGCTGCGCCATGCCGTGCGCTGATCGCTTCCATCACCAGGGCATCGGTCACGACCAGACCGTTGAACCCCATCTTGCGCCGCAGCAGATCGGAGAGGACGGCCTTGGAGAGGGTGGCGGGCTGCTCTGGATCCAGTTCCGGCAGCAACAGGTGGGCCGTCATCACGCTGTCAATGCCGGCGGCAATGGCGGCACGGAATGGGGGCAGTTCCACCTGTTCCAGCCGTTCGCGGCTGTGGGGCAACACCGGCAGGTCGAGATGGGAGTCGCTGGCGGTGTCGCCGTGGCCGGGAAAGTGCTTGGCGCAACCGAGCACATCGGCCTGCGATAGCCCCCGCTGAAAAGCCACGGCCAGGGCGCCCGCACTGCTGGGATCCTCCCCCCAGGCCCGCACATTGATGACGGGGTTGGCGGGGTTGTTGTTGACGTCGCACACCGGTCCCAGCACCCAGTTCAGGCCGCAGCGGCGAGCCTGTTCGCCGGTGCAGCGGCCGTAGCGTTCGCTTAGTGCCATGGCCAGCTCGGGGTCGCCCCGGTAGAGGCGTCCAAGGGCCAGGGGCGGCACCAGCCAGCTGGCGCCCTCGAAGCGTTGGCCCACGCCCTCCTCCACGTCTGCACAGAACAGCAACCGCTGGCTACTCCACCCCTGCAGTTGCTGGGTGCGTTGCTGCAGCTCCACGGCGCTGCCCCCCAGCAGAATCACGCCGCCGACACCTTCCTGAAGCAGACGCTGAAGTGTGCCGTTGGGCAGTTCCCATTGCGGGTAACGGCGCTGGTGGTCGCTGAGATGACCACTGGCCCGCAGCACCAGCAGCTCAGCCACCTGGCGACGCAGGTTGCTACTCGCTGGGGTGTTCATCACTCCCCGGTGGAACCTCACCTCGCTGCTGCCGTTCATCCTCGAGGCGATTCAGCAGCCCCAGCATGGAGCTACCGCGTTCCAGGCCGCGGTCAAGTTGGAACACCACCTCGGGGGAGCGGCGCATCTGCAGCCGCCGCCCCAGTTCTCCCCGCAGGAAACCGCTGGCGGCCTGAAGGCCTTCGAGCACCTGTGCGCGCTCCTGGGCCTCTCCGAACACGCTCACAAAGATCTTGCAGTGCTGCAGATCGCCGGACACCTCCACTTCGGTGATGCTCACCATGCCCTGGTGCACCCGTTCATCCCGAATGCCATTGATCAATAGTTCGCTGACTTCTTTGCGGATCAGCGCGGCAACCCGCTCCACTCGACGCCCCTGTGCCATCACGCCATCGGTGCTGAATTCACCATGGCATGCAGCACAAGTATGAGGCTGATTCCCCCGCTGATCAGGGCGCCGATCAAGGCGACGGCTGTGACGGGATTGCTCCGGCGTGCGACTAGGGGTTCGGCGACGGAATTCATCACCCCGAGGGTGAAGGCCACCAAGTAGCGGGGGTAACGGGAGACGTTGAGGAAAAACTCTCTCATATCTAGTTATTGCAACGTTTTTGGAGGTGTTTGGAAGGCTTAGACAATTCTTGGGCAGAGGCTGCTGACGCAGCACAGATCCATAACGGACCGGTGTTCAGCAAGAGATGCCTTGGATGCGTGGAGTTTATTCGGCTCAAAAAACCGTGAGGGAGTTTGCCTGAGACTTCTAGATCTCTTGTAATTGCAGTGCATCTGCGGGGTTATTGGACATGTTTTATCCAACGCCTTGGACAGGCTGGCTCGATCTATTGATGTGACCTGCAATAGCTTGGTACATATGAACTAAATCAGAGTTTTTGGGTCAGAGGGCTTCATCCAAGATCCGGCGACCAAAGAAACGAAGCGGTTTCACCGGGATAAGAAGAGCTGGATCAGAGATCCAAAGGTCTTTTTCGACACGGGGATACCCATACCGGAAGAACCACCACTCCTCAAGACACGTGTGCATCTGCGCAGGGACGCTGCAGAGCAGCTCTGGAAGGAGTTGCATCGCGTTGGCTGGCAACAAGTGGAGCCTTGTTGGGGAGGGAGCCTCTGCTGAGCTCTAGAACGAAGGGGGTATGGGGGGAATCAGCGTCCTGGTGTGTATGTAATTAGGGCCTGGAAATTTCTGTTGGAAGATCTGATGCGATGCAACCTCAGACAAAAGCAACTGCAGCAGGGTGAGCGCCTGAAGTAGTGATGCACGCTTTGGGCGTCGACGTGGCAGAAGTAAGTGGGCTGGGCACCAGAAACGGTTTGAGACCACAATTGGCTCATGATTCGCGCCGCTCTCGCAACCATTGCTCTGATTGCTGGAGCAATTCCTGTAACTGCTGCTGGTGATGTCGCCCCTGAAATCCACCAGCTCTGTCTTCAAGCCGCCGACTATCGCGGCTGTGTAGAGGCTCAGGCTGGAACCCCTGAGTACCTCGGCAACAAGTGCCCTGAAAATCACGCCTATGTCGGCGAAGGCAAATGCCAGCGCGTCTACTGCGACTGGGTTGGACTTGGCGGAGGTCACCACGAACCGCTGGTTGCTGGCAAGTCCACCTGGCGCTGCGGAAACAACTACAACTTCTGGAAGGACGAGCTGCAGGTTGGAATCCTGCGTCTTGGTGCCACCGTCGAGGTCGAGCAAACCTCTACCTGCCCTTCAGTCGCTCCTCAAGAAGGTTGGAACTCCAGTTGTGAGCATGCTGAAGACAATTGGCGAGCCATAGAGGCTGAAGCGAAGCGCCCTAAATGCTCCAAGAGGCTTGTTGCGTTCGAGTGCGACTGGAGCGCCTACTTGGAGGCAAACCCTGGCATGAAGGCATGGGCTGAAAGCAACCCTGAAGCCGCTGAAAAGCAGCGCATCAAGTTGGAGGCTGACCCACTGAAGAAATGATCGGGACGAGCAGGGCAGGCTGCTTGGTTGGCACCTGGGGGAGAGCCTCAACTCAGATGCGAGAGAATGTGATCTCAGCCCAATCCTTCCATTCTCTGGGTGAGTCCTTCTCGAACAAACACCTGCTTTTAGGCGCAGTACTCTCCAAGGCAACTGGAGACACCTCAGGCTTTGTCAGTAAGATTGTGAAGACGACTGCAGAGACATGACATTTCTTCAGCGAATCAAAAAACCAGCAGAAATCTACGTATTACTCGCTACATTTATTTTTACCGAACAATTCGATCGAAACCTCAACCTCGAGGCAGTAGAAGAAGGAGCAATAAAAAACTTCCTAGAAGTTGCACATGCTTTTCTGGACGCCCTTACCAACCATATGCAGCCAATTGGCGCCATATTTTTTGGCTACACATTTATCCTTATTGTCTTGAATTTGGCGAACAAGGGAGTGAGAAAAGGCGTCGATATATTGGCAATATTTCTCTCAGTGTGCTGGATTTTAGAGCTTGTTATCATGAATTTACTTCTTGTTGCCCCGATCAAAAGCCCAGTCCTTTTAATTGTTGAACTTCTTCTATTTATACCCATAATTTTGATCTGCTTTTCGTGGTGGTATTGGCGCATCAATGAAGGTCGTTCGATCAGGAATTTACCTCCTGCCATTCTGGTCTATGATGCACCTGGGGCCATGGAATATTTCTTTTTTGCGGCCGAAGTTTGTTTTGATTACTCGCAAGATTCATGCAAGACTGCCCCCTCGAAAGCGGTAAGACTTTTAAATGGATTTGTTGTTCTAGACGTTTTTGGCCTCACCCTATCCAGGGCCGTCGATCTTGCCATTGGCTAGCAAAAAAGTGTTTTTTTGGGCGAAAGCACTACAAGATCGATCGTAAATAAGCCAAGAGGCGACACGATTGTCGCCATCCATCTCTCGACAAGACCTCACATACAAGCCACCCCGTCAGCGATGGCGGGGATTTTTATTGCTTGACCAGATCGGGGAACACTTCAAGCAGTCACGTCTGACACATGACCCGCCGCTTCCACTATGGCTAGTACTTCAGAAATTCAGCTGCTCAATGGGCCTAATGAAGCCAACCACCCTTCTTGGAACACTGATCCTGCTCAGCACCTGGAGCAGTGTTGGCGCCACTGAGGCCGGAACATATTCAGTTCAAAAAGCTGACAACAGCATCGAGCAACGCATTGCTGCTGCACGGAGTGACGACGGCTGGTCGCACCTGTTGAATGCAAAGCTGCACAAACCGCTGGATATCGCTGCTTGGGGTAACGGTCGCGGACGTGGCTGGGCCAATGGCGGTGGCTGGCGCAATGGTGGCGGTTTCGCTAATTCAAGTGGTGGTTTCGCTAACGCCGGTGGTGGTGGCTGGCGCAACGGTTCAGGTGCCTGGGGCAACGGTGGCGGGCGACGTGGCTTTGTGAATTGGTAGAACTGCGAGCTGACTTAACCCCGTCAGCATTGCGGGATTTTTATTGCCTACCCAGATGGGGGATTCGTAGCCCTGAAATTGGGCAAAACTCCCGCATGGTTCTGGCGAGCTTCGGAATGTGCTGGCTACTCTGCCGGGCCTATGGCTGTTTTGGACATGCTGGAGCTGCATCAATTCCGCCATTCCGCCTTCTGCCTCAAGGTGCGGATGGTGTTGCAGGCCAAAGGGCTGAGTTTCCGCACCGTGGAGGTGACCCCTGGCGTTGGCCAGGTGGCCGTGTTCCGGCTGTCCGGGCAACGGCAGGTGCCTGTGCTGGTGGATGGGGAGCAAGTGATTGCCGACTCCAGTGCCATTGCGCTGCACCTGAATCGACGTGAGCCCGACCCTGCTTTGCTGCCGGCTGATCCACGTCAGGTTGCCCAGGTGCATCTGTTGGAGGACTGGGCCGATACCACCTTGGCGATGGCCGGTCGCTCGTCTTTGGTGCAGGCCGCGGCATTAGACCCAGAGCTACGTGTTGCACTGCTGCCCGACGATCTTCCCGATCCCGTGCGTTCGGTGATGGGTGTGATCCCCGGCGGTTGGGTCAGCAACATCACCGAGCTGGTCAACCAGAACGAACGCACCGAGCTTCTTGCCAGCCTTGAGCAGCTCGCCGCCTCGGTGCAGGCCAGCCCCTGGTTGGTCGGCGATAGCCTCACCTTGGCCGATATCGCCGTGGCAGCCCAGCTGTCGCTGCTTCGATTTCCCCCCTCAGCGGGTTCGGCCCTGGCTGGCAAGGGTGTGCCCGGGTTGAGCGATCACCCCAAGCTGCAGCCCCTATTCCAATGGCGTGACCAGCTCGAACTCAAATTGATGGAGCGGACGCTGGAAGAGGTGTGAAGCGCAGTTTGTAGTGGTGCTGAGCAATGGCCTGATCCCGCAGGCTTTCCCCTGGGGAGGCATAGCGCCCTTGCCACTGCTCAGCGCAGATGTCTTTGCCGCAGCGGTTGTAGCGGCTGAGGGTTTCGATTCTGCTCAACCGCGGAGGTCCTGGGGCATGCAAGATTTGCAGCACCAGTTCGTCTGCAAGAAAAGTCTCAGGGCTCGGGCTCTCTTGGCGGCGGCCCGTCACCGTTGTCTCCAGGAACAGGTCGCCTTTCAGTCGAGCGATCTGGCGATTGGCGGAGTCGGGGTCTTCCTCGACCCCCAGCAGCTGCTCCCCGAGCAGGGCTCGGCCAATGGCTGTGGCATTGAAGCTTCGATCGCCGATCAGGCGACCGCGTCGGTCGGCCTTGAACCGTGCCTGATGGCGCAGAGCTGGATCGCCAGGGGCATCCAGATCAATGCTTTCCACTTGCCAGAGCCCGTCAAACCAGTCGGGATAAACCAGGTCGTCCCGATTCGAGGGCCGCGGCAATGGTGCTGGAAGGCTCCAGTCGGGCCAACTGTTCAGCCGCTGCTCAAGGCTGCCTTGAGCCCAGGCGGGGCCGCCACTGAGCAGGATGGTGAGGCTGATCAGCAGCATCCACAACCCCCGTTCCATGTCTGATCCCCTGATCCGTGCCCTTGATGACTATGTGGTGCTGGAGCCCGGCAAGCCGGAGAAGCTGCTCAGCGCTGCCGATACGTTGACATGGCTGAGCGGTTGGTTGCGCAGGCTCGATCAGCTGCCGGCCGATCTCGCGGATCAACCCGATGTGGAAGCGGCGGCTCAGCGTTTGATCGACACGGCCTGCGATCTGGAGATCAGCCCCGGTCTGACCTTGCAGTGGTTTGCAGTACGGCTGGAGCCGCCAACGGCTTGATTTCAGTCGGTGCGGCGTTGGCTCGGATCTTTCAGCAGGCTCGGAAGCAGCTGCAGAATCCCATCGGCGACCACGTCCGGGGTCTCGTCGTTGATCACCACCGTGAGATCGGCTTCGGCGTAAAGGTGCTGTCGCTTGTTCAGCAGCGCCTTCAGGTCGGCTTCTGGATCGGCGGTCTGCAACAGCGGACGCACCGTGCTGTCGGCTTTAAGACGTTGCATCAACTGGTCGGGGACCACATCGAGCCAGATCACGATGCCGCTGTGCAGCACCCCCCAGTTCTCCGGTTCGGTCACCACACCGCCACCGGTGGCCACCACCAGTGAGTGGCGCTGACTGATGGCATTCAGCACCTGGCTTTCCAGGCTGCGGAAGCCTGCTTCGCCATCCCGCTCAAAGATCTCCGGGATGCTGCAGCCTGCTGCCTGTTCGATCACAGCATCAGCATCGACAAAGCCGTAACCCAGGCGTTCGGCCAGGGGCCGTCCGGTGCTGGTCTTGCCGCTGCCCATCATTCCCACCAGGTACAGGCTGCGCCCGCCCAGTCGCTGCTTAAGGGTGGGGGTGGAATCCGCCATGACTCGGAATCGGCATTAGCTCATTAGGATGCCTGGCGGCCGGAACGTCACATGACTGAAACGAAGTCACCAGCGCGGCACGGCCAAGGTCGTGGCTGTGTCATTACCCGGCGGGCCTGTTTCAGCGCCAGCCATCGCTATTGGCTGCCGGAGTTATCCGCCGATGACAACGCCGCCCGTTTTGGGCCCTGCGCCTTGGCTCCAGGCCATGGTCACAACTACGAACTGATCGTGTCCATGGCCGGCGGACTGGATGCCGACGGCATGGTGCTCAACCTCTCGGAGGTGAAGCACGCCATTCGTAACGAGGTCACCGGCCAGCTCGACTTCCGCTTCCTCAATGAGGCCTGGCCGGAATTCGATGTTTCCGGTCCTTCCGGCTGTCTCCCCACCACTGAGGCCCTGGTGCGGGTGATTTGGCAGCGCCTCAGCCCGCATCTGCCGATTACGGCTCTGCGCCTCTACGAACAACCGGGCCTTTGGGCCGACTATCTCGGACATCCCATGGACGCCTTCCTCACCATCCGCACTCACTTCGCTGCTGCCCACCGCCTGGCTCGCCCGGAGCTCAGCCAGGAGGAAAACGAAGCGATCTACGGCAAGTGCGCCCGCCCCCATGGCCATGGCCACAACTATCTGGTGGATGTGACCGTGCGCGGTGAGATTGATCCCCGCACCGGCATGGTCTGCGATCTGTCCGCCCTGCAACGCCTCGTGGATGATCTGGTGGTGGAGCCTTTCGATCACACCTTCCTCAACAAGGACGTGCCGTTCTTCGAAGAGTGTGTGCCCACAGCTGAGAACATCGCTTTGCACATCACCGATCGTCTCTCCAGCCCGATCAAGGCGATTGGTGCCAGCCTTCACAAGGTGCGGCTGCAGGAAAGTCCGAACAATGCGGCTGAGGTCTATGCCGAAGCACCGCAGTTGGAGATGTCACCGGCTGCCCTCGATGCAGTGGCGGCCGTCTGACTGACGGCTTGACGCCCCAACGCCCCACCTCTCAATGCCCCACGGTCCGGCTGGTGCTGGCCATCAGCCTCGACGGCCGCTTGGCACCGCCTCAAGGCGGTGCGGCCCAGCTGGGTGGAGCCGGAGACCGGCGTGCTTTGGAGCAGGCACTGGCTTGGGCAGATGCCTGCCTGATTGGCGCTGGGACCTTGCGCGCCCATCAGTGCACCTGCTTGATCCGTAACCCTCAGTTGTTGGAGCAGCGCCTGCAGGAGGGGCGACCACAGCAGCCGGCCGCTGTGGTGGTCAGCCGATCGCTCGGCTTCTCGCGCACCTGGCAGTTCTTTGACCAGCCACTTCAGCGTTGGCTCTTGGCTCCGGCACCCATGCATCAGGGCTTTGATCGTTGGTTCCCTTTGGCGCCAACCTGGCCGGAGCGGCTCCAAGCGCTGGGCGCGGCTGGGATTCAGCGGCTCGTGCTTTTGGGTGGCGCTCAACTCACCGCAGATCTGCTGGCAGCGGACTGCGTCGATGCTCTCCAGCTCACAGTGGTGCCCCAGCTGCTTGGCGGTCCCTTCAGCTGGTTGCCACTCACGGATTCGCCATTGCCTGCTTCTTTGGTGCAACCGGGCGCCTGGCAGTCCGATGGCGTTGAGGACCTCGGTCACGGGGAGTGGCTTCTTCGCTACGAGAGGATCCGCTAGGGAACTTTCCTGAGCCTTTAATCAGCCCGTGGTTCTCTCTGGTTAAGGTCATCAGCGATGGCCAATGACACCGTCTGAATGACGTCACTCACGGCCCGCTGGCATCGCTCCATCAACGAGATCACTGAGCAGCAGTGGAACAGCCTGGTTGGAGACGATGCGATCCCCTTTTACCGCTGGAGCTGGTTGGAGGCCCTGGAAAGCTCCGGCAGCACCATCCCTGATCAAGGCTGGCAACCCTTGCATCTGGCCCTCTGGCGGGATGACAGTCCGATTGCTGTGGCCCCTCTGTTCCTGAAGGGGCACAGCTATGGCGAGTTTGTGTTTGACCAGACCTTTGCGCGCCTCGCCGCTGATCTGGGCTTGCACTACTACCCCAAGCTCCTTGGGATGAGCCCGGTCAGCCCCGTGCTGGGGTATCGCTTTCATGTGCGGGCTGGAGAGGACGAGGCTCTGCTCACACGGGAGCTGCTGCGGGCGATTGATCGCTTCTGCGAACAGAACGGCATCCTCAGCTGCAATTTTCTCTATGTGGATCCGCAGTGGCGGCCCCTGGCGGAATCGGGAGGCTGCGCCGCTTGGCTGAACCAGCAGAGCCTCTGGAGCCGAGGCGATGATCAGAGCTTTGAGGACTATCTCAAGGGCTTCAATGCCAACCAGCGCCGCAACATCAAGCGGGAGCGCAAGGCCGTAGCCAAGGCGGGAATCACAGTGACGCCGCTCAGCGGAGACCAGCTCGATCTGAAGCTGCTTCAGACCATGCATCGCTTTTATGAGCAGCACTGTGCTCGCTGGGGACCCTGGGGCAGCAAATATCTGGAGGAGGGTTTTTTTGAAGCGCTGGCACGGCTGCACCGCGATCAGCTGGTGCTCTTCTCAGCCCACCGCGGTGATCCTCACGATCCGGTCGCCATGTCGATGTGCGTCCAGGACGGCCGTCAGTTGTGGGGCCGGTATTGGGGCAGCAACGAGGAAATTGATTGTCTCCACTTTGAAGTCTGTTACTACGCCCCGATTGAATGGGCCCTGGCCAACAACATCACCAGTTTTGACCCTGGAGCCGGTGGCAGTCACAAACGTCGCCGGGGCTTTGTGGCACGCCCTCACGCCAGCCTGCACCGGTGGTACCAGCCCCAAATGGATCAGTTGATCCGCACCTGGTTGCCGAAGGTGAACGGCCTGATGCTGGAAGAGATCGAGGCCATCAATGCGGAGCTGCCCTTCAAAGCAGAACCTCCTGCCTTGGCTTTGTAGGTTGAAGGCATGACCACAACCCCTGAAGCACCGGCATCGACCGCCGCCGCGATGGATGCCCTGGATCATCGCCTGTCTCAGCGTTTCATCGCCTTGGACCCGAGCGGATATTTCCTGATCAAGCTGGATCGTGATGCAGCCGAACTGGTGCTGGAGCACTACGGCAACACCATTGATGACAAAGGGCTGGCCAGAGATTCCGACACCGGTGAGGTGTTGCGTTGTGACGGGGCAAATGCCCCCCGGCGGCCCTCAGCGATCTATCGCGGCCGTACAGCCAAACAGCTCGGCATTGATCTCACTGAGGGGGATGAGCCTCATCCGCTGAGTCTTCTCGATCATGCCCTTTATCTCGGGCGAGAGTTGCAGAAGGCCGAACAGTGTCTCCGAGACGGCACGGACTATGTGCAGGACTGAGTTTTAAACGGGTTGTAATTCTTTTGGAGTGGTGGGTTCTTCAGGCGGCAAGGATTCCAGCTGCTCGCGGATTTCCTGCTGAACGATCGAGCGGTACTCGAGGAAGTGCTCGTTGTGGGCCAACACGACCAAAAACTGCTCCAGCAGAGCAGGGTTATGGCGGGCCATCCCAAACATGTATTTCCAGAAACGACTGCGGGTATCGCGTTTGATCCCCTGACGCCAGACCACGGTGCTCAAAGCCTTGATATCAATCCACGTCGGAAGCTTTGCGGCAGCTTTCCAGCGGGGGGCACCCATTTTCAGGTAGTAGCTGTAGACCCGATCCATGTAGGCATTGGGTTCGTAGAGCGCGCAGAAGGCTTCCACGTACTCGTTGGCGATGTCTCGGATCGGTCGGGTGGGTTCGAAGTTGAGCAAGTTGGTCTGATTCACGCCCTTGGCGGCATCTTCTCCCTGAATCAGCCGACCTTCCCGCTCCAGCCGCGCCCACAGGGCTGTCTTGGGTAAGGCCTGAAGCATGCCCATCATCGCGGCGGGAATGCCGGTGCGGGTCACGAAGTCCACGATCCGGCGGCCTGCTCCATCCTTTTCGCCGTCAAAGCCGATGATGAAGCCAGCCATGACTCGGATGCCGTTCGCCGTGATCCGGTCAACAGCAGCATCGAGCGGGTTGCGCGTGTTCTGCACCTTGCGGGCTGTTTCCAGGCTGGCTTCATCTGGGGTTTCGATGCCCAGGAAGACGCTTTCGAATCGCGCATCGTGCATCATCCGCATCATCTCGTCGTCGTCGGCCAGGTCCACGGAGGCTTCAGTGGCGAAGCTGAACGGGTACCCCCGCTCCTTCTGCCACGTGCGGATCTGCGGTAGCAGCAGCTTGGCGTTGCGCTTGTTGCCGATGAAGTTGTCGTCCACCAGGAAGATCGACCGTCGCCAGCCCAGGTCGTAGAGGTACTGCAGCTCCGCCACCAATTGCTCGGGGGTTTTGGTTCGGGGTTTGCGGCCGTAGAGAACGATGATGTCGCAGAACTCGCAGTTGAAGGGGCAGCCGCGGGAGAACTGAACGCTCATCGAGTCGTAGGCGTCGAGCTGCAGCAGATCGAAGCGGGGAATCGGTGTGGCAGTGACGTCCGGCTTGTCTCCCTCTGAGGTGAACCGACCCTTGGTGTCGCCCCGTTCCAGGGCTTCCAGGAACATCGGCAGGGTGATTTCCCCCTCATCGAGGATCTTGAAATCCGCCAAATCCAGTTCGGGTGCATCCGGTGTGGAGCTGGCGAAGGGGCCTCCGATGGCCACTGGTAGGCCTCGCTGCTTGGCCTTGCCGATCTGCACGGCCATGTCGTCCTTCTGAACGATCATTCCCGAAATGATGACCAGTTCGGCCCAGCTCCATTCCTCTTCTGTCACCTCCCGCACGTTGCGGTCCACCAGCTTCATCTCCCAGTCCTGGGGCAGCAGCGCAGCTACCGTGCACATCCCCAGAGGAGGCAGCAACACCTTGCGGTTCACCAGCTCAAGGATCTTCTCGTAACTCCAGAAGGTCTTTGGGAACTCGGGGTAAACAAAAAGGGTACGCATGGCGTCGGGCGTTGATGGATGGACGTCCGGTTGGCCCGGTTAGAGATACCTCTCAATAGGTATCGGCTGTTCACAAACCCTAAGCGCAATGGCCTGAACCCAGGCGAATGTCTGATCTAATAGTGGTCACCTCAGTACTTGCACATGGGCGTCGGCATTTATCTCGGCCTGGTTGGTTCTGGTCTGGTGACGGCTTTTGTGCTCACCAAGATCCTCAAGGGAATCAAGCTCATCTGAGCTGTTCCAGACGCTTCGCCCCTCGTTTTCGCATCCAGAGCACAGCCACAGCAGCGCTGAGGCCTCCGGTGAGTGCAAAGGCCGTTGACAGGCTGGTGGTCTTCACCAGCAGGGCAATAAGCAATCCACACATGCCGCCTCCGCCCAGGAAGGCGATCTGGCTCAGTCCAGCCATGCGGCCGCGCATCACCTGTGGTGAACCGATCTGACTGATCAGGTTGCAGCTGCTCAGCAGTCCGGCGGTGCCGGCGCCGATCAGGAAGGCCATGGCCAGGCTGAATCCTGGCCCGGGTGTGCGGGCCATCCCCAGCTGGGCCACAGCGGTGACCAAGCCGAAGCTCCCGAGGGTGAGGAACGGGCGCCGGCAGAAACGTTGGCTGTTGCGTTGCAGCACCGCGCCGCCCACGATGCTTCCGGCGGCCAGCACGCTGGTGAAAAGCGCCAGGTCTCCAGGATCGGGTCCCAGCATGCGATCTGCAATCAATGGGGCCAGTCCCGGGTGGTAGAACCCGATCAGACAGAGAACGGCGGTGAAGCTGAGCACCCCCTGTAGGGTGCTGCCGCAGTGGCGCCAGGCATTGAGCAAGCTGGCGTCCTGGCCGCCGCCGCTGCGCACCTCCTGATCCCGATTCGGACTGAGCAGGAACATCACACTGGCGATCGGCAGCAGATAGCTGGCCGCATCAATGCCCAGGGCCCAGGCCGGGCCCGTGGCCACCAGTAACCAAGCACCGATTGGGGGGCCCACCAGCTTGCCCACGTTGAACACCACCGAAAAGCTGGTGAGGTAGCCCGCCAGCTGCCCGGGTTGCTCGACCAGGATTGAGCAGTACTTGTTGCGGGCTGTCAGCTCATAGGCGCCGGCGATGCCCACCAGCAACGTGCTGCAGAGCAGCAGCAGCACCTGGGGTGTGCCCTCCAAGAGAGGAATGGCCAGTGCCCCCAGGCCTGAGGCGGCCAGCAGCGCCCATTGCGCCTGCACCAGCACCCCTTCACAGCCCACGCGGTCGGTGCGCACTCCCGCTGGTCCGCTCACCAGCAGGGTCGGCAGCGACAGCGCGGCGAAGTTCAATGCCAGCACGAAGGGATCCACCTCTCCTTTCATCAGGATCCAGCCCTTGGCGGTGATGCCGGCGAACGAACCGGCCGTGCTCACGCCGGAGGCAATCAGAAAAAGCTGGCGTTGCTGCTCGGCCTGCAGTTTGAAAAGGGTCAACCCTGGCGTCTAGCTGCGGCCACCATGGCGCGGGCACCCACAATCCGCCCGCTGAGGTCGTAGATGTCAGCACCGGTGATCTCCACCGGCACCAGGCTCCCCGGTGCGGCCTGTTGACCATCGGCGCCGGGTTGCACCCGCACTTCGCCGTCCACTTCTGGAGCAAAGCGGGCGCAGCGACCGATCATCTCGCCGGTTTGCGGGTTGTGTTGTTCGATCAGCACGTCCACGGTGCGACCCACCCAGCGGCTGTTGCGTTCCGCCGAAATCGGTTGTTGCAGAGCCATCAGGGCATCCTTGCGTGCCTGGGCCACCTCTGGATCGACGCGATCGGGCAGGTCGGCAGCTGCCGTGCCGTCCTCCGGCGAGAAGGTGAACACCCCCACGTGATCGAAGCGCTGCCGCTCGAGGAAGCCCATCAGGTGCTGGAAGTGCTCTTCCGTTTCGCCAGGAAACCCCACGATCAGCGTGGTGCGCAGCACCGCGTCGGGGAGTTGCTCGCGGATCTGATCCAGCAGGCGGTCGTTCACATCCGCCTGCCAGGGGCGGTTCATCGCCCGCAGCACCTCCGGATGGCTGTGCTGCAGCGGCAGATCGAGATAGGGCACCACGTTGGGCACCTCCCGGTAGGCCGCCAGCACATCCGGGGTCAGCCCGGTGGGGTAGGCGTAGTGCACCCGGATCCAGGGGATCTCCACGTCGCCCAGGGCCCGCAGCAGTTCCGCCAGCTTGGGTTTGCCGTAGAGGTCGAGGCCGTAGTTGGTGGTGATCTGGCTGATCAGGATCAGCTCCTGCACCCCCTGTTCGGCCAGTTGGTGGGCTTCGGCCACGATCGATTCGATCGGTCGGCTGCGCTGATCCCCCCGCAGCTTCGGAATGATGCAGAAGGCGCAGCGGTAATCGCAGCCCTCGGCCACTTTGAGGAAGGCCACCGCCTGGTCGGTGGTGCGCTGGCGCGGCAGATATTCATCGCCCACAAAGGTGGGAACGGCGCTGACCCGGTTGACCCGCTCGCCTGCCTCCACCCGCTGCAGCACGTCAACGATGTGCTGGTAATCGCCGGTTCCCACAATGGCCTTGGCTTCCGGAATCGACTCCAGTAATTCCTCCTGGAAATGCTGGGCCAGGCATCCCGCGATGATCAGCTCCTTGCCCTGTTCTGCCAGTCCCACCAGGGTTCGCACCGATTCCTCGCGGGCGTCCTGAATGAAGCTGCAGGTGTTCACCACCACCACGGCGGCATCGTTTTCATCGGTGCTAACGCCATAGCCCGCTTCCGCCAGCAGCCCCACCATGTGTTCGGTGTCGACCCGATTCTTCTCGCACCCCAGGTGGGCGAACGCGACCGTCGGTTTTGTCGGGGTGCTTGTCATCACGTCGCCGGCAGGCCATCTCTCAGCCTACGAAGCGGCTTGATCACGCCGGAACTGACAGAATTCGAATACTTGAAGATCAAGGATGGGCACCACCCGTCTCTTTAGCCGTCGACGCCAAGATTCAGGCGCGAAATGGGCCCGCATCGCCATGGCGGTGCTGGCCACTGCTGGGCTGATCGACACCGGTTCGATCACCCTCAAGCGCTGGGGCCTGCTTGGCAACCTCACCTGTCCGATGGGGGCTGACGGTTGCGACAAGGTGCTCAACAGCGCCTGGGGGACGGTCTTCGCTGAGATCCCTCTTTCGCTGATAGGAGTGCTGGCCTATGGCGCGGTGCTCCTGATGGCGCTGCTGCCCTTGTTGCCAGGTCTGCAGGAAAACAAGGCCGACCTCTCGCGACGCACCTGGTGGGGCCTGTTCACGGTCTCCCTAGCGATGGCCGTCTTCAGCGGTGTGCTGCTGGGCGTGATGCTGCTCAAGATTCAGGCCTTCTGTTTCTTCTGTGTTCTCTCCGCGGCGCTGTCCCTGGCTTTGTTGGTGCTCTCCATCATTGGAGGCGGCTGGGAGGATCTGGGGCAGCTGCTGTTCCGCGGTGTGCTGCTGGCCCTGGCCGTGCTTCTGGGGGGCTTGATTTGGGCGTCGGTGGTCGATCCCAATCGGCCCGAGACCGTGGCCAGCGGCACCGGCGTTGCCCCGCTCGTCACGACCGAGAGCACACCTGCGTCGATCGCCTTGGCCGAGCACCTCACCAGCAGTGGCGCGGTGATGTATTCCGCTTACTGGTGCCCCCATTGCCATGATCAGAAGGAGCTTTTCGGAAAGCAGGCTTCCGATCAGCTCAAGGTGGTTGAGTGCGCGCCTGATGGTGAAAACAATCAGGCTGACCTCTGCCGCAGCAAAGGATTAGAGGGCTTCCCCAGCTGGGAGATCAATGGCAGCGTCGACTCCGGCGTGAAAGGGCTCGACACCTTGGCGGAACTCAGCGGCTACGACGGCAACACCGACTTCTAAATCAAGGGCGCACGGCTCGGGTGAAGATGCCCTGCTCTCGTTGCTGCCTGGAATGCTGCCGCCATTGCGGCAGCGGCGCCGGAGCATCGCTGCGGTAATGACCGCCTCGGCTTTCTCCGCGAAACAGGCAGGCCTCCAGCATCAGACGGCTGGTTAAAAGCCGGTGGTGCAGATCCAGCAACAGGTTCAGATCGCGTCGGCTGCTTTCCGCCAGCAGGCGAGGGGCACAGGGGTCCGCTCGCCTGCTGGCCCGAAGCAGAGGCTGCTGTTCCAGGTGCTGTTCGTCCTCCTTGACCTTGGTTAGGGCCTTGCGCAGTCCGGAGGCGGACCGCTCCACACCCGCCCGCCGCCAGCAGAGTTGTCGCAGCTGTTCGATCGCGTCGATCAACTGCGAACTACTGCTCCCGTCCAGGTCGAGCTCGAGGGGTTGGGCTGTGCCGTTGGTAGGTGTCGGCAGGGCTGGCCCGAGCTCGATCTCCTTGAGTCGATGGGCGAACACCAGGCACTCCATCAGGGAGTTGCTGGCAAGACGGTTGGCCCCATGCAGGCCGGTGCAGGCCACCTCCCCCACGGCATAAAGCCCCGGCAGTGTGGTGGCGGCCTGCAGATCCGTGGCGACTCCTCCCATCCAGTAGTGGGCAGCCGGGGCCACGGGAATCGGCCGTTCCAAGGGATTGAGTCCGAGTTCATCGCAGCGGTCCAGGATTGTTGGGAAGCGTCGCTCCGCTTGGTCGCGCGGGATGGCGGCGAAGTCCAGCCACATCTGTTTCACCTGCTGCCGCTGCATGGCTTGCATTAAGGCCCGGCTCACCTGATCCCGCGGTGAGAGGTCGCGTTGGCGCAGATGGGCCACAGGGCTGCCCCCGAGGGAATCCACCAGCACTCCACCTTCGCCGCGAACGGCTTCGGAGATCAGAAAACAGGGTGCGTCATCCAGGCGGATGGCCGTGGGATGGAATTGCACGAACTCCAGATCTTCTACTGCAGCCCCCGCTTGCCAGGCCAGGGCGATGCCCTCGCCGCAGGCCTGGGCAGGATTGGTGGTGTTGGCAAACAGATGGCCTCCCCCGCCGCTGGCCAGCACGACAGCGCGGGCTTCGATGCCGTGAAGATTCGCCCCATCCAGCACCTGCACGCCGCAGCAGCGCCTATCGCGCACCAGCAGCTGGGTCACCCGGACGCCGCGGCGGTGCAGCAACCCCGGCCGTTGCTCGACACGATCCCGCAGCACATCCACAAGAGCCCGTCCGGTTTGGTCCTGCACATGCAGGACTCGCCTGTGGCTGTGGGCTGCTTCCAGGGTGGTGGCAAGACCGTCTTGATCCCGGTCAAAAGCCATGCCCAGTTGGTCAAGACGATCCACGCAATGGGGTGCCTCCTGCACCAGCAGTCGCACCGCATCGCCATCACAGAGGTCAGCTCCGGCCAGAAGGGTGTCCTCGGCATGGCTGTCGGCGCTGTCTTCCTTCCGGGTCACCGCGGCGATGCCGCCCTGGGCCCAGCGGCTGGAGGAACGCCGCCCCGTGTTGCGGTTGAGAAGTAAGACCTTCAGCTCTGGGGGTAGATCAAGGCAGGTCATCAACCCAGCTGCCCCGGCACCGATCACCACCACGTCCCAGGGACCTGAGGGGATGGGATCAGAGCAGCGGGGCTGTGCCATCACGGGGACAAAAAAACCGCCGGTGGTCCGGCGGTTCAAGCAATCACAGTCATTGTGACGGGGTTAATGGATCAGCGGTACTGACCGTCATTGATGCGGTCGTCGCCCTCATTCAGAGCAATGGAAGGAGGAGTGACAGTGAAATTGTCGCGATACTTGGCGAAGAGCTCTTGCTGACGATCAGTCAGGTCGAGAGACAGCACGTCGTCAACGCTGTCGTAGGGGCCGCCAAGAACAATTTTCCCGGCCATGGTCGGATACATGCCAGGAAATTGCTGGAAGCGACGCACGGAGGAATTGTTGAGGTCGACCTTGCCTTCACGTTCAGCGATCTTGTCGTCCACAACGTTGCGGATCTCGTTGCCGGAATACTTGCTGCGAAGGTCGTCGTCGGCATAAACGCTGTTGGGAAGCACAAGGCCTGCCATCAGACTTGCCATAACCAGTGCGCCGGTCAGCCAGCTCAGAAGCCGCTTCATCTCAACTCTCGATCAGGGGTCAGAACGGGACGACCGGCGTTGCCGGCTCGGGAAGACTACAAGTCGTTGCCCCTTTAAACCCTCTGATTTGCAGCAGCTTTTGCAGTTCGTTTCACTCGATCAGCCCGCTGAGCCCTGGCTGCAGCAACGCCGAGAGCAGGAATAATCCGTCTACCCAAAGGGTTGTGATCAACACAGCAGCTGCCATGGCTCCGGTCTCACCGTTGGAATCGTTGCCATTCGTGTTCAGGCGACGTCCAACGAATAGGACGATCGCAGCAGCAATCATCAGGGTGACCATGGGCAGGGGCTGAAGCAAATGCAGCCCTGCCTGATGCAGCAGTAGAGGAGCCTGATCCAGGGAAGCGGTCACGACTGCCGGCCAGAACTGCATCACGCCGGTGGCCGCCATGGCCAGGTCTGTGCAGGCTGTACCCAATAGAGATGACAAATAAAACGTTGCCGCCAGCCGCCAGCGGCCCTGCAGGCCACCCAAGGCAACAGGCAAAGCGAAGGCTTCAACGGGCAGGTGCAGCACGGGATGGGCCCGCAGCCAACCCCAGAAAATGCAGCCCGCAAGCCAGCTACCGCTGAAACCAACGAGAAGGGAACCCAGGTCGGAAGCCGTCTGGGAGCGGCTCTGATGCAACACCAGGCCGGCTGCAATCAGAACACCCGTGAAAAGGGTTGCTGAGAAAGGATCCAGACGAACCCAAGGTGCCTGCAGAAACACAGGCAGCACCACCATTGCTGCAGCGATGCGCGCGACCGGAAAGGACCACGACCGTGCGGAGGCTGAGGTTTGCCAGGTGCCGCCGATCAAATCCTTTTCATGAAGAAAGTCACGGAACCTTAGAAGACATCTTCAAGTGACGCGGCCGACATCCCTGCCTTGCGGGCCGGGGATACCGTCAAGGCGACATCTGTTGTCTCGATGGCGGACCCCTCTGCATCCATAACCCTGCTTGAGGCCTGCTGGCGTGATCTGGTGCTGGGAGTGGTGCAGGGACTCACTGAATTTCTGCCGATCAGCAGCACCGCTCATCTAAAGGTGGTGCCTGTGCTCTTGGGTTGGGGCGACCCTGGCGTTTCTGTTACCGCCGCGATTCAACTGGGCAGCATCGTTGCGGTGATCGCCTATTTCCGCAGCGATCTCAGCCAGGTGCTGCGGGGAATCAGTCGTGCCATTCGCCATGGCCAGTGGCGGGAGCCGGAGGCACGTCTTGGACTCGCCATGGCGGTGGGCACCCTGCCGATCTTGGTGGTCGGGCTGGGCATCAAATTCTTCTGGGCTCAGGGTTACGAACAGTCGCCCCTGCGCAGTGTTCTTTCCATTGCGATCGTCTCGATCGTGATGGCTTTGTTGCTTGCTTTGGCGGAACGGGCTGGAACCCGTCGCAAGCAGCTCCCGGATGTTTCAGGGCGTGATGGCTTCGTGGTGGGCGTGGCGCAGGCGTTGGCCTTGATTCCAGGGGTGTCCCGTTCTGGCAGCACCCTCACAGCTGCCCTGTTCGATGGTTGGCAGCGGGCCGACGCCGCACGCTTCTCTTTCCTGCTCGGCATCCCCGCTATCACGATTGCGGGGCTGGTGGAACTCAAGGATGCTCTGGATGCCAGTGCTGGTAACGGCCCCCTCCCGTTGTTGGTAGGCATTTTTTCAGCTGCCTTGGTGTCCTGGCTGGCGATTGATTGGTTGCTGAAGTTCCTCCAGCGCCACAGCACTTGGATCTTTGTTGCCTACAGGCTGCTGTTCGGTCTGCTTCTGCTGGTCTGGTGGGGCGCTCACGGCGCACACTGAGTTCAGATGAAGTCGGCTTGTGTGGAATGAGCCATCCGCTGGAGTTGCCGTAGCAGCTCTGGATCCAACCAGCAGTGGCCGCCAGCCGCAGCCTGCTGTGGTGGCCTCCGTAGAGGCCGGCTCGATCGGGGAGGAGTTGGGTTTTGAGCCGGGCGATCAGTTGCTCAGCATCAACGGCATTCGACCACGAGATCTGATCGATTACCGCTACCTCTGCGTGGATGAGGAGCTTTGCCTTGAGGTGCGTGATGCAGCGGGTGCTCTGCATCAGGTGGAGTTGGAAAAGGAGGCTGATGACGGTCTTGGCCTGGCCTTCACCGAGGCCCTGTTTGATGGCTTGCGTCAGTGCAATAACAATTGTCCGTTCTGTTTCATCGATCAACAGCCCCCAGGCCGGCGCGACAGTCTTTACCTAAAAGACGACGATTACCGGCTGAGCTTTCTCTATGGCTCCTATCTGACCCTCACCAATTTGGGCGAGGCCGATTGGCAGCGGATTGAGGAGCAGCGTTTATCTCCATTGTTTGTATCGGTGCATGCCACGGAGCCTGACCTGCGCTCCCGGCTGCTGGTGAACCCGCGTGCTGCCCAGGTGATGGATCAGCTCGCCTGGTTTGACCAGCGTGATCTGCAGATTCATGCCCAGGTGGTGGTCTGCCCAGGGCTTAATGACGGTCCTGCACTGGAGAGGACCTTGGACGACCTGGCGTCCTTCGCGTCTGGCCCCTGGCCGGCGGTGTTGTCCGCAGCGGTTGTTCCGGTGGGGCTTACCCGGTTCAGGCCGGCTGAAGATGGCCTTGTTCCTGTGGATCCGGCCTGTGCCCGGCAGGTGATTGCCCAGGTGGAACCCATGCAGCAGAACTTCCAGGCGGCCTTGGGCACTCGCTTTGCTTGGCTCTCGGATGAGTGGTACTTGATGGCTGGGTTGCCGTTGCCGCCTCGGGATGACTACGAGGATCTTCCGCAGCAGGAGAACGGCGTGGGCAGCATTCGAGCCTTCCTCGAAGCTCTGGATGCCGCGACTGAAGACCTGCCCAGAGCGGTTCCGCAGCCCCGTCGTTGCAGCTGGGTGGTGGGTCAGATCGTCGCACAGGCATTGCAGCCCGTGGCCGAACGGTTGAATGGCGTTGATGGTGTCGAGTTTCACCTGATCGGACTGCCGAGTCCCTATTGGGGGCAGGACCAAGTGGTGACCGGACTGTTGACTGGACAGGATCTGCTCAGTGGGTTGCAGGGGCGAGATCTTGGCGATGAGCTGCTGCTGCCGTCGGTGATGTTGCGGCAGGGGCAGCCTGTGTTCCTCGATGACATGACCTTGGAGGCCCTGGCCGCGCAGCTGCCGGTCCCCATCCGGATTGTGCATGGGGCGGCTGACGTCGTGGCCTCAGTTTTGAGTGCCGTAGGAAAAAGTCCCTAAGCTCCGCCAAAGGTTTTGATTGCTGTGCGCCGGATCACCGCGGGTATTTGTCTCGTTGCGGGCGTCGTCTCCACCGGTGTTCCCTCTGCATTCAGCCAGGAGACTGCGCAGACTGAGTCGGCATTGGTTGACCAGAACACGCTTCCCGATGCGATCGATTTGAAGGGTGCACGCCCCAAGGCTGATCCATCTGTCGTAGCTCCGGCTCTCGACGTCTTGCCGCCTCCCCTCGTTCCTTTGGCTGCTCCCCCCAGCCTGGCGCTCCCTGATGCGCCGGCTCAGGTGCGCATTCATGAGCTGCGTCCTCTCACCCTGGAGGAGGCTCTTCAGCTGGCCGAGTTCAACAGCCCGAAGCTCAAGGCTGCTGCCAGTCGGGTTGATCAGGCCAAGTCTGCACTCCGCGCAGCGATTGCAGCTTGGTACCCCACTGTCGACCTCTCGGCCAGTGGTCTCCCTGAATATCTCAAGTCGTACTCCTACCAAAATCCAGATTTCGTCCCAGATCGGGTAGTTCGAAAACCCACGACCCGCGTTATCAATCCCGTCACCGGTGAAAAAAGTGGGACCAATCCCAACACCGGTGAAGAGTTCACAAAGCCTGTCACGCGGGATGGGTACAACGAGCGCTACGGCCGAGAGTGGCGTCTCAATGTCAACTTGCAGGTCAGTTGGGACCTGATTAATCCCGCACGTGTTCCCCAGATCGCTGCAGCTCGGGATCAGTTTGAGCGGGCGCGCGATTCCTATCTCATAGCTTTGCGTGATCTGCGTCTTAACTCAGCAACTGCCTACTTCAATCTGCAAGAAGCTGATGAAGGTGTCCGCATTGGCCAAGTCTCGGTTCAGGCTTCGTTGGTGAGTTTGCGTGATGCACGGGCCCGCTTCAACGCAGGCGTCAATACCAAATTGGAGGTTTTGGAGGCAGAGACTCAGTTGGCTCGCGACCGCAATCTGCTCACCACTCGTTTGGGTGAGCAAAGCGTTTCGCGTCGTCGGTTGGCATCGCTGCTCGATCTTCCACAGGATGTGACTCCAACCGCAGCGACACCTGCTCGCCCATTGGGCTTGTGGGAGCCATCGCTTGAAGAGAGCATCGTTGCTGCTTACAACTACCGCGAGGAGCTCGACCAATTAATCCTCGATATCTCCATCAACAACAGCCGAGCTAATGCGTCTCTTGCCGCTGTTCAGCCCGTTCTCAGGTTTGTTAACTCCACCTCGACAAGTCGGACCCAAGGTCAGACCGGTCAGACGTCGAACGATATTGATATGGGCAATTTCACATACGGCTTTCAGAACAGCACGGCGTTGACGGCAACCTGGCGCTTGTTTGATGGCGGACGGGCCCGCGCCCAATACCGGCGCTCCAAGCAGGCCGCAGACGAGAGCCGATTCAATTTCGCCGATACCCGTGATCAGATCCGGCTTGAAGTTGAGGACAGCTTCATCGATCTACGAACAGCCATTCAGAGCATTGAGACCACGTCTAGCGAGGTGGTGTCATCTCGAGAATCCCTGCGTCTGTCGCAGCTTCGGGTCCAGGCTGGCGTCAGCACCCAGCGGGAAGTGGTTAACAACCAGCGTGATCTCACCAACGCTGAGCTGCGATACGCCGGCGCAATTCGCGATTACAACACCAATCTGGCGCAGCTGAGGCGCCGAACAGGTTTGGATGCCTTGGTGGTTTGTAATGCCGTGTCGCTGCCGGCAGCCAAGCCGGTACCTGATCAAGCACCGATTCCCATTGAGCCAACGCCGCTCAAGTCCGCCTGTCCCTCCTTAGCTTTCTCAGATTCGACGGTGAATCAGACTGAGAGCAGTCCTGTTCAGCCTCTGTGGTGACGTTGGTGCTCAGTGACGATCAACTGAGCTCAGTACATTTGCTGCTGGATCGCATTCGTGCTCGTCAGCTGCAGGATTTTGGCCAGATCGGTTCCGATGTGAAGCCGGATGGTTCCTTGATCACCGACTGCGATCGCTGGAGTGATGCCTCTCTGGTTGAGGGCTTGGCCAGCATTGCCCCAGGGGAGGGCGTCCTCAGCGAGGAGGGATCCAAAACAGTCCCAGCCACGCGGGCCTATTGGGTGGTGGACCCTTTGGATGGGACCACCAATTTTGCGGCCGGCATTCCCTATTGGGCGATTTCCGTGGCGCGTTTTGTTGACGGCCGACCCAGTGAGGTCTTTCTGGATGTGCCAGCACTGGGGCAACGCTTTGTCGCTCTGCGTGGCCGCGGCGCCACCCGAAACAATCAACCGCTCACGTCTGAGACCCGAGCGTTGGCGACCAGTGCCTGTGTTTCGCTTTGCAGTCGTTCGATCCGTGTGCTGCAGCGCAAACCTGATCAGCGCTTCCCTGGAAAGATTCGCTTGCTTGGTGTTGCCAGCCTCAATCTGGTGAGCGTGGCGATGGGGCAGACCATCGCTTCACTAGAGGCCACTCCCAAGATCTGGGATTTGGCTGCGGCCTGGTTGGTGCTCGACGAACTCGGTTGTCCAATTCGCTGGTTGGATGTGGATCCAGCTCAGCTCTCTCCGGGTGAGGACGTTGCTGAACGGGGTTTCCCCATGTTGGCGGCAGGTTCATGGGCTCATCTGGCGCGTTTCCTTCCATGGGGAGAGGCTCTGGTGCAGCCTTGAAACGTGCCTCTTGCGAGCTGGGGAGATGTGGTGTTATGGTTTTGTCTTGCGCGGGAGCCGAGAGGCGAGCGCGCAAGCCGAAGCGCTGAAGGCGAAAGTCTTGATGTGTCTGAGGCGACTTACAAGAT
>NZ_VTLC01000011.1:0-6047 GCF_020514255.1 Synechococcus sp. MU1611 | reverse complement strand
ACGTGCCTCTTGCGAGCTGGGGAGATGTGGTGTTATGGTTTTGTCTTGCGCGGGAGCCGAGAGGCGAGCGCGCAAGCCGAAGCGCTGAAGGCGAAAGTCTTGATGTGTCTGAGGCGACTTACAAGATCAAGAGGGAGCGATCCCACGGTGTTGTAAGTTCTTCAAGCGGCCGCGAAGGCCGCGATGACCAGCCAAGTGAACTCCTGAGAGGGAGTGCAGCGAGGTTTGGTCGCACCTGGACAACCGAAAAGTTTAGGAACTGACGCTTTCATCGCGTTTGGTTCTGAGCCGACCCGCAAGGTGAAGTGAGGATCCGAATGAAAGAGCGATGAAGGTGTGAGGTCCCGTCAAAAAATTTCGTTGCGTCGAAGCAATTCGCTGCAACGAGAAGGTTTTCACGAACCTTCTTGTTGTCGGTGTGCGAATTGTGGAGCAACAACCGGATCTGAGATCCCGGAAAGTCATTGAAAGAGAAATCTAGAGATGCACTCTTAAGAACCCTTTTTGTGTCAGCGAAGAGGAGGCCTCAACTGTTGCCAGATTGATCTGAGTAATGGGTGACGCAAATCATTTTGAGGGAGCGAAAGCTTCTAAAAGGAAATGATCTACAACGGAGAGTTTGATCCTGGCTCAGGATG
The DNA here is from genome assembly GCF_020514255.1 of Synechococcus sp. MU1611. NCBI lineage: Bacteria > Bacillati > Cyanobacteriota > Cyanophyceae > Synechococcales > Synechococcaceae > Synechococcus > Synechococcus sp. MU1611. Next base: position 5,409 of record NZ_VTLC01000011.1, on the reverse strand, counting down.
AACGCTGGCGGCGTGCTTAACACATGCAAGTCGAACGAACCTTCGGGTTAGTGGCGGACGGGTGAGTAACGCGTGAGAATCTGCCCTCAGGAGGGGGATAACGGTTGGAAACGGCCGCTAATACCCCATATGCCGCGAGGTGAAATGAATTTCGCCTGAGGATGAGCTCGCGTCTGATTAGCTAGTTGGTGTAGGTAATGGCTCACCAAGGCATCGATCAGTAGCTGGTCTGAGAGGATGATCAGCCACACTGGGACTGAGACACGGCCCAGACTCCTACGGGAGGCAGCAGTGGGGAATTTTCCGCAATGGGCGAAAGCCTGACGGAGCAACGCCGCGTGAGGGATGAAGGCCTCTGGGCTGTAAACCTCTTTTATCAAGGAAGAAGATCTGACGGTACTTGATGAATAAGCCACGGCTAATTCCGTGCCAGCAGCCGCGGTAATACGGGAGTGGCAAGCGTTATCCGGAATTATTGGGCGTAAAGCGTCCGCAGGCGGCCCTTCAAGTCTGCTGTTAAAAAGTGGAGCTTAACTCCATCATGGCAGTGGAAACTGTTGGGCTTGAGTGTGGTAGGGGCAGAGGGAATTCCCGGTGTAGCGGTGAAATGCGTAGATATCGGGAAGAACACCAGTGGCGAAGGCGCTCTGCTGGGCCATCACTGACGCTCATGGACGAAAGCCAGGGGAGCGAAAGGGATTAGATACCCCTGTAGTCCTGGCCGTAAACGATGAACACTAGGTGTCGGGGGAATCGACCCCCTCGGTGTCGTAGCCAACGCGTTAAGTGTTCCGCCTGGGGAGTACGCACGCAAGTGTGAAACTCAAAGGAATTGACGGGGGCCCGCACAAGCGGTGGAGTATGTGGTTTAATTCGATGCAACGCGAAGAACCTTACCAGGGTTTGACATCCTGCGAATCTCTTGGAAACGAGAGAGTGCCTTCGGGAGCGCAGTGACAGGTGGTGCATGGCTGTCGTCAGCTCGTGTCGTGAGATGTTGGGTTAAGTCCCGCAACGAGCGCAACCCACGTCTTTAGTTGCCAGCATTTAGTTGGGCACTCTAGAGAGACCGCCGGTGATAAACCGGAGGAAGGTGTGGATGACGTCAAGTCATCATGCCCCTTACATCCTGGGCTACACACGTACTACAATGCTACGGACAAAGGGCTGCAAGTTCGCGAGGACAAGCAAATCCCATAAACCGTGGCTCAGTTCAGATCGTAGGCTGCAACTCGCCTACGTGAAGGAGGAATCGCTAGTAATCGCAGGTCAGCATACTGCGGTGAATACGTTCCCGGGCCTTGTACACACCGCCCGTCACACCATGGAAGTTGGCCACGCCCGAAGCCGTTACTCCAACCCTTGTGGAGGAGGACGTCGAAGGTGGGGCTGATGACTGGGGTGAAGTCGTAACAAGGTATCCGTACCGGAAGGTGCGGATGGATCACCTCCTAACAGGGAGACAAACAACGATTTTGATGCCTGAGTGTTTTTATTCTTAGGCCGAAATCCTGTCACCTTAGGTCGATCGGTACCTCAGATTTGAAATCAAGATGATGCAGCAATGTGTCGTGCTTGGTGGAGATTTTCAGTTCCTAAACTTTGTCTAGGTCACACCCCAAAAGGGATGAGACTCCTGGGCCATTAGCTCAGGTGGTTAGAGCGCACCCCTGATAAGGGTGAGGTCCCTGGTTCAAGTCCAGGATGGCCCATTCGGTGTTGGGGGTTTAGCTCAGTTGGTAGAGCGCCTGCTTTGCAAGCAGGATGTCAGGAGTTCGAGTCTCCTAACCTCCACTGACCGAACTTTATCCCCGTCTCCAAATTGTTGGAGTCGAGCTCGATTGGTGTGTGATTTAGATGTGTCCGCTGGATGACCCCAGCTTCCTGTCATTCCAAGTTTTTAAGTTTAAAACTTTGAATTTGGTTGATAAGATGCTGGGCTCGAACTGAGAAATCAGTTTGAAGTTCTAGCAGAACCTTGACAACTGCATAGGTGAAGTCTGGAAAAACAAAGCATCTTACAGATGCATTGTTTTGAGTCTGATCTTTCGAAAGAGAGATTAGAACCAGAACAATGAAAATTCTTTTGAGCAAGAGCCGAGACTCTTGAATGTTCTTTGATTCGTGTCGAGCGAATCAGAGTTTGATCTTGTTTTTAGCAATAAAAACTTGAGAATCTGCTTTCAACGGCGGTAAGCGTTCAAGAGGTTAATTGGTCAAGCTACAAAGGGCTCACGGCGGATACCTTGGCACACAGAGGCGATGAAGGACGTGGTTACCTGCGATAAGTCCCGGGGAGCTGGAAGCACGCTTTGATCCGGGAATTTCCGAATGGGGCAACCCTTAATACGGCCAGCTGAATCCATAGGCTGGCACGAGCCAACCCAGCGAACTGAAACATCTTAGTAGCTGGAGGAAAGGAAAGTAAAAACGACTCCCTAAGTAGCGGCGAGCGAACGGGGAAGAGCCTAAACCGATGCTTTCGAGTATCGGGGTTGTGGGACAGCAACGTGTATCAGGAATGTTAGGAGAAGTGCTTGAATGGCACGCCACAGAGGGTGAAAGCCCCGTAACCGAAAACTGAACTGAGCTAGCTGTATCCCGAGTAGCACGGAGCACGTGAAATTCCGTGTGAATCCGCGAGGACCACCTCGTAAGGCTAAGTACTACTGTGTGACCGATAGCGAAACAGTACCGCGAGGGAAAGGTGAAAAGAACCCCGGGAGGGGAGTGAAATAGAACATGAAACCGTGAGCCTACAAGCAATGGGAGCCCTACTCATAGGGTGACCGTGTGCCTGTTGAAGAATGAGCCGGCGACTTATAGGCACTGGCGGGTTAAACCGGAAATGGTGGAGCCATAGCGAAAGCGAGTCTGAATAGGGCGTTTGTCAGTGTTTATAGACCCGAACCCGGGTGATCTAACCATGGCCAGGATGAAGCTTGGGTGATACCAAGTGGAGGTCCGAACCGACTGACGTTGAAAAGTCAGCGGATGAGCTGTGGTTAGGGGTGAAATGCCAATCGAACCCGGAGCTAGCTGGTTCTCCCCGAAATACGTTGAGGCGTAGCGTCTCGTGCTCCAGCAGGGGGGTAAAGCCACCATTTCGGTGCGGGCTGCGAGAGCGGTACCAAATCGAGATGAACTCTGAATACCCTGTGTGTAGCGAGGCAGTCAGACTGTGGGGGATAAGCTCCATGGTCGAGAGGGAAACAGCCCAGACCGCCAGCTAAGGTCCCCAAATCAACACTAAGTGATAAAGGAGGTGGGATTGCATAGACAACCAGGAGGTTTGCCTAGAAGCAGCCATCCTCAAAGGAGTGCGTAATAGCTCACTGGTCGAGCGATCCTGCGCCGAAAATGAACGGGGCTAAGTGTTGTACCGAAGCTGCGGATTTTTATGGTAGGGGAGCGTTCTATGTGGGGCGAAGCATTAGCGTGAGCGGATGTGGACTGCATAGAAGTGAGAATGTCGGCTTGAGTAGCGAAAACATGGGTGAGAATCCCATGCACCGAAACCCTAAGGGTTCCTCCGGCAGGCTCGTCCGCGGAGGGTTAGTCTGGACCTAAGGCGAGGCCGAAAGGCGTAGTCGATGGATAACAGGTCAACATTCCTGTACCGGTCATGTTTTGGGAAGAGGGACGGAGAAGGCTAGCCAAGCCAGATGTTGGTTACTGGTTCAAGCGTTCGAGGCGTTGAGGAGCGGTGAAAACGTTCCGAGCTGAGGCGTGAGTACGAGCTGCTACGGCAGCGAAGTTGGTGACGTCAAGCTTCCAAGAAAAGCTCTATACCCGTTAAGGCATGACTGCCAGTACCCGAAACCGACACAGGTGGGGTGGTAGAGAATACCGAGGTGCGCGAGGTAACTCTCTCTAAGGAACTCGGCAAAATGGCCCCGTAACTTCGGGAGAAGGGGTGCCACCGCAAGGTGGTCGCAGTGAAGAGGCCCTGGCGACTGTTTACCAAAAACACAGGTCTCCGCTAAGTCGCAAGACGATGTATGGGGGCTGACGCCTGCCCAGTGCCGGAAGGTTAAGGAAGCCGGTCAGCGTAAGCGAAGCTGGCGACTGAAGCCCCGGTGAACGGCGGCCGTAACTATAACGGTCCTAAGGTAGCGAAATTCCTTGTCGGGTAAGTTCCGACCCGCACGAAAGGCGTAACGATCAGGGCGCTGTCTCGGAGAGAGGCTCGGCGAAATAGAATTGTCTGTGAAGATGCGGACTACGTACACCTGGACAGAAAGACCCTATGAAGCTTTACTGTAGCTTGGTATTGTGCCCGGGCTCTGAATGCGCAGGATAGGTGGGAGACGTTGATCTCATGCTTGTGGGTATGAGTTAGTCACTGGTGAGATACCACTCTTTCAGAGCTAGGGTTCTAACGTTCACCCGTTATCCGGGGAGCGGACAGTATCAGGTGGGCAGTTTGACTGGGGCGGTCGCCTCCTAAAAGGTAACGGAGGCGCGCAAAGGTTTCCTCAGGCTGGTTGGAAATCAGCTGACGAGTGCAAAAGCAGAAGGAAGCTTGACTGTGAGACCTACAAGTCGAACAGGGACGAAAGTCGGCTTTAGTGATCCGACGGTTCTGAGTGGAAGGGCCGTCGCTCAACGGATAAAAGTTACTCTAGGGATAACAGGCTGATCTCCCCCAAGAGTTCACATCGACGGGGAGGTTTGGCACCTCGATGTCGGCTCATCGCAACCTGGGGCTGAAGTCGGTCCCAAGGGTTGGGCTGTTCGCCCATTAAAGCGGTACGCGAGCTGGGTTCAGAACGTCGTGAGACAGTTCGGTCCATATCCGGTGTACGCGTAGGAACATTGAGAGGATTTCTCCCTAGTACGAGAGGACCGGGAGGAACGCACCTCTGGTGTACCAGTTATCGTGCCAACGGTAAACGCTGGGTAGCCATGTGCGGAGTGGATAACCGCTGAAAGCATCTAAGTGGGAAGCCCACCTCAAGATGAGTGTTCCCATGGGGTAACCCAGTAAGGTCACGGGAAGAACACCCGTTGATAGGCTCTACGTGGAAGTCCAGTAATGGATGCAGCGGAGGAGTACTAATAGACCGAGGGCTTGACCAACATTTTGGTTCTTGCCTGAAGACAAATTCTTTGTTGATTCAGACGTGTGGTGAAAGCCACAGATCCTATGCAGTTCTCAGGGTTCAACCCTTGAGAATGTTTATAACTATCCTGGTGTCCATAGCGGTGTGGTCCCACTCCGATCCATCTCGAACTCGGTTGTGAAACGCATCAGCGGCGACGATATTTGGGGGGTAGCCCCCTGAGAAAATAGCTCGATGCCAGGTAAAACATTCTCTTAATAGGTTGATGATTGGCTGATTGTTGTAGCAATCACCATCACCAACCATGAAAAAGCCACCTCATTCGAGGTGGCTTTTTTGTTGT